>JABDRL010000047.1 GCA_013041765.1 Dactylosporangium sp. | reverse complement strand
CCGGTGTCCCGGCGGGCGACACCGCGGTGGCTACTGGATGCCGGCCTCGGCGCACTTGGACGTGATGTCTCCGGTGCACAGTTCGGCTGCGGTCACGTAGCCGTCGTCGATGACGTCCTTGACGTTGTCCGCGTAGATCGCCTTCGGCGTCAGCAGGATGGACGGCACGTCGCGGTCGCCGGTCGGGTCGTGGACGGTCTGACTCGTGCTTTCCTTGTCGCCCTTGGCCAGGGCGATGGCGAGACCGGCCGCCGCATCGGCTTCCTGCTCGATGGCCTTGTACACGGTCATGCACTGGTCGCCGAGCAGGATGTTCTGCAGGCCCTGCACGGTGGCGTCCTGGCCGGTCACCGGAACCCGGCCGTTCATCTGGTTCTTCTTCAGCACGGAGATGACGGCGTTGCCGAGCCCGTCATTGGCGGCCAGCACCCCGGAGATGTTCTTGTCGCTGGTCAGCATCTGCTCGAAGATGGTCGAGCCCTGGGCGTTGTCCCATTCGGGGACCCACTGGTCCGGACCCTTGATGAACTCTCCGGAGTCGTACTTGGGCTGGAGGACCGAGTCGTAGCCGCTCTTGAACAGGGTCGCGTTGTTGTCCGTCTGCGAGCCGTTGAGTTCCGCGATGGTGGGCGTGCTGATGCCCTTGTCCGCCAGGCACTTGACCAGCCCCTCACCCTGGAGCCTGCCGACGGCGACGTTGTCGAAGCTGACGTAGTAGGACGCGCTGCCGCCGAGGGTCAGGCGGTCATAGTCGATGGTGGCGACGCCCTGCTGCTTGGCCTTGTCCAGGACGGCCTTGCCGGTGCCGCTGTCCAGGTTTGCGATCATCAGAACGTTGACGCCACTCGTGATCATCTGATCTGCGATGGTCTGGAAGGCCTGCTTGTCGTTCTGGGCGTTCTGGATGTCGTATTTGACGCCCGCGGCCTTGAACGCGGCTTCCAGGTACTTGCGGTCGGCGGTTTCCCACCGGGCAGAGGACTTGCTGTCCGGAAGGATGACGCCGATTTTCGGCGTTTTGGCGTCATCCGATTCCTCGTCGTTGCCGCAGGCGCTGAGGCCGCTGACGGTGAGAGCGCCGAGCGCTATCAGCGTAATGATCCCTTTTCTCATGGCGGTGAGGTCCTTTCAGGTATATGCCAGGTGTGGCACGTAAGGCCTGAGGTCCATTGGGATGGGGGGATTGGTGGGATGAAATACGCCCGGAATAGGCGGGCGAAGAGGCATTTATGGGGCGGGTATGAGGCGTGAAATGCGTGGGCCGTACTCACCGAACAAGGATTGTTGTGTCCGGCAACATAACTCTGAGGTGCTTTTCACACAAGGGATGTGGCGACATGGGTTTGTTATCGGCAGTAACAATTCAGCAACGGAGGGAAGCGGTGGTATGCCCTGATATGTTCGTGGCCGGTGCCGGGCGCGACACGCCGAACGGGCGATGTTGGCACTCTCCTTGACGGAGTGCTAGCCGTCGGCATAACCTCGCGTTAGCACTCTCGGGTCGAGGGTGCCAGACACATAGTGTCTTGCCTGGCGGTGACGGCACCCGCGACGACGTCAGCCGCCTGGCGGTTTGGCAGACGCACATCTTGATACCCCAGGAGGGTATGCCTGTGACTACCGCGACGAAGGTTGCGATCAAGCCGCTCGAGGACCGGATCCTGGTCCAGGCGAATGAGGCTGAGACCACGACGGCGTCCGGCATTGTGATTCCGGATACCGCCAAGGAGAAGCCGCAGGAGGGCACGGTTCTCGCTGTCGGCCCGGGTCGCTTCGACGACAAGGGCGGTCGGATTCCGGTCGATGTCAAGGTCGGCGACACCGTCATCTACTCGAAGTACGGCGGCACCGAGGTGAAGTACGCGGGCGAGGAGTACCTGGTGCTGTCCGCCCGCGACGTGCTCGCGATCATCGAGAAGTGACCTTGCGGCCGACCGGCCGGAGCTAACGATCCAGCGCCGCTGACCAGCGGCACTGGCGGGACGCAGTGAACACAGCCCTGGGGCGTCGAGCGCTTCGCGCCCGGTGCCCCAGGGCGACTGCGCATGAAGGGACATAACACTATATGCCGAAGATCCTGAGTTTCTCAGACGACGCACGGCATCTGCTGGAGCACGGCGTCAACACCCTGGCCGACGTGGTCAAGGTGACTCTGGGGCCAAGGGGCCGCAACGTCGTCCTTGACAAGAAGTACGGCGCGCCGACCATCACGAACGACGGCGTGACGATCGCCAAGGAGATCGAGCTTTCCGACCCGTACCAGAACCTCGGCGCCCAGCTGGTCAAAGAGGTCGCGACGAAGACGAACGACGTCGCCGGGGACGGCACGACGACAGCGACCGTGCTGGCCCAGGCCATGGTCCGGGAGGGTCTGCGGAACGTCACCGCCGGGGCCAGCCCCAGCGGGCTGAAGCGGGGCATCGACGCGGCGGCCGCCGAGATCGCCAAGGCACTGCGGGCGAAGGCCACTGACGTCGCGGATCGCACCGCTATTGCCCAGGTCGCGACGGTCTCCGCGCAGGACTCCACCATCGGGGAACTGATCGCCGAGGCGATGGAGGCCGTCGGCCGCGACGGCGTGATCACCGTCGAGGAGGGCTCAACCCTCGCCACGGAGCTGGAGATCACCGAGGGGATGCAGTTCGACAAGGGCTTCGTCTCCCCGCATTTCATCACCGATGCCGAGGCCGGGGAAGCCGTCTTCGAAGAGCCGTTCATCCTCATCACGACGCAGAAGATCTCGGCCGTGGAAGATCTGCTGCCGGTGCTGGAGAAGGTCGTCGCCGAGAGCAAGCCGCTGCTGGTCATTGCCGAGGACGTCGAGGGACAGGCGCTGGCGACACTGGCCGTCAACGCCGTCCGCAAGACTCTGAAGATCTGTGCCGTCAAGGCCCCGGGGTTCGGCGACCGTCGCAAGGCGATGCTCCAGGACCTGGCGGTGCTGACCGGTGGCGAGGTCATCTCCCCGGAGCTGGGCTACAAGCTGGACCAGGTCGGGCTGGAAATGCTCGGCAAGGCGAGGCGGATCGTGGTGAACAAGGACACCACGACGGTTGTCGGCGGGGCCGGCGACAACGCCGAGGTCGCGTCGCGGGTCGAGCAGATCCGCAAGGAGATCGAGGCCTCCGAGTCCGACTGGGACCGCGAGAAGCTGTCGGAGCGGCTGGCCAAGCTCTCCGGTGGCGTCGCGGTCATCAAGGCCGGCGCCGCGACCGAGGTCGAGATGAAGGAGCGCAAGCACCGCATCGAGGACGCCATCTCCGCGACGAAGGCCGCGGTGGAGGAAGGCACCATCCCCGGTGGCGGAGCCGCGCTGGCCCAGGTGGCGCAGCTGCTGGACGGCGGCCTCGGCTACTCGGGCGATGAGGCGCTGGGCGTTTCGATCGTCTCCAAGGCCATGGTCGAGCCGCTTCGGTGGATCGCCCAGAACGCTGGCTACGATGGCTACGTCGTCGTCGAGAAGGTGCGCTCCCTGAGCTTCGGCACGGGGCTTGACGCCGTCACGGGCGAGTACACCGATCTGCCCACGGCCGGTGTGATCGATCCGGTCAAGGTGACGCGGAGCGCGGTCGCCAACGCCGCCTCGATCGCGGGGCTGCTGCTGACGACCGAGAGCCTGATCGTCGACAAGCCCGAGCCCGCGGCAGAGCCGGCTTCGGCCGGTCACGGTCACGGCCACTCCCACGGTCCGGGCTTCTGATCGTCGTTCTGCTTGACCAAGGGCGGACGCGCCCGGTTCCGGCCGGAAGAGCCGGATTCCCGGGCGCGTCCGCCTGTGCGCGGCGGGGGAGGGTCAGCTCTTGACGGAGCCGGCCATCAGCCCACCGATGAACCAGCGGCCGAGCACGATGTAGACCACCAGGGTCGGCAGCGAGGTGATCAGCGCGCCGGCCATGGAGGCCGCGTAGTCGGGTGACTGCGCGCCGGCCAGGGCGTTCAGCGCGATGGTGATCGGGCCGTTGCGGGTGTTGGACAGGAAGATCGCAAAGAGGTAGTCGTTCCACGCCGAGGTGAACTGCCAGATGATGGTGACGACGAACCCCGGCATGGACACCGGCAGGATGATCCAGGTGAACGTGCGGAGCAGCCCGGCCCCGTCGACGGTGGCCGCCTCGATCATCTCCACGGGAACGATGGTCGCGTAGTAGTTCCGGAAGATCAGCGTGCAGATCGGGATGCCGTAGATGCAGTGCACGAAGACCAGCGTCGGGATACCGGGCGGCACTCCGATGGTCATGACGATGTCCCGCAGGGGAATCATCACGGCCTGGTAGGGGATGAACATGCCAAACAGGATCATCGTGAAGACGACATCCGCCCCGGGGAACCGCCACCGGGACAGCACGAAGCCGTTGGCGGATCCGATGATCGAGGAAATGACCGCGACGGGGATCGCCAGCTCGAACGTGCGGACGAAGGACGGTCCCAGCGAGTCCCACGCCTTGGCCCAGGACGCGGTCGTCCACGGGCTGGGCAGGTTCCACTGCCCGGTGACCCCGATGTCCGAGCCGGCCTTGAAACTCGTCACGAGCAGCACGTAGGCGGGCATCAGGACGATCGCGAGGAACAGCAGGAGCAGGGCATATCGCAGGGTTCTGGCGACGACGGAGATCGGCGTGGCCCGCCAGCCCCGCCGGGTACCGCGCGGGGTTTTCGCGGAAGCTGGAGGCAGGGCACCGGTCGCGGCGGTCATGAGCGCTTCTCCACTCGCGAGGTGTGAACGAGATACGGCACGATGACGAGTGCCACCAGCAGGAGCAGGATGACCGAGATCGCGGCGGCCTTGGCATAGTCGCTGGTCAACAGGGTCTGCCAGACATAGACCGCAGGGACTTCGGTCAGCCATTGCGCACCGGAGACCGACATGATCAGGTCGAACATCTTCATCGACATGTGACCGACGATGATCAGTGCGGAGAGGGCGACCGGGGTCAGCTGGGGGAACAGCACTCGCCGGTACAGCTGGAACGTGCTGGCACCGTCAACGACCGCGGCCTCCCGCAGCTCTGCGGGGATGCCGCGGAAGCCGGCGAGGAACAGCGCCATGACATAGCCGGACAGCTGCCAGATCGCCGGGACCGCCATCGCGGCCATGCCCCAGTCGGGATCGGTCCACCAGGGGTTCTGCAGGAAACCGAGGTGGAGCTGCTCGAAGATCCAGTTGAGTCCTCCCGCGTCCTCCCCGATTTTGGAATTCATCAGCCAGCGCCAGACCACCCCGGAGGCGACGAAGGACACCGCCATCGGAAAGAGATAGATGGTGCGGAATATCCCCTCGGCCCGGACTCCGCGTTCCAGCAGCAGCGCCCAGAGCACCCCGAAGAACATGGTGCCGGCCATGAAAACCACGGTGAAGATCAAAAGATTGGTCAGAGAATGGGTGAACCGGTCGTTGATGTCGTTGGTGAAGAGATCTGTGTAGTTCTTCAGGCCGACGAAACCGTTCGACTCCTGTGCCGTGTGACGATCGCTCAGGGAGACCTTGATGGTCCAGGCGATCAATCCGTACACGAACACGGCAAGCAATACGAGGGATGGAGCAATCAGCAGGAGACCTGGTCCCCACCGGCGAATTCGATAGCGCATGGGTTGCCCTCTGGCGTGGGGTGCGAACGGCACGGACGGCGGGGCAGGATCGATGACCTGCCCCGCCGCGTGCCGTGCATGAGAGGAAAAAGGGCTTACTTCTTGATGAACTGGGAGGCCGCGGCGACGAGCGCCTTCTGGAAGGTCTCGACGTCAAGGTCCGTGGAGAACTTGCCGACGGCGGAGTTGAGCGCGCCCTGGAGCCCCTGGGCGCAGGCCGCGCCGTGGGCGCAGGACGGCACCTGGGTGCCCTTCTTCCAGTCCGCGATCGCCGACTGCTGGTACTCCGGGTAGTCAGTGGCGACGGCGTCGGTCCTGGCGGGGATCGAGCCCTTCTTGGTGTTGAAGGCCTTCTGGCCCTCGGCGCTGCCAACCGTCTTCAGCCAGCACCTGGTGCCCTCGGCGTTCTTGGCGCCCTTGGGCAGGACGAATCCGTCGGCCAGCCACTGGAAGGCGGTGGCGTTGCCGGGGAAGGCGGAGTAGCTGTACTCCTTGAAGCCCTTGGTGTCGAGGTCTGCGGCCTCCCAGTCGCCCATGAGCTGGTAACCGGCCTTGCCGTCCATGACCAGCTTCTCGGCGTCGGTCCAGTCCAGCGTGTCCCGGTCGGCGTTGGAGTAGCCCAGCAGCGTCTTGTAGTCCTCGATGCCCTTGGTGACATCGGCGCTGCTCCAGTCGGTGCTGCCGTCCCACAGGCCAGTGAACTTCTCGGGGCCGAGATCGGTGATGAGGACGGCCTCCAGGAGCATCAGCTGGGTCCAGTCCTTGCCGACGGCCAGCGGTGCCGCGACGCCCTTGGCCTTGAGAGCCTCAAGGTTGGCGATGAACTGGTCAAGTGTGGTGGCGTCCTCGGTGATTCCCGCTTCTGTCAGGACCTTCGTGTTCGCCCAGACGACGTTTGCGCGGTGGATGTTGGCGGGGACAGAGTAGATCTTGCCGTCGACCGTCAGATTGTCGATCAGACCCTGGGGGAAGGCGGTGTCGAGTCCCCAGGTCTTGTAGTCGGCGCTGAGATCTTCGATCTGTCCGGCGTTGATGTAGTCCGTCAGCTCCTGGCCGGAGTGTGCCTGGAAGGTGTCGGGCGGATCGCCTTGCTGAAGCCGGGATGCGAGTACCTGCTTCGCGTTGGCCCCGGCCCCGCCGGCGACGGCGCCGTTGACGAACGTGTAGTCCGCGCAGTCCGTGTCGAAGGTGCTGACCAGCCCGTCCAGGCCGGCCTTTTCTCCACCGTCGGCCCACCAGGTGAAGACCTCGACGTCCTTGGTGTTGCCACCGTCGCCGTCATCGTCGCTGCCGCAGGCCGCTGCACCAAACAATGCCGCGACGCCGACGATGGCGACGGCAGCTCGCCGCGAGAATTTCATGGGCTCCTCCATCGGATTGTGACATCGTTGTCATCGTTGTCGAGCCGACACTGCCGATCGGAGTCACGGCTGTCAACCGGGGGTTCGCGACTGTTTCCGTGTCGTGACTCGGTCGGGCGGCACTACTGGGGTGCGCGTTCACCGGATCCACGAATTACCAGCTGTGTCGGCATGGTTACTATACGCGGTTGGTCGGTCTGGCCGCCGGCTCGGTCGAGAGCCAGCCTGGCCGCCTGCCGTCCCATGGCCTCGCACCCGTGGGCCACGACCGTGATGCCGAGCACATCGCCGAGGTCGAAATCGTCGAATCCGACGAGGGCCGGTGGCGGCTGGTATCCCGCCAGCGCTCGGAGCGCACCGATCGTCAGCCGGTTGTTCGTGGTGAAGATCGCGGTGGGGGGCGCGTCGCGGCGCATGAGCTCGGCGACGGAACGCTCCGCGGTGCCGAGGTCATGGGCGGCCGAGGAGAGGTACGGCCGCCAGCAGTCGTTGCCGGCGGCGGTCATGGCCTCGACGAAGCCCTCGATCCGCTCGCGGTGCGTGGTGTACCGCTGCGGATCGCCGACCACCGCGATCCGCCGGTGACCGGTGCGGAGCAGATGCTCACCGGCGCGGCGGGCGCCGCCCCGGTTGTCGATGACCACCGCGTCAACATCACCGGGGGCGTCGAGCGGGCGCCGGTCGAGGAAGATGAACGGCACCCCATGGTTGCCGGGGAGGGCCAGGTCATCGTGCCGCTCGCAGGCGGACATCAGCAGGAGGGCGGAGACCCGCCGTTCCAGGAACGCCCCGATCAGGGTCCGTTCGCGCTCGGGATCCTCGTCGTTGCTGGCCATGACCAGTTGCAGGCCGCAGCCTCGCAGCTCCCGCTCGACGCCGCTGGCAACGGCCGAGTAGAACGGATTGGCCAGATCCCCGCTGATCAGGCCGACGAGGGTCGAGGTCGCGCCGCGTCGCAGTTCCCGGGCGATGCTGTTGGGGCGGAAGCCGAGCTTGTCCGCCGCGCGCGACACTCGCACCCGCGTTGGCCGGGCGACGTTGGGCTCGCCGTTGAGAGCCCGGGACGCGGTCTTCAGGCTGACGCCGGCCAAACTCGCGACCTGTGCCAGTGTCGGCCGAATCAGTCCAGGCAGGGGGGCGGATTCAGCGTCCTGAGCCATGGCGCCTCCGCGGGGGCCGCGCGCGCTCGCCGTACTGCGAACGGTCGAAGGTCCCGTCAGTATGTCATCGTTGTCGGGCGGGGCGTCTGAAGGGAACTGCGCCATCAGGGCGCGGGTGCGGCGATTCGGCGCCTTGGTCGGGATACCACCGGGCGAATCGCCAGCCTTCGTTCGAGGCGGGGGACGTCGAGACGGTCCCGCGTTCCATCCAGACAGTCTTCCCATCCGGTTTCAAGAAGACGAAGACGTTCAGATTCGGTGAATCCGCCCCAAACGCCGTAAACTTCACGAGTGCTCAGGGCGTGCGCCGCACACGCGGCCCGGACCGGGCACCGGTCACACACCGCTTTCGCGGCGGTCTCCCGGCGGTCCCGGGACGCTCCGCGCTCGCCGTCGGGATGGAAGAACTGGGCGCTGTCGTGTCCCCGACACAATCCGAGTCGCTGCCAGTCCCAGACGTCGGCGATAGGGCCAGGCAGCCGGGTCACGTTCGTCATTGGGGCACCTCTTCCGGTGCGAACGGTCCGGGTCTGCGGCTCATTCCGAATGTTTTCCAAAAAGGCGCCACCCCAGCAGCCGTCGACCGTTGAACGGAGGTGACAGGTAGGTGGTTGATGCGGTGGCGGCCAATTGCGGCAAAACGCGGCATTGAGCACGACATTTCGTGTCTTCTTCTCCCGGGAAGAGGAGAGTGACGGTGCGTACGGTGTTGGTCTGTGTACGGACGCCGCTTGCGGCGCAGACGATCGCGGCAGCTGCCGCAAGGCTTGGGATCGGGCACGCGGTTCGAACCGCGCTGACCATGGTCGAGGCGCTGGCGCGCCTTTCCGAACAGCCAGCGGACCTTGTTCTGGCCGATCCGGTCGTGGCGCGTCCGGACAGCGCGGAGTTCGCGCGGCGGATTCTCGCGGTGTCGCCCAACTCGATGCTGGTCTTTTTCGGCAGCGAGGATCCCCGGTCGGCGCAGGCCGCGATCGCCGCAGGCGCTCGTGGCGTGATTCGGATGGACCAGGCTGAGCCAGTGACCATGCTGGCCAAGGCGATGATGCTGGTTCTCAGCCAGCCGGCCAAGGACCCCGGCCAGGCGGGAACCGGGCGAGTCGGGCCACGGCCCGGCCTGCCCCCATCGCAGCCGGGGCAGGTGGCGTCGGCGGGCGTCGGCCTGACCCGGCCGATCAGCCCGGCTGGCGCTGGCCGCCCGCCGACGGCTGCCACGGCGAGGCTCGGCGCGTCGTTGCCCGCCTCGGCCACCACCCCGATGACCGCCGCCGTCCCCCAGCAACGGGGCGACCTGGTCAGCGAGCCGCCCCGGCGGCGGGTGGACCTGACGGAGCGCGAACTCCAGGTACTGCGTGGCATGGCGGATGGCAAGAGCAACGCAGAGATTGGCAGGGAGCTGTTTGTTTCGGAGGACACGGTCAAGACCCATGCCCGTCGGCTGTTCCGCAAGCTGGGCGCGCGGGACCGGGCACACGCTGTCGCCGCGGCCTTCCGCGCTGGCCTTGTGAGCTGAGCACAACCCGGTCGGTGGCGTGCGCATGAGAAGAACAGGGCATTCCGCGTCGGTACCCCGGGCCACGTCCGGCTAAACGATGTGCACTGGTTCGAGTGCCGTGCCGGTCAGCCATGATCATTCCGCTTGCGTGCCGCGTCCGGTTCATCCGGTCGCGGCACGCGAACCGGGGTCTACGGGTCGAGTTCCGTCTCGTCTGCGGATTCCGTCAGTGCGTCGTGTACCCCGTCGGCGTAGCCGCGGGCGTATTCCCAGGTCACGTAGTGGTCGGGGTCCGGGTCGAAGGCCGGCTCATGCACGCGTGCTCGTCCGGAGGACAGCAACTGCCGCAGGTTGCTCCGGAGAAGGTCCCAGTCGAAGTAGTGCGACTGGTGGCAATCCTCACAATCGATCACCAGGCCGCGGATGCCGAGGGGCGTCAGCAGGGCCTGGTAGATCTCCAGGTCAGCGATGTCTTCGAGCACGTCCTGGCGTTCTTCGGCCGTCAGCAGACCATCGTCCTCCCCCGCTTCGGGGTCGAAGACGTCGGCGGGGTCGGTCGGATCGCTGGAAAACGGGTCGATGGGCTCGTCGTGCACCTGTTCACCGTAGCCCGCACGGCGTCTTCGCGCGGCCGCTCACCCGGTCGGTGCACCCATCAGAGCCGGATACCCCGGCGGCGGGGAGCGGAATCCCGTGCTCGCTACCATGAGACGGATCCAATCTCCGCCAATCGCTGGGACGCCATATGGATTTTTCGCCGAGGTCCGACCTGTTCGCCGAGAAGGGCACCGTTCCGGCGCTCGGACTGACCTTTGACGATGTGCTGCTGCTGCCGGCCGAGTCTGATGTCGTGCCCAGCGCCGTCGATACGACCACCCAACTGACCAAGCATGTGAGCCTGCGGATTCCGCTGGTGTCCAGCGCGATGGACACCGTGACCGAGGCCAGAATGGCGATCGCGATGGCCCGCCAGGGCGGCCTCGGGGTGCTGCACCGCAACCTGTCCATCGAGGACCAGTCCATGCAGGTCGATCTGGTCAAGCGGTCGGAAGCCGGTATGGTGACGAACCCGATCACCTGCTTGCCCGGGGACACCATCGGCGATGTCGATGCGCTCTGCGGTCGCTACCGTATCTCCGGGGTCCCCGTCGTGGACGCGGACGGTCAGCTGGTGGGGATCGTGACGAACCGCGACATGCGGTTCGTGGCGGACCACTCGACCCGGGTCCGGAACGTGATGACCCGGATGCCGCTGGTGACCGCCTCGGTCGGGGTCGGCAAGGAAGAGGCGCTCGCGCTGCTGCGCCAGCACAAGATCGAGAAGTTGCCGATCGTCGACGACACCGGACGCCTCTGCGGCCTGATCACGGTCAAGGACTTCGCGAAGAGCGAGCAGTTCCCGCACGCGACCAAGGACGACGCCGGCCGGCTGCGGGTCGCGGCGGGCGTCGGCGTCGGCGACGACGCGTACAAGCGTGCCCGCACCCTGGCGGATGCCGGGGTGGACGTGGTCGTCGTCGACACGGCACACGGCCACAACCGGTCGGTCCTGGAGATGGTCGCCCAGCTCAAAAAGGACACGAACGTTGACGTGATCGGCGGCAACGTCGCGACGTTCGCCGGAGCGAAGGCCCTGGCCGAAGCCGGCGTGGATGCCGTGAAGGTCGGCGTCGGACCGGGCTCGATCTGCACCACCCGCGTGGTTGCCGGGGTCGGCGTGCCGCAGATCACGGCCATCATGGAGGCGACCAGGGCGTGCGGACCCCTCGGCGTTCCGGTCATGGCCGACGGCGGTATGCAGTACTCAGGCGACATCGCCAAGGCGATCGTGGCCGGCGCGAACACCGTGATGCTGGGCTCGCTGCTCGCCGGCTGCGAGGAGAGCCCCGGTGATCTGATCTTCATCAACGGCAAGCAGTACAAAACCTACCGCGGCATGGGATCGCTGGGTGCGATGCAGACCAGAGGCCAGGCACGGTCGTATTCAAAAGACCGGTATTTCCAGGCCGACGTACCGACGGACGATAAGCTCGTGCCCGAGGGTGTCGAGGGCCAGGTCCCCTTCCGCGGTCCGCTCGCCGCAGTGGCCCACCAGCTGGCCGGAGGGCTTCGGCTGGCCATGGGCTATGCGGGAGCGAGGACGATCGACGAGTTGCACGCGCGGGCGCAGCTCATCCGGATCACCGCGGCCGGGTTGAAGGAAAACCATCCGCACGACATCCAGATGACGATCGAGGCACCGAACTACCACTCCCGCTGACCCGACGTCGGTCCGCCATTGGACGGCCTACCGGCCGATAACGCTGAAAACGGAGCTGCCATGCGTGACGTGGTTGAGATCGGGCCGGGCAAACTGGCTCGCCGCGGATACCACCTTCGCGATGTCGCCCTTGTCCCGAGCCGGCGAACCCGGGAGATGAGCGACGTCTCCACGGCCTGGCAGCTGGACGCCTACCAGTTCGCCATTCCCTGCGTGGCGCACCCCTCGGACGCCACCATGAGCCCGGCGTCGGCGGTGCGACTCGGTGGGCTCGGTGGGCTCGGCGTCCTCAACGTCGAGGGCCTGTGGTGCAGGTACGCCGAGCCGGAGCCGATCCTGGACGAGCTGGCGGCACTCGGGGAGGATACGCCGGCGACCCGACGCCTGCAGGAGGTGTACGCCGAGCCGATCAAACCGGAGCTGATCGTTGAACGGGTGCAGCAGATGCGCGACGGGAACGAGACCGTCGCCGTGCGGGTCTCGCCTCAGCACACGCTGGCCCTTGCCCCGGTCATCCTGGACGCGGGTATCGACATTCTGGTCATCCAGGGCACGCTGGTATCTGCGGAACACGTCTCCACCGTCGAGGAGTCGCTGAACCTCAAGGAGTTCATCGCGGATCTCGATCTGCCGGTCATCGTCGGCGGATGCACCAACTACCAGACCGCCCTGCACCTGATGCGGACCGGTGCCGCCGGGGTCATCATCGGCATCGGCGGCGACGAATGGTCGACCACCGATACCGTGCTGGGGATCCGGGTGCCGATGGCCACGGCCATCGCCGACGCCGCCGAGGCCCGCCGGGCCTATCTCGACGAGACCGGCGGCCGGTATGTTCATCTGATCGCCGACGGGGATCTCCGCACCTCAGGGGACATCGCCAAGGCCATGGGGTGTGGTGCCGACGCCGTCATGCTCGGCGAGCCCCTGTCCCGGTGCGAGGACGCGCCGGCCAACGGGGCGTGGTGGCATTCATCCGCCAGCCACCCGGTGCTTCCCCGGGGTGCGTTCGGCGCCGCGGAGGCGCCCCTGGCCGCGATGGATACCGTGCTGTACGGTCCCTCGACCGACCCGGACGGTTGTCTGAACCTGTTCGGCGGACTTCGCCGGTCGATGGCCAAGTGCGGATACCGGGACCTGAAGGAGTTCCAGCGGGTGGGCCTGGTGCTCGATCCGGGCTGCCACTGATCAGGAACTCGGCGGTGGCAGCGCCTGCTGGAGTTCGGCCCGCAGTGCCGGGGTGAGCATCTCTCCGGCCTGCTTGGCCAGCCGAGCCATCTCATAGCCGACGACCCCGATGTCGGCTTCCCGCGCGGCCAGGGTAGCCAGGATCGACCCGTCGCGGATGCTCATGACCAGGAAGTATCCGCGCCCCATCTCGACGACCGTCTGCTTGACCTCGTCCCCGTCCAGGATCCGGGCGGCCCCGCAGGTCACGCTGACCAGCCCGGAGGTGACCGCGGCGAGCTGATCGGCGCTGTCTCGGGGCAGCTGGGAGGACAATGCCACCAGGAGGCCGTCGGAGGAGACGACGATGGCGTGCGCGACACCCGGCACCCGTTGTGCAAACGCATTGATCAACCAGCTCAGGTCACGGGCTTGCCGGCTCAGCATCAGGCGGGCTCCTGTCGGTGGGAATCGAGCGGGGTGATGTGGTCGGCTTCCAGATCGGCGCGGTGCACACCGTCGTGGAAGGCGCTCAGCGTCGCACCAACCTGCGACGGATCGAGATCTTGCTGGGTGTCGGATGCCGCGGCTCGATTCTGGCTGGCGGCACCGAGGCCGTTGTCGGGGAGCTGGGCATTCGGTACCCGGATCGGCAGGCCGGCCGTGCTGGTGCCGGCGGTCACCGGCCGCCGGGGCGGGGTCGCCGCCACGGTGACCGGAGCTTGCGCGGGCTGACCTTCCGCTGCCTGATCGGTGCTGGCCGGCCACCAGACGCTCTGGCTCGGGACCGGGGCGGGCTGGTCGAGCCGCTCCGGGGTGGAACCAACGGTCGAGATGATTGATCGTCGAACGATGGCGGGGCCCGGTTCCGGGGGCACCTCCATCGGCGTGGCGGACAGCTCCGCCGGGGCGAGCAGCTTGGCGGGAAGCAGGACCTGGGCGACGGCGCCGGTGTTCGTCGCGTCCAGCCGGACGAGGATCTTGTGCTTGCTGGCCAGATGACCGACAACGACCAGGCCCATCCGCTCGGAGGCTTCGACGTCGATGTCCGCCGTGTCGGAGAGCCGGGCATTGGCTTCCGCCAGCCCCTCGTCTGTCAGCCCGATGCCCTGGTCGGTGATGGTGATAGCCGTGTCCCCGTTGGACCTGACCGTCGCCGCCACGGTAACCAGCGAATCTGGAGGGGAGAACGCCGTCGCGTTCTCCAGCAGCTCCGCGAGCAGGTGGACAACGTCGGAGACGGCGTGGCCGACGACCCGGAACGGCGCGGTGACATCCCTGGAGATCCGGGCATAGTGCTCGATCTCCGCAACAGCCGCCAGGACGACGCTGGCGAGTCCGATGGGCTCCGTGCGGCTGCGGATCGCCTCGCACCCGGCGAGTACCAGCAGGTTCTCGTCATTGCGGCGCATTCGCGTGGCGAGATGGTCGAGCAGGAACAGGTTGCTGAGCTGATCGGGATCGGTCTCCGACACTTCCAACCGGTCGAGGAGTTGCAGCTGCCGCTCGACGAGGATCTGACTGCGGCGCGCCAGGTTGATGAACATGGATTTGGTGTTGTGTCGCAGCACGGCCTGCTCCGCGGCCAGCATGACGGCGCTGCGGTGCACCATCGTGAACGCTTCGGACACTTCACCGATCTCGTCGGACGAGCGCACGGCGTTGTCGGGAACATCAACGACCGGCGTGGCCGTCGGCGAGTACCGCAACCGGGCGATGGCCGCGGGAAGCC
The DNA here is from genome assembly GCA_013041765.1 of Dactylosporangium sp. Taxonomy (GTDB): domain Bacteria; phylum Actinomycetota; class Actinomycetes; order Mycobacteriales; family Micromonosporaceae; genus JABDRL01. The sequence goes on along the minus strand of JABDRL010000047.1, from coordinate 11,122 downwards.
GGTGCTGGGCGACGTCCAGGGCCTGAGTACGCAGGGCGAGCAGCGAGCGCCCCATGGACCGGCCGACGTTCCACGACAGGAGTAGCGCGAGGCCAACGGTCAGGAGAACGCCCAGCGAGATGCCGACGGTCCGGACGCCCCGGGCCCGGTGGAGTTCCACGGCGGAACTCACCGTGGCGGCGAGGAGTTCCCGCTCCAGCTCGTGGGCCAGATCCAGGCGGGCGCTGCTGGCCTGCCACCACTCGGCGGGGTCGAGTTCGACAGCCTGGCCCCCGGTGCGTTCCATGGTCGACTGCTGGAGCCGGGCCGTGGTGACGACCAACTGGCTTCGCATGATCTCGTCGAACCGGGCGACGTCCCGCCTGCTGGCCTCCTCGCGAAAGGCGGTGAGGGCGGACACCTGCCGGGCCCGGAGATCGTTGAGTACGTCGACATCGTCGACGTTGAAGGCGTCGGCCGTGGCCGCGGCGAACAGCCGACCACGCAGCTGGGCGGTGTACTCCTCGAACGCGAGGATCGTGCTGAACGACTGGAGCTGGCGGGCCAGATCCGGGGCATCGGCCAGGTCGAACCTGGTCGGGAGGACCGCGAGCAGGTCCGCGATGACCAGCGAGTACTGCTCGAACACCGCACGCTGGCGCAACCAGCCGTCGCGGATGCCGGCCCGGGTCTGGCTCAGCCTGTCGAGCCCCGCGCTGGCCTTGGCGTAGGCGGCGGCGACCCGTTCCCTGGTCTGTAGAGGCTTGATCGCTGTTTCGACCTGGGTCTGGGCGTAATGAACCGCGGCCTGGTCTGCGGTGAACTGTTCCGTGAGCTGCTGCCTACCGGGAGTGTCGGGTGATGTTGCGAGATAGCCGGCGGCGTGATCCCGCTCAGTCTGGAGATTGTAGACGAGATCGGTGATTGTCTCGCTGATGGCGATTTCTTCCACAAAGTTGCCGAATGTTGTTGATTGCCGTATTGAATCATCAACGTATATGCCGGCGATGGCGAAGAACGCCGTTGCGGGGACCGCGAGGACGGCGCCCAGCTTGGTCCTGACCCGCCAGTCCTGCACGTCGGGCAGCCGCCGGTGGCGGAGGCCCCGGCGGGCGGCGCCGAGAGCGGCCCGGAGCCGCCGGTAGCGGCGCCGGAGTGGGGGTCGGGGCTGGTCCGAGGAACCGGGACTGTCGGCCACCTGCGTACGCGTGGGGGCGGTCGTGGTCACGGTTACACCCCTTCACAGCCGTTGCGGGCCGCACGACAGACTGTTGCGGCGTCCATCAAACCAGGCAGATTAGCGCTGTCAATGACAGTGCATGTGTTGCAGCTCACAATCGTCTATGCGGGACGATGGGGTTGATACAGCGCATCCGAACAAGAAAGGATACGGCCCGTTGCCAGCGCCCGGCATCCGGCGGGCGAGGTTGTGAGATCGGGAGGACCGTGGTCCGCGCGCGCAGGCCCCTATCCGCCATGCTGGTCGCGGCGTTGCTGCTGCTCGGCGGGTGCACCGAGGACGATGGTGCCTGGCGCGAGCCGAGGACGCTGTCCATCGGCCTGCTGGCCCCGCTGTCCGGGCCGGACGCCGCCCTGGGACAGCAGGCGGCCCAGGGCGCCCAGCTGGCTATCGACCTGATCGCGGTTCGCCAGACCGATCTGTCCCTGCCCCTGGCCGTCACGGCCGGCGTGCGCGGCGGTACCCCGCTCACGCTCGCGGTCGCCGATTCCCACGGCGACGGCGACGCCGCCGGCACGTTGATCCGGGACCGGGGCGCGCTCGGTCTCATCGCGGCCGACCGGGCAGAAACCGTCCGATCGGGCACCGAGCGGGCCGAGGCGTTGGGAGTGCCGCTGGTCGACGCCGGCCTGGCGGCGGATGCGCTGAGCGCCCTCGGGTATCGGCGATACTTTCAGATCGGCCCAGCCGACCGGGCCCTGGCGCGGGCGGTGTTCGGCCTGCTGCGCCAGCAGCGTGCCGCTGGACTGCCGGTGCGGCGGATCACGGTGGTGGAATCGGGCGGGACCGGGGCCGCCGCGCTGCTCGCCACGATTCGCGAGATATCGGCGGCCGGTGCCCACGACCTGACAACCGTGCGGTACCGGGACCGGCCGACCGAGATCGAGACGGTCAGTGCCCAGTGCCTTTCCGTAGGCACGGACGTGGTCATCGCGATGGTGACCAGCCAGGAGGAAGCCGCGGCTGCCGCCCAACTCGCCGAGCGGCTGCGAGGCAAGATCCCGGTGGTCGCGCTCGGACAGCGGGCCACGATCGGCGGGGTGCCCGCCGGTCGCGGCGTTTCCGAGATGCGCGCGGTGAGCTGGTCCGTGGACTACGCCGGGCGCAGCCCGGTGGCGGAGGCCATTGCCGAGCGGTACAACCGCCAGTTCGGCGCTCCGCTGACCGAGGCCGCGGCCAGTGCCTTCACGGCGACCCTGGTGCTGGCCAACGCCGTCGACTCGGCCGATCGCGTCGATCCGGACGGCGTGCACGTCGCCCTGCAACGGACCTGGTTTCCCGCCGCGGAGACGGTCATGCCGTGGAACGGGATCCGGTTCGACGCCGCGGGGCAGAACGAACTCGCCGCGGCCGTCGTCGAGCAACAGACATCCTCCGGCCCGCGGATCGTATACCCCCTGGAACTGGCCGTGGCCCTGCCGACCTGGCCCTCGGCGAAGAGTTCCGGGAGATCGTAGGCCGGTTCCGACCCGACGGGCCGCGGGGCGGGCGATCCCGGGGATTCGTTCAGAACACCGGCAGCGGCGCCGATGTCTGCGGTGTGGGCTCATCTGATGAGGATGGATGAGAGATGACGTCAATCGCACGGCGTTCCAGTGCTGCTGTCGCGGCGGTGGCCGTCGCGTTGTTGCTCGGCGTGGGGTGTTCGACCGGGGGCGATGGGGATTCCGGAATCACGCTGGTCGTGGCGGACTACGGCAACTCCGGGTTCAAGGCCCTGCTGCGGGACTACCACCAGGCCCATCCGAGGATCCGGGTGGTCGAGCACGTCGGCGATTACCACGGGCACCACGAGGAACTCGCCGAGCACCTTGACGAGGGCGACGGGGCCGCGGACATCGTCGGGATCGACGAGTCCTACCTGCCGCAGTTTCGCGACCGGCCCGAGGCCTTCCTCAACCTGCTCGACTTCGGTGCCGGCGAGCTGAAGAGCCGCTGGTTGGGATGGAAGTGGCAGCAGTCGCTGTCGGCCGACGGGACGGTGCAGATCGGTCTCGGTACGGATGTCGGCAGCCTCGCCGTGTGCTACCGGAGGGATCTGTTCGCCGGAGCCGGGCTACCGACGAGCCGGGAGGAGGTGGCCAGTCTCTGGCCGACCTGGGAGGCGTACATCGAGGCCGGGCACAGGTTCGAGGCCTCGGGCAGCGGGGCGCACTGGCTGGACTCCTCGGCGCGGGCGTACAACGCGATCGTCGCCCAGCAGGAGATCGGGTACTACGACTGGGACGGGAACGTCGTGCTGGCGTCCAACGCCGGGGTCCGCCAGGCGTTCGACCTGTCCACCCGGATCATCGTCGAGGGGCTGTCGGGCAGGCTCAGAGCCAACACGGCGCCATGGGCCGCGGCCATGCGGGCCGGCACGTTCGCGACGATGATGTGTCCGGCCTGGGGGCTGGGACAGCTCCAGCAGAACGCCCCGGACACCCGCGGCAAGTGGGACCTCACCGCGGTGCCCGGGGGCGGGGGCAACTCGGGCGGATCATTCCTGGCCATTCCGAAGCAGACGAAACATGCGAAGGAGGCCTACCAGCTGGCAACCTGGCTCACCGCTCCGAACCAGCAGTTGCGGATCTTCAAGGAGACGGGGAACCTGCCCTCCCAGCCAGGTCTTTACACCGATCCGTCCCTGCGGGAGGTCAGAAACGAGTTCGTCAACAACGCCCCGGTCGGCCAGATCTTCGGTGCCTCCGCGGAACGGCTGCGTCCGCAGTACCTCGGACCGAAGACCAGTATCATCCGGGCGGTGATCGAGGACACGCTGGTCCAGGTCGAGAGCGGTGCGGTGCCGGGCGGTCAGGCCTGGGCCACCGCGCTGAGCGAGGCGAGCGCGGCCATCGCCAACGGACCGCCCGGCCACCCGCCGCGGGCTTCCTGACGTCCCATAGGCTGAATGCCATGACCACGCCGTCTCCGGTTCTCGTTGTTGATTTCGGTGCCCAGTACGCCCAGCTGATCGCTCGTCGTATCCGGGAGGCGGATGTCTACTCGGAGCTGGTGCCGCACACCATGCCGCTGGAGCAGATGCTGGCGCGCAGGCCGTCGGCCATTGTGCTGTCCGGCGGGCCGTCCAGCGTGTACGCGCAGGGAGCGCCGGCCGTCGACCCGGCACTGTTCTCCGCTGGGGTGCCGGTGCTCGGCATCTGCTACGGCTTCCACGCGATGGCGCTGGCGCTCGGCGGCGAGGTCGTTCGAACGGACCTGCGGGAGTTCGGTGACACCGAGCTGACGACCGAGGGCGACGGGGGGGTCATGCTTTCGGGGCTCCCACCGATGCAGCCGGTGTGGATGAGCCATGGTGACTCCGTCGTGCGGGCGCCGGACGGCTGCACCGCCACCGCCAGCTCGCCGGGCGCTCCCGTCGCGGTGTTCGAGGATCGCCAGCGGCGGCTTGCCGGGGTGCAGTTTCACCCGGAGGTGGCCCACACCCGCCACGGTCAGGAGATACTGCGCCGATTCCTGTACGAGATCGCGGGGCTCGCTCCGACCTGGACCTCGGAGAGCATCATCGAGGACCAGGTCGCCGCGATCCGGGCGCGGGTCGGCGGCAAGCGGGTCATCTGCGGGCTGTCCGGGGGGGTGGATTCCGCGGTCGCGGCCGCGCTGGTGCACCGGGCCATCGGCGACCAGCTGACCTGCGTCTTCGTCGACCACGGGCTGTTGCGGTCCGGTGAGGCGGAGCAGGTCGAGTCCGACTACGTCGCGGCGACCGGGGTCAAGCTCAAGGTCGTTGACGCCAGGGACCGCTTCCTCGGGGCGCTGGCCGGCGTCGGCGATCCCGAGCGCAAGCGCAAGATCATCGGTAGGGAGTTCATCCGGGTCTTCGAGGAAACCGCCCGGGAGCTGGAAGCGACAGAGCACGTCGAGTTCCTCGTCCAGGGCACGCTGTACCCCGACGTCGTTGAGTCCGGGGGCGGTAGCGGCACAGCCAACATCAAGTCCCATCACAACGTCGGCGGCCTGCCGGACGACCTGAGTTTCCAGCTCGTCGAGCCGTTGCGGACCCTCTTCAAGGACGAGGTCCGGGCGCTGGGGCTGGCTCTTGGCCTGCCAGAGGCGATTGTCTGGCGGCATCCCTTCCCGGGGCCCGGACTGGCTATCCGGATCATCGGAGAGGTCACCCGGGAGCGGCTTGCGGTGCTCCGCGTCGCCGACCGGATCGCCAGGGAGGAACTGACCACCAGCGGACTCGACCGCCAGGTGTGGCAGTTCCCCGTCGTGCTGCTCGCCGAGGTCCGCAGCGTCGGGGTGCAGGGGGACGGCCGCACCTACGGGCATCCGATCGTGCTCCGGCCGGTCAGTAGCGATGACGCGATGACCGCCGACTGGTCGCGGTTGCCGTACGAGCTGGTCGCACGGATCTCCAACCGCATCACCAACGAAGTGCCGGAGATCAATCGGGTGGTCCTGGACGTGACGAGCAAGCCGCCCGGCACGATCGAGTGGGAGTGAGCTGGGGCAGGATACGCTATGGCCGGCTGGTTGACCCAAAACGAGCGGAGTTGGCTTTGACAACTGTCGGCAAACCGACAGTCTGTCCAGAGTGGTGTCGGCCCTCCCGCAGAATTTCGCCCGTGACACCCGCGCTGGAACCTCTGCGCCGGATTGCGGCGTATGCACTGTGTTTTGAACCGTCGGATGGCGCCCAAGGCCTGCGGCCCGCTGCGTCAGCCGACCGAATTTTGCTGGTCAGAGCATCTCCCTCATCCGGGACGCCCGGAGCCTGGTCGCTGCCCGGAGGAGCCGTCGACCATGGCGAGAACCCCTTCGACACCGTGGTTCGCGAGACGGCCGCGGAGACCGGACTCTCGGTCTCCGTCGGGGGCCTCAGCGACGTGCTGGCCGATCTGCGGGCGTTGCCCAGCCGGGGAGTGACCATCCACACCGATCGGCTGATCTACGGCGTCAACGTCCGTGGTGGATCCGTTCGCGATCGGATCGGGCAGCCCACCGACCTTGCCCGCTGGGTGACCCTGACGGCGATGGAGAAGCTGCCGCTGCGGCCGTTCACCGCGCGGGCCCTCGACCTTCCCCCGGCAGCGGTCGACCTGCGGCCCGACGAGCCGCCGGAGTTTCCCTCGTTCTACGCCGTCCCGGGCCCGGACGGGCTGCACCGGGCGCAGCGGTTCGCGGCGTATGCCGTGGCGACCGACTCCCGGGACCGGGTGCTGCTGACCAAGATCGCCCCGGGGTATCCGGGAGCCGGGCGCTGGCACCTGCCCGGCGGCGGAACGGACTTCGGGGAGCAACCGGGCCTGGCGCTGCTCCGGGAACTCCAGGAGGAGACCAACCAGTACGGGGAGATCGTGGAACTCCTCGGGGTCGCCAGCCACCGGGACGCGGCCTCGCTCGGGCCGGAGGGCTATCCCATCGACTGGCACGGCGTGCGGGCCTTCTACCGGGTCTCCGTCTGCGGCCCAACGCCGCCGCGCGTGCTGGACGCCGGCGGGTCGACCTGCGAGGCCCACTGGTTCGATGTCGCATCCACCCCGAACCTGCCAGTAACGGAAGTCACAGACGAGGCACTGCGGGCCGCCGGTATGCGGTGAGCCTTGGCCAACAGCGGGTAGCGGGGGACTCTTTGGGTGAGTCAACCTTTGCCGGATTGTTTCATTGCCGTTGTTCCTGCGGTCAGAACATCGCCAAGCGCTGCCGGTGTGTGCAATGGTGTAGGCCGCATCGAGCTTGTTCCTGCATGGAGGATCAGTGCCGAGAGCCCCCTGGCGCCGGTTTCGCGCAACAGATGTTCCCCGCCCGGCCGGGCGGCGATGGGCTGGGCTGCGCCGGGGCGGTTCGCTCGCGCGGCAGGTGCTCCTGGTAGCGCGCATCCGCCGGCGCAGTGCCGACAGCTCCCTGGTGAGCACGGCGGCCCGAGGGGTATCGGGCAGCGTCGATGCTCCGGAAACGGGTGGTCGGCGAGGTCGGTTCGCCGCGATCCGCCGGGTTCGTCGGCCGGAGACCGTTGCCACGACCACCCTCCGGGGCAGCTCCTCGCGACCGTCGGCGACCCGGCCGATCCCGGTCAGCCCCGCCGTCGCCATGCCCCCCGCCGCCGCCTCCCCCGGGCCGCTGACCATCCAGCTGCTTCCCGGTGACCAGACCTTCGACCGGCGGCTGCGGTTCGCCCTGGTCAACGCCTGCACCGTCGCGAGCTTGGCCATGGGGATGTCTGCGGTGTTCCTCGCGCTGAATGCCGACCGGGTGCAATGGGCCGCGGGGTGCCTCATCGCCTGCATCGTGCTCGACGGGCTCGACGGGGCACTGGCCCGCCGGCTCGGGGTGGCCAGTCCGTTCGGCGCCCAGATGGATTCCCTGGCCGACATGTGCTCGTTCGGGGTCGCCGCTCCGGTTGTCGGGTATGCCTGGCTGGCGGGCGCGGCTCCGACCTGGCTGGTCGGCCCCGCCTGCGGCCTGGTCGCCATCTGCGCCGCGATCCGGCTTGCCCGGTTCAACATCTCGCCGAAGGACGGCCGGTTCTTCTGCGGCGTCCCGACCACGATGGCCGCGGCGGTGCTCGCGCTGGGCATCCTGATCGCCCCGAACGTCTCGGCGTGGCTCCAGGCCGCCGCGATCGCGGTACTGGCGCTCGCCATGGTTTCCAGCTTCCCGTACGCCAAACTGGCGCGGTTGCTGCGGCTGCCTCCCTGGCTGCTGATCCTGCCGGTCATCGGCCTGTTCGTGGACTACCAGCTGACCTACGTCCTGGTCGTCGCGGCCTACCTGATCAGCGGTCCGCTGGTCGGGATACGGCACCGGTACTCGGCCGAGAGCCTGGCAACGTAGCCGGGCCGCCCGCCGACGCTTCGGCCGGTGCCCCCGGCCCGCGCGTCACACCCAGCCGGCGATGACGGTGGCGCCGCCGGCCACCCGGTCACCGGGGGCGACCCGGGCCGTGGCGGATTCGGCGGGCAGGTACACGTCGGTCCGGGAGCCGAACCGGATCAGCCCGAACCGCTCGCCCCTGGCGAGCAGGGAACCGACCGGAGCCCGCTGGACGATGCGGCGGGCGATCAGTCCTGTGCGCTGGGCCACCACCACGGTGCCACGGCCGGTCTCCAGGACCGTGTACGCGGCGACATTGTGCTCTGCTGCCGGTCTCATCGCCGCGGCGTATCCCCCGTCCTCGACGAAGTAGTCGACCACCTTGCCGGCGACGGGTGACCGGTTGATGTGCACGTCCAGTACGGACAGGAAGACCACGATCCGGAGCAGCTCACCGGCGCCGAAACGCTCGTCGCGGAGCCGCTCGACGGACAGCACCTTGCCGTCGCTGGCCGCCACGATCGCCTCGTCCTCCGCCGGGACCTCGCGCTGCGGATCGCGGAAGAACGCCGCGATGGGCGCCGCAGCCAGCGCTGGGACCAGCCAGAGTCGCGACTTCGGGCGGGTGGCCTTGGCAACGGCCGCGAGACCGAGCGCGATGCCCGCCGCGGCGACGCCGGTGGAGTCGATGTGCATGCCACCCGCCAGCGGGACGCTCGACGGGCGGTGTCCCGGGGAGAGCCTGCGGGCCAGTGCCGGGTCGGCCGTGGTGGTCCGCAGCCGGTGGATGCGTACCGGCGGGATGTTGCGCAGGACAAGATCGCTGCCGATCCCGTAGAGCGCGGACTGCCGCTCGACCTCATCGACCGCGCCGTTGGGCACGGTCGTCGCGGGCACGACCACGCAGAGCGCGCCACCGGGATTGACCAGTTTGGTGAGTTCGTCGATGCGGGCGCGGGCCTCGTCGGCCGTGCCCGTCAGCGGCTCGGCGAGCACGACGATATCGGCCGAAGCGGCCTCGCCGAGCGTCTCGACGATCTCGACCCGGTGGGCGACCCACTGCCCGTGCAGGCCGACGTGGTCGCGGAGCGCGCGTACCGTTTCGGAGCCGCTGGCGACCACCGTCAGCCGGTCCTCCGCCAGCAGGGCGTCGACGGAGGCGGCCAGCGTCGCCGACCCGGCGATCGCCCCGACGAGCAGACCTGACTTCGGGCCGCTGTCCCTGGCGAATTCGGCTACCAACGCGCGGGCCGCGCGGTCGCCGATCTGAATCGGGCGGCGGGCGGCACCGAGCCTGGGGACGGGGGGAGGCGTCATCTCGGTCCGCTCCTTGGCGTGGACATGGTCGGGTTCCGCGACAGCATATGCCGAGATACCGGAATCGGCGTGGCCGGCGCCGGATCCGGCATGTCTGGCGGGCACCCGACCCCGGCGGGCCGGGGCATCAGGTCTGCGGTGGTTGGTCGTCGCGCCGGCCCTTGCGCCACGAATGGAGCAGACCGAGCGCGCCGAAGAAGATGAGCGCGGCGGCCACGCCCCACCCGGCGCGAGGCAGTCGGAGGTGGGCAACGTCACCCAGGAACCACAGGGCGACGACGCTCAGCAGGATGATGGCGAACACCAGTGAGACAAGATCAGTAGCGTGCCGCTTCATCGGGATACCTCCACGTGGCCGGCGTCAAGCGTGATGAGGAGTTCGAGGTTCCCTCCGCCTTTCCCGTCCCGGCCGAGGTCGCTGACCGCGCCCCGGGAGCCGCCGACCCCGCCCCAGCTCTCGTCGAGGACTTGGGTCTGTCCGATACCGACCTTGGCCTTGACGACGACGTCAACGTCATCGGGCAGAACGACCGTGATGTTACCGACGTCCACATTGACGGTGACTGTGACGTCGTGGTCCTCGAAGCTGACCTTGCTCAGGTCAAGCACCGCGCTACCAACGTCGATGTGGTATCGGGGCTCGACGGACTCGATGTCGTTGGGAGCCCAGACGACGTCCGACCGCTCCGGGCCGTCGAGGTGCACCGGCCCGGAGCCGGCGGCGGCCAGCAGCGCCAGCGCCAGCACGACGCCCAGCGGAATGAGCCCGCGGGACCGGCCGAACCAGGATCCGGCCAGCAACCCGAGGCCAACGACGGCGACGGCGACGGCGAAGTACGCGTCCGCGGTGACGTTGATGCCGCTCAGATCGATGATGGCGGCGATCCCGATCACGATGCACAGCAGCGACAGGGTCAGCCGCCCGAGTGCCGAGCGTCGCCGGGGCCGCGGCGGCTGCGGGGGCATGCCGGGCGGCTTGAGACCGGGGTACGCCGCCGCTGGGGCGTCAGGTGGGTAGGTGTAGCCGAGCGAGGCGGCGTACGGACTCGTGGCGAATGGGCCGTGCGGCGTCAGCGGCTGTGTCGTGGCCGTCGGTGATGTGCCGGGTAGCGTGACCGTCGGTGCGGCGTCCGTCGAGGAGGCCCCCTCGGCGGCATCCGCTGGTGGCGGCATCGGCTGCGCACCGGGCCCCGGCTGGCCCGGCGTGGCTCCCGGCATGGGCACCGGGGGCTGGCCGGCCATCGGCCCGCGTCGGGTCAGCCAGACCGCGAGCCCCACCACGACCAGGAGGCCGAGGAATCCCACTCTGGAGTCGCCGAACACCGTGATCAGAAACATCATGGTGACCGCGACACTGACCACCACCACCACGACGGGGGAGGTACCCGACTGGCCCCGGCCGAGCGCGGCCTCCAGCGGCGAGGCCGTGTCTCCCTCCGCCGGGATCAGCAACCAGGCCACGAGATACACCAGCAGACCGACGCCACCGAAGAGCACCAGCACCGACAGCAACACTCGCCACAGGACCGGGTCGCTCCGGGTCGCCTGGCCGAGGGCGGCACACACCCCGGCGAGATACCGGCCGGAGAGCGGACGGACCAGCCCGTACCGTGCGGCGAACGGCGGGCTCTGCGTGCCGGCTCCCGGTGGCGGGGGAGGCGCCGGTGGCGGGGGAGGATCCGGTGTCGGCGGAGGCGCCGGTGGCGGGTCTGCCGCACCGGAAGGCTCGGACCCAGGCACCGTGGGGTCTTGGCCAGCATACGGTTCGGTCATGTCTCTATCGTGATCCCCGTTCTTGTGTATATTATTCAGTTGCCTTCGCTGAGG
>JABDRL010000026.1 GCA_013041765.1 Dactylosporangium sp. | reverse complement strand
GTCCTCAACGGCCTGACCCTGCCGCACAGCCCCCGAGCCGTGAAAGGCAACGTCAACCGCATCAAGATGATCAAACGACAGATGTACGGACGCGCCAACCTGGACCTACTTCGAAAGCGCATCCTGCTGAGCTGATCCCCATCGATGGCATGGGGCCGTTACCGACACGAGATGTGGGCCAGAACCAGTTTTCAGGAAGCGGCGACACGCGGCTGATCGGCCCCGATACCCAGGAGGTCCCCGATGGTGTTCCAGGTCGCGGTCTGCGGTCCCGCAGCGTGCACCGACCAGGACCGCGACCGCGCGTACCGGGTCGGCGAACTACTCGCCCGACGCGGTGCGGTGGTGATCTGCGGGGGCGGGACCGGGGTGATGGCCGCCGTCGCGGCCGGGGCCAGCGGTGCGGGCGGCACCGTGATCGGTATCCGTCCGGGCGGCAGCCGCGAGGACGCCTGTGAGGGCCTGTCCGCGACGATCGTCACGAACATGGGTGAGGCCCGCAACGCGATCATCGTGGCCAGCGCCGAAGCTGTCATCGCCGTCGGCGGTTCCTGGGGCACGCTCAGCGAGGTGGCCCTGGCGATACGCCGGGGCGCCATCCGGGTCGTCAGCCTTGGCGGATGGCAGATCCTCGACGCCAACGGAGCACCGGTCCCCGGCATCCACCATGTCGAAACCCCCGAGGCGGCCGTGGACCTGGCCACAGCCCAGTGGGCGTGAGTAGCGGCTATCTGCCGCAGTGACGTGGCCAGCGTGAGCGGCGGACAAGGCTGGAGACGGCGAGGGCGACACCGGCGCCGGCGAGCAACCAGACCAGCCGGTCCTGGGATCGCCGGAGTTGAGCTGTCCCTGGGGTGGCGTCCGGCTGCCGCTGCCGTGCGGGTATGGGTCGACCGTCGGTGCCGTGGCGATCTGACTCGCTCATCTGCTGCGCTGATGGCTCCTCGGCTTCGGTTGGCCGGTGTGTCAGGGCCTGCTGGTACTCCTGCTCCAGGATCTGGTGGAACGCCCTGGCTCGGCGGCCCTTCTCCGCCGCCGGGCGGATCAGCCGGGCCTCACCCCAGAACCGTAGGCCGAGGGGACCTGCGAAGATGCCCCGCGCGGCCAGACGCAGATGGACCTCGGTCAGGGCCCCGAGTTCCCACATGAGCTGCCAGTGCGACACGATGAGGTTGAGGTAGATGTGCTGGCGGTACCAGGTCCGGTCGGTGGACGTCCCGATCGGCCCCCAGCACTCCAGGTAGATCTCCTCGTCCAGGGCCTTCTTGAACAGGTCGGCGTGCAGCGCACGCAGGTTCTGCTCCCGGGCGGCCTTGGACTCCCTGTGCTGGAGGACCAGGGAGACGGCCACCCCGCCGAGGGCGAGGACCGACAGGACGGCTGAGGCCGCGCCGTAGGTCTGGCCGATGTTGCTGAGTCGGGTCCAGTCGGCGTCCTCGCCCACCGGAAGTCGGGCCAGTGCCATCGGTGACAGCAGCACGGCGCCGAGTGCTCCGAGGACCGCGACGATGGTCAAGGTCAGGGTGATAGATCGGGTGGACGCGGATCGAAGTCCGCGGCCAACCATCGTTCGGGCTGGTTGCATGCTCAGGTCGTCGGCGACACCGGGGGCGGCAGCGTGGCGACCTCCCGCTGGAAGAAGGGTTCCAGGTCCTCACCGCGTGCGTGCAGGTCAGCCAGCAGCGCTGTGCACCGGTCGATCACGGCCGGGTCGTCGAAGCGGCGGGCTCCCCGCGCGATGCCGTTCTCTCCGTAGTCCACGACGTAGCCGACCCGCCGGCCCATGATGAGCAACTCCGGAATCCGCCCGACCTCTGCTTCCAGCGACCCGAGGTCCTCTGCCAGGACGACCCGGACGCGCTCACCCGCCTGTGCGCGCAGCCGCACCACATGCAGTGCCCACTGCAGGTAGGCGGTCAGCGGCCGTTCCACGATCCGGACCCGGCACAGCCCGAATCCCGAGGCGTGCAGGTCGTCGAAGTACGCGGTCAACTCCGTCGATCCCTGCTCGGCCAGGGCGATGGCGGTGGCCCAGTCCCCGGCGCGGAACGCTTCCCAGCTGGGGTTTTCTGGTTCCTGGAAGACCTGGGCGCGTTCGGCCTTCCAGATCGTCCCGTCCAGCGCAGCGGCGGCCCGCTCGTAGTCCGCGAGATACCCATCCAGGTCCAGGTAGGTAGTCGGCACGCCCGCCAGCAGGTCAGGCATCGGGGATGTCCGGCTTCGCCGCCACCAGCATGGTGCGAGGAATGACCACCAGCCGCTCGTCGGCCCCAATGTGGACACCCTCGGGAAGACGGCCGGCGTAGCTGGCGGTCAGATCCCGCCCGATGACGGAGACATCGCCATTGCTCAGCTCCCAGATGTCCGGGCAGGTGGGGGTGGCGGTCGTTTCGCCCAACTCCAGGGCAGACTTCCCGAGTCTGCGGTGCAGCGTCGCGGTCGGATCGGCTTCCCATGCTCTGCGCATCATGACCTCCGCTACCGAATGGGTCGCTTCGAGCACACACCGTACCGCAATGGCGAACATGAACAGAGTGTCTGATCGCGCATCCCAGAACGTCGTTCATCGATATGCGAGGCTCCGTCACGAGCCCATCCGCCATCCGGCTGCCGCCCAGGACGGCAGGTGCATGGCCATGACCAGCGACGTCGCGCTGATCACGGTGTGCTGTCTGACAGCTCTGGTCCTTCGGACTCCTCATCGCCAGGGTCCTGCTTCTCGAAGGCGTCCAAGGCGAAGGTCAGGAGAGTGGCTTTGCGCTGGCCGGAGGCTGTGGGGTGCTAGAGCGGATGCCGGGCGTCGGTTCGGTCGACCTCGATCAGCCCGCCGGCCTCAAGACGCAGGACAGAACGCTGAAGGCTGCTCTCGGGCAGGTACTCGCCTGAGCCGTTGACCGCTTTGGCCATCTGCCGGAATCGCAGGGGACGTCCACCGGCCGCAGCCACTCCCCTGGCCAGATACAGCAGTGCGACGGCGTCGCCGTCGTGCTTGAACAGTTTGTGCAGGTCCCGAAGGTGCCGGGATTCCATCTGATTACCGCCTCGGCCCCGCAAGCCCTTCACCACCCAACATCAACTCAGTGTGTCGGGTATCCAACATTGCGTCATCTCAACTTCATGGGGTAGGGCGCCCATTGTCAAGGCGTTCGCGCATTCCCAAAGGCCATTGTGTGGGGTGCGCGCAACGACGTCGGTGACCATGCCGGGAAGTCGTCAAGGATCTGAGGCGCTACTGGGCGCCGTTGTCAACGCCTTCTTCGGCCTCGATGGCCGCGCTCACCTGCTCCAGGGCCGCCAGTAGCCGCCGGCCACGGGGTGTCAACTCGTAAAGGCGCTGCTCGGGATCGAGCTCGGCGAGCGCGCCAATGCCATCAAGGCGTCCGATCGCCTCAGTGACGAAGGCCGGGGCGGTCCCTTCAGGTATGGCGGCGTCCACTGTGCGGTCGTGGCCGAGGGCGTCGAGGATCTCCAGGGCCAGTGGCGCGGCGATCAGGTCCAGCAGGCGGGTGACATCAGCTGGCGTCAATGACGGATTCATCGCATGCCCCGAGATTCGCTTGACGGCTTCCAGACTGTTTCGCGAGCCCCCACAATCCCGCAGATATGTGTCAGTGTGAATTCCCGCTGACGCCGAAGCAAGTACCGCCGGAGGTACCCGGGTCGGATGCGCACATCGCGTATCCAACGGGCGTAGCCGGCCGGGATATCCCGCCCCCGTATCGGGCTCTTGGTGTATCTGAAAAAATGCACCAGTTTGAGTTGAATTACCCAACCACCGTCGGGGGCTTACATGGGATCTTGTCGTAGTTTGCGGCGAGTAGCGACCCTGGCCGCGCGGGCCTGGCCGAGTCCCACCCTGCGGGCCTTGCGGATGACCGGCCCGAGGCCGTGGTGTTCCTCCTCCGGGGTGACATACCCCAGGCTCTGACGCAGCCGGACCGTGTCGTAGAAATCCTGGATCCGCAGCAGTTCCCGCTCCAGCTCGCCCGCGTCCTCGATCTTGTCCAGGTGCGGGATGTTGACGGCCTGGCTGTCTGAGCTTTTCGGCCGGGGAAGTGCCGGCTCCAGCCGTACCGCGCCCGCGTGCGCTGGACCGACCCGACGACCAGGAAACGGCATTCAAAATCCGAATGCGCCGAGACCCGCGAAGACGCTGCCGTGTGGATTGACTCGATGATGCGCGCAGCTCGCTGCGGGGTCGACCCGCACGCCGCGACCATGAGCCTGGTCGACTACGGCGAATCGGTGATGGCCCTCGCCACTCGTGGCCTGGAGGCCAAGATCCTCGACCCGTAACCTGGCCGGATGGCGCAAACGCGTCGTACCGACGCTCGGGCACCTGCCCGTCGCCCTGATCTCCCACGGCATCGTCGACCGGGCCATGCACGCCTGGATAGCCGACGAACACAGCCGCTCCACCATCAAAAAATGACCCGCGCTCCCTGGCCCCTGCCCGACTGGGAAACGCTGCTCAAACTCGCCTCAGCCCTGGTGGAACGATCATCAGGTCGCTACGCCGGATGGGGTGACGTAGTCGAGTTCGCCGCGTGCACCGCCGCCCGGATCGGCGAAGTCTCCGGCGTCCGCGCCTGCGACATCAACCGCAACGAGTGGACCTCGTCCGTACGCCGACAGACCACCACCAGCCCCGGAGGTCTCATCGACAAGGGGACGAAGGGCAAGCGAGCGCGCACCGTGCCCATCATCGAAGAGATTCAAGAGATGGTCGGCAGGCGCCTGGACGCCGCACCCACTCCGGATGCTCGTCTGTTCACCGGACCCCGAGGAGGACGAATCGTCACCGCGGTGCTCCGGGACGCCGCCCGCTGGGACGAGGTAGTCACTGCCCTGGGCTACGAGCACCTCCGCCGTCACGACCTTCGCCACACCGGTCTGACCTGGATGGCCGATGCCGGAGTCCCTGTCCACGTCCTCCGCAAGATCGCCGGACACGGATCACTGACCACAACTCAGCGGTATCTACATCCCGACCACAGATCCGTCGAAGCCGCAGGAGCCGCACTCAGCGCCCACCTATCCGGTCCTTGCGATTCAAGCCCAGGATCCGGATAGCGCAAGGCCAGGCAGGTTGGCCGGCGCCCTCACTAGGTCCGAGATGGGGTAGCCACTGCTGCACCACCCGCTGCGCTGGTCCACAAGTGGTCCACTGGATCATCCATGTGGGACGACCCAGACTGTCTACACCGGACAAGCAAGAAGGCCGTTGGGCAGGGAGCTTTCCCTGTCCAACGGCCTTCTTCTATGTCGGGACGGCGGGATTCGAACCCACGACCCCTTGTTGCCGACGGTGACGGTTTCGGGTCTGTCGTCGGTTGTCAAGCGTTGGCATCGAGCAGCACAAACGCTAAAACCAGTCGATCGTCGATTGTCACTCGTTGTCGACAGTTGGCGGGGGTTTTCGGGGGGGTAAACGGGGGCGCCGAAACGGACGCTCGATACGAAACGTGGGGAGCCGGGCCTGCCCCGCATGGGGTCGGGGTGAAGGGGTTGCACTTTTTGCACTTTGAGGGATGATGGTGGAGGTGGCCCAGCGTGGGAACGAAGGAGGCGCACTATGACCACGGACGCGATCATGCCTGCCGAGGATGAACGCGCCTCGCTGGTCCAGTTGACCGAACTGCTCCATGAGGGCACGGGCGCACTCGCGGTGAGCCGTGGCGGACCCGAGATCGCGGTTCCCCGGTCGGTGCGGGATGTGCTGACCCGAATCGCCGACGTCCTCGCCTCCGGCCGGGGCGTGGCGATCGTCCCGGTCGACCGGGAGTTGACGACCACCGAGGCCGCCGGGTTGCTCGGGGTGTCCCGACCGACCCTGATCAAGCTGCTGGAATCCGGGGAGATCGGCTACAGTCGGCCGAACTCATCCCGCAGAGTCCCCCTCGACCAGGTGCTGGCCTACCGGGACCGGCGCGGCCAGACCCGCCGCGCGATCCTCGACGAACTGACCGCAGACGCCGTCGAGATGGGCATGTACGACCAACCCGCACCGATGGACACCAGCGACGCGGCCTGACCATGGCCACCGTCGCGGTCCTCGACGCCAATGTCCTGATCCCCAACGCGCTGTGTGACCTCCTGCTCCGGCTGGCCGAGGAAGACCTCTACCGGCCCCGCTGGTCGCCGACCATCCTCGACGAGGTACGACGCCACGTCCCGGTCCCGC
This sequence comes from Dactylosporangium sp., assembly GCA_013041765.1. Taxonomy (GTDB): domain Bacteria; phylum Actinomycetota; class Actinomycetes; order Mycobacteriales; family Micromonosporaceae; genus JABDRL01. The sequence continues at coordinate 6,081 of JABDRL010000026.1, read as the reverse complement.
CCGCCGCGATCGAACGACGGATCGCGTTCATGAACGCGGCATTCGAAGACGCCCTGGTCACCGGGTACGAATCACTCATCGATCAGATGGGCAACGACCCCAAGGACCGGCACGTGCTGGCGGCGGCGGTAACCGCCGAAGCCGACTCGATCATCACCTGCAACCTGAAGGACTTCCCGTACGCCGCATGTCAGCCCCACGGGGTGGTCGCCGAACACCCCGACGCCTTCCTCCTCGGCCTCTGGGCGCGTGAGCGACGCGTTCTCCTGCGCGTGCTCGGCGAGCAGGCAGCCAGTACCGGCCGCCGAGGCGTGCGCATGACCACCCAGCAGATCCTCGACTACCTGGCCAAGGCCGGCGCCAGCCGGTTCGCTGCGGCCGTTCGCCCCCATGTTCCCCCAGCGGATGACGCGCCAGCTCTGCCGTAGAACACCTCCCCGACGCCCCACAACAGCCGGCGATGACCGACCCCGCATGCAGGGCGGCCACTCATGGGCTACCAGGGAATGCCGGGGGCCAGGTGTGGTCGGATGGTGCCGTGATGGGCGTTTCGACGGAGTATACCTGCGGGTGCGCGGCAGAAGTAGCGGCGCTGCGGCGCGACGTCACGGTGTTGCGGGCCGAGGTCGCCCGCCTCGCGGGCCTGGTAACCGACTCGGGACCGTCTGTCGGCGCGGTGCTGGTCGGAGTGGAGCCGGCCGTACCCATCGAGGCGCCGCCAAGGTCGGTGGCATCCGCCCTGCCCCAGGCACAGCCGACGGTGGAATCCGTGACATTGACACCCGCTGCTGCGGCCTCGACGGATCGTGATCGGGTTGCCGCGCGGCGGGTGGCGCTGTACCGGTCGCTGTTCGCCGGCAGGCAGGACGTCTACGCGGCTCGGTGGGAGAGGGACGACGGCCGGAAGGGCTGGTCGCCGCAGGTGGACCGGGAGCCGGGGCAGACCTGGAAGGAGGCCAACGCCGCTCGGCGGTACCGGCCGTTGACCGACGCGGTCCTGCACGACCACCTGTCCGGCAAGATCACCGCAGGGCGGTATCCGATGCTGCCCGATGACACCTGCCAGTTGCTGGCCTGCGACTTCGACGGCGACCAGTGGCAATTGGACGCCCAGGCCTATGCCCAGGCAGCCGACGATCTCGGCATCCCAGCAGCGGTCGAGGTCTCCCGCTCCGGCGATGGCGCACATGTGTGGGTGTTCTTCGCCGAGCCGGTCACGGCCCTCGATGCCAGGGCGTTGGGGTTCGCCCTGCTGCGGGAGGCGATGGCCACGCGCGGCGAGTTGGGATTGGACAGCTACGACCGCCTGTTTCCCTCCCAAGATCATCTGCCGATCACAGGCGAAGGACTGGGCAACCTGATCGCCCTGCCACTGCAGAAACGCTGCCGCGATGCCGGGACGACCGTGTTCGTCGACCCGGAGACGTGCATCCCGCAGTGGCACGCGGGTACCGACGTTGGCCGCCGTGGCCCGCCGGTCAGGAGACCACCAGCCCACCGCGTACCTGGACTGGATCGACGCGCTCACCCGCGACGATCGCGTGGCCGACGCCGCCGCGGCGGCGCGGGAGGCCCTGGCCGTCACCGGCCTTCCCGCCGAGCGTTCTGCGGACGCCGCCGACCGGCTAGCCGTCCTTGCCCAGCGCCTGGGCGACCCGGATGGTGCGCTGGACGCCAGCCGCACCGCCAGGCATACCCACCCCACCCGACCCGGCCGAGGCTGCTGGCGCTCGTCACCGCAGCGCAAACCGCAGATGCGCTGGCCGCGACGCTGAGCGCCGAGGCAGACCGGGCCGGTACCGAGCCCGACCGGCTCACCTGCGAACTGCTGCTGCTCGACGGGCGGGTCGACGCCACCGCCGACCGTCTGGGTGCCTCCGATCCGCTCGGCTGGTCCAGGCCCACCCACCCCGGCCCGGTCGTATGGCCGTACCCGCTGGTCGCCAGCGCATCAGTGGCGCTCGACAAGACCACGCACCTGGGACGGCTCTTCGCCGCCATCGACACCGCCGACCGCTGGTACGGCGGATACTCCGACGACCTCAACCTCGACCTGGCCGACGACCAGGCGGACGACCAGGCGGACGACCTGACCAGGGCCGACCGGCCGCAAGCTAGGAAACTCGCGCTGACCACGCTGCTGGCCCGTTCCAGCCGCGAACATCCAGGCACGCCCGCCCAGCGCCAGCGCTGGCTCACCGTCGCCCGGCACGCTGCGGACCAGCGCATCGACGCGGTCGTCGGCAACAAGTACCGGGGCGCCTACCAGCGGGTCGCTGTCCTCGCGGTCGCCCACGCCGAATCACTGACGCTCGCCGGAGATCCGTCCGGGGCCACCGCGCACGTCGCAGGGGTTCGCGCCCGCTACCCCCGGCACACCGCCTTCCGCACCGAACTCGACCGGGCCACGGTTGCGTCCCCGCTGCTGCCGGCGCCACCGGCACGCGGCCGGTAGGGACTGGGCGCCGTCGTCGCGGGCGGCGGCTACCCGCGGGCCTGCAGCACGTAGTGGTAGTTGCCCTGGCCGACGGTTCGGTTGAGCGTTGCCATGATCGCCGTGGCGCTGTCCCGTGGTCCCTGGCAGTACAGCGGCTGGCCGTGGAACCCGAAGGTGATCGCGCTGGGCGGGGACCACTCCCCGAGATGGTCCACGACCAGGTCAAGGTCGCGGTGGGGTTCGAAGCCCAGGCCCCTGGCGTACTCGATGGCGCCGAACACCAGGTGCTGCACCAGGTCCAACCCGACCGGCAGCGGCGGCCCGTCGTGGGCTGCGAAGTAGTCGGCGACGAACGCGTCCAGGGCACCGGTCGCCATCGTCTTCGGCCCGACGGTGTTCTTCGGCCCGACGGTGTTCTTCAGCCCGAGACAGTGGGTGTCCACCAGGTACCCGCACACCTCGACCCGGTGACGACGGCGGTCCTCCCGCGCCACCAGCACGCTGGCCAGACCGCCGTGCAGCTTGGACCGGTCGAACTCGACGTCCGGCCATTCCGGGTGCCCGGCCACGGTCAGCCCACCGCTCCACTGCGGACTGACCCAGCAGCCGACCAGCGGGGCGGGCCGTCGTCGGCCTCGGCCGCCGCTACCTGCCCGGCGGCGATCGCCCGCACCAGGGCCGTCACCCGCGCTGCGGGCACCTCGAGAGTCCGGGCGATCTGCTTGGCCGTGCATCCGGTCGCCCGCAGTGCCCGGACCCGCTCGACCAGTTCGCCGTCCACACTCATCTTCGCGTCCCTTCTACAGCCACAACCGCGACGGGAAACCCGTCGCCGGATTCGACCCGGCCGGCACCACCGAGGTCAGGTCGCCGAGGAACTCGCACCCGGTCAGCTCCGCGCGCAGCGGATCGCACCCGCGCCGGATGACCGGATAGAGCTGAGACAGCATCCCGTCGAGGTACCGCTGCGGGGATGGCAGCAGCCCATCGGCGACCAGCTTGCGCAGGAAGGCCAGCGCCGCGTCGCTCCCGGACCTGATCCCAGCCAGTTCCGCGGCCGGCACAGGTCCGGTGGCCAGCATCGCGCCGACCCCGGCGAGCAGGTACCACTCGGCGAGCTGGGCGCCGCCGGCGCCCACCCGGCCGTCTGCGTCGGCTGGGGCATCCCGCAGGCGGGCACGTTCCGCGGGGCCGTCGTTCGCGGTCACCGGTCCTCCTCCTCGGCCTCGCCCAGTCCAGCCCCACCCAGCCTGGCGAGACGACGGTTGGTTTCGGCGAGGTCGTACGGCTGAGCCTCCTGCGGATCGTCCTCGGACCAGTACTCCACAGGGGAATCGCTGGCGAACGCGGTGCACCGCGGGTACACCGCGCCGGGTTCGCGATCCAGCACCCTCCCCAGCGTGATCTCGTGCCACCAGCTCGCGCCGAAGTCGTACTCGTACCGGATCTTCTTGGTCGCCCCGGGGAACGCCTCGCGCAGCCGGATGGCCTTCTCGTCGTCCATCTCCATGCGGTCCAGGTCGAAAAACGGGTCGCTGTAGCGTCTGCCGCCGACCTCGAACAGGTGCAGGTGATCGCCATCCCACCCGAACAGGATCTAGATCACCGCGTGCAGGTCGCCGAGCGTGACGGTCGCGGGCACCAGCACCCGCCGCCAGATCGGCGGACGCCAGTGTGCCAGTCCCACTTTGAGCTGGTACACCTGATCGATCAACGGGGTGGCGCCCGAGTCCACGTACTCGCGCACCGCCGCCACCACCCGGGCGGCATCCGGGTGACCGGTGCCGGACACCGCGGTCAGGCGGGACTCCAGGCTCTCGCCGGGAACCCGGTCGAACACCACCGTCAAGGCCTCGTCCGGGCCAGGTCCCTCCAGCGCGGCGGTGGCGAACTCGACCGCCAGCCACCGGGCATCCGCCGGAGCGAGGCTCGCCCTCTCATCGTGAGCGGCGGTCAGCAACGCCCGGGCCGCGTCGGCCGGCGGCCGGGGCTCCAGCCACCGCCGTACCGCCAGCCACGGAACCACACCCCGGCGCACGCAGTCCGTCAGGACCTCGACCACCTCGCCGGCAGACAGGTCGGCGGTGATCTGGCGCGGCCGGCCGGCCAGCACGCTCGCCAGCACCCACCGACCCAACTCGGTCACCGCCACGTCCGCGCTGTCCGTGCCGGTCGCCGCGCCGAGCTGTTCCAGCAGGGCCACCAGCCCAGCGAACGGATCACGGGTGTCCGGATCCAGGTACCTGGTGAGCACGTCGAACGGCACCCGCTCGGACCAGTCACCGTTCTCCTGGTCCCGCTCGACGACCTCGATCACCCGCTGCCACAGGCAGTTCGGGTCCGGGCAGTCCCGTGTGGCCACGGCCTCCAGGAACGCGAACACCAAGCCGGCGACAGCCTGCTTGGACCGGCTGCCGGACTCGGCCTCGCAGACCGCGCGGACCCCGACCAGCCACGCGTCGAGAACCTCGACGTCCTCCAGCGTCGACCAGCGCTCCAGCAGCGCTCCAGCGAGTGCGACGTTCCCGCTGATCTGGATCAGCCCCACCCCGACCGCGAAACTCCACGGCCGATGCAGCACCGGCACATCCGCAGCGGTACGCACCCGGGCCGGCACCGCTACCCCCAGCACGGCCCCGGCCGCTGCCACATCAGCGCGGCGCAGCACCCTGCTGGCCGTGACCGGCCGCCCACCAGACCCGACCCAGCGTGCCAGCGCGGCAGCCTGACCGACCATAGTGCACTCGCGGGCCGTGCGGCCCGCCACGGCAACGTCGACGGGACTGGTATCCCGGGGCGAAGGTGACTCCATCCAAACGGCACTATTCGAACCCACCCGAACGCCAGGAGGCGAGGTACTCGGGTCGCGCAAGGATCTCCGTACGGGCCCATGAGTGCCTACTCTGCTCCGTCAGCAAGCTGATCAAGGTCAGTGCGGTACCAGGCTCCCCGGATGATGACGTGCAGGTCCGATCCTCGGCACGCTGATCGGAAGCCGCGTAGTTCCATTCCGTCTGGCAGCACCAGGCGCTGCGGCGAACCGCTGGCCACAGCTTGCCCCTCGGTGATCCGGAAGCTGGTGACCAGGTCGTACTCCGGGCCGGGTCCGCCGATGAGCGCACCAGCACTCCCATCGACCAGCAGCAGGTGAGCGCTTCGATACGGCGCCCGACCGAAGTCAGTGACCTGATTACCACACGCCGAAACCACGTGAAACTGGGTGTACGCGCAGGTCCACGCCGTCTCGCCGGCCACGTTCAACGCGTAGCAGTCGAAGATATCCGGGGCCGTTGGCGGCCCCGGATACAGCCACACCGGTTGTAGATCGCTGCTGAAACGGGCGAGACCATGCCGCTGCGGGCCACTGCCGCCCATCGCTTCATCGGAGTACCCGACCCAGATCTCGCCGGTGGCGGTGGTCAGCACGCCCTCGATCGCATCTCCGAGATCGCCGATGTGGTCCTGCCGCCCATCGGCGGACCAGATCTCAGCGTTGGCCCCACCCCTGTTACGGGCCGCCACCAACAGGATCTGATCGTCGGGCAGGGGCTGGACAAAGGACGGCTCCAAACACCCGTCAAGGATCACCGAGCCAACCGGATAGCGGCCACCATCGTGGATGGTCACGAGTCTGCGCCGCGGGG
>JABDRL010000014.1 GCA_013041765.1 Dactylosporangium sp. | reverse complement strand
CCCCGCTCGGTGGCCGAGCCTCCGCTGGAGACCTGGCCCCAGAACGCCTCCATCCCGATCTCCCAGTCCTTGCCGATGCCGAGGCTCTCCGCCGTCCGGGCCAGCCCATCGGCCCCGAGACGCGGCGCCAGCGCGGCGAAGGCCGTGTTGCAGGACCTGGCGAAGTCCACCCGGAGCGGGACATCGCCAAGGGCCATGCCATGGGCGTTGGTGAAGGTGCGCCCGTCGACGGTCAGGGTTCGCGGGCAGGGCACGATGGTCTCGGCGGTCGCGGCCTCCGCCGCCAGCACCCCGAGGGCGGTGACCATCTTGAACGTCGATCCGGGAGGGACCCGCGCCAGCAGCGCCAGGTTCTGCTGCCCACCGTCGGGTCCGTTGGCGACGGCCAGCAGGGCACCGTCACCGGTGTGCATCGCGACCAGCGCGCTGCGGCCGGACTGCCCCGCCAGCGCGCGCTCGGCGGCGGTCTGCACGGCCTGGTCGAGCGTCGTCCTGACGGTGTCCCCGGGGATGGCGTCACTGGTGAACAGCGTCCGGGCCGGCCGGCCCGGCACGGCGGCGATATCGACCCGCATGGCGGGGGTGGCCCGTAACCGGCCGTCGTAGCGGTGCTGGACACCCGACAGCCCCACCCGGTCACCGACCTGGTAGGTGCCGGGGTTCTTCTCCATGATCTCGCGGGTGACCTCGCCGGTGACCCCGAGCAGGGCCCTGGCGAAGGTGGCCGTCGGGGCCAGCGAGCGGGTCTCCTCCCGGAACCGGGTCCCGTCGATGGACTGCAAGCCGGCTCGGATCTTCAGGTACTTGTCCCGGCGCAGGGTCACGGCTTCGACGAACGCGTCCGGTTTGGCGGCCTTGATCCGGTCGGGCAGGTCGGGGAACGCCACGGCGGGCTCCACGGTGTTCACCTCGACCTTCAGCTGGGCCATCGCGAGTGTCAGATCCCGGATCGCGCTGGGCTGGAAGCCCACGACGACCACCGGTCGCTGGGTGACGATCGGCTGGCCGGCGCCGTCGAGGATCGCTCCACGAGCGGCACCGGCGGTCCGCTGGAGCGTGAGCCGGTCGGACGCCGTCAGATCCGGGTGGACGGTTGTCGGGCCGAAGACGATTCTCCAGACGTCCCCGGTGCGGCGCAGACGCACCGGGACCTCGTAGTCCCAGCGCACCTTCGCGGCCAGCGGCCAGGCCACGGTCAGGGTCGCGGTGGCGTCGTCCCCGTCCTGCTCGATCGGGTCCTGGAAACCCACGACCGGACGGAGATCTTTCAGATCACCGAGGAGACCGGTCAGCTGCCGCCGGGCGGCCTCGCCGTCCAGCGCCCGGCCGCGCTCGTCGGCGAGCTGCCGGGAGAACCGCAGCTCGCCCTTGCTCCAGGCGGTGCTGAAGCCGTGCAGCACCGCCTCTGGCCCCGGACGGTCGGAGCAGCCCGGTAGCAGAGTGCTGGCGAGCACGACCAGGCCAACGAGGACCAGCCGGCGATCTCGGCGGGGAACACTCATGGGGGCATTCTGCTCCGGCGGAGCACGGGATGCTGTCCCGAACCTGCGCAGGTCATCCCTCGGATACGAGGGGCAACCGTGAACGTTGGCATAGCGGAGTACCCCACTCGGCGGGGCGGCGGGAACCGCATAGGGTGGTCAGGTGGGTCCCACAGCGTCGTGGGACAGGATGAGGTGGCACCGATGCAGCAGACCTCCAAGCGGGTGGAGTCGGACTTACCCAACATCGAGCATGTCGTCGCCGAGTGCGTCGGGCTTGCCGGGACCCGGGCCGAGGACCAGCAACTCGGCGAGCTACTCGGCCACTACTGGCGGTTTGTCGGCGATGAGGACCTGCTGGGGCGCACGCCGGCCAGCATGGTCGCCGCGACGGCCGCACACCGCGATCTCGCGGCCGTTCGTCACCCCGGAGAGGTCAAGCTTCGCCTCACCCCGGCCAGCGGGGACGGGCATACCATCATCGAGATCGTCACCGACGACATGCCATTTCTCGTCGACTCGGTGACCGCCGCGGTGACCGCCAGGGACCTCGACATGCACCTGCGGGTGCATCCCGTCTTCGGCACGCGCAGAACGGCCTCGGGAACGCTGGTCCACGTCCGTCCGGCGGAGGATCTGGACAACGCCCAGGGCAGCGACACGATCGAAAGCTGGATCCGGATCGAGGTCGATTCGGTCGGGCGGCCCGAGCCGCTCGCCGAGATCCGGGCGGACCTGCTCCGGGTGCTGGCCGATGTGCGGCGGGCCGTCGAGGACTGGCCGGAGATGCGCACGGCAGCGACCGCGCTCGCGGAGACCCTCACCCATGCCAGCCCGCCCACTCCGGATCGGGACGGCACCGACGCCGTCGACCTGCTGCGCTGGCTGGTCGACGACCACTTCACGTTCGTCGGATACCGCAGGTACGAGCTGGCCGGGCCCGACGGGGACCGGCGGTCGCTGGCCGCGGCGGCCGGCTCGGGGCTGGGGATCCTGCGCGACGAGGAGGCCGCCAGCCCCCGTCCGCTGTCATCGCTGATCCCGCAGGCGCGGGCCGGGGCGCCGGAGCGCCGGCTGCTCACCATCACCAAGGCCAACGTGCGCTCGACCGTGCACCGGGCCTCCTACCTCGACTACCTCGGCTTCCGGGTGTTCGACGCGGAGGGGCGGGTCGTCGCGGAGCACCGGTTCCTCGGGCTGCTCGCCACCACGGCCTATCAGACCAGCGTGCGGGACCTGCCGGTGATCCGGCGGAAGGTCTCGGACGTCATGGAACGCTCCGGGCTGTCCGCCCGCAGCCACTCCGGCAAGCACCTCATGAAGATCCTTGAGGCGTACCCGCGGGATGAGCTGTTCCAGGTCTCCACCGAGAGCCTGTACCAGACCGTGCTCGGGGTGCTCCGGCAGGTCGGGCGCAGGCGGCTGCGGCTGTTCGTCAGCCCCGACGTCTACGGCCGGTTCATCTCGTGCCTGGTGTACCTGCCCCGGGACCGGTTCACCACCGCCAACCAGGTCAAGATCGCAGATATCCTGTGCCTCCGGCTCAACGGCATCGGCGTCGACACCAGCACCCGCGCCACCGAGTCTCACCTGGCCCGGATGTACCTGATCGTGCGGATCGACCCGGCCAACCCGCCGGGGCCGGTCGACGTCGAGGCGATCGCCGCCGAGCTGTCCTCGGCGACCCAGTCGTGGGGCGAGGACCTCCGCCTGGTGCTCGCGGAATCCCTCGGCGAGGGGCCGGCCCGGGTCCTGCACGCCCGCTACCACGACGCCCTGCCGGAGGCCTACCGGGACGAGCACACGGCGAAGGAGGCCGCGAAGGACGTCGCGAAGTTCGAGCTGCTCGACGAGCCCGGCCAGCTGGAAATGCACGTGTACCGGCGTCGGGAAGACCCGAGGAACGTGCGGTTCAAGGTCTACCGGCACGGCGAGCCCATGACCCTGTCGGCGCTCCTGCCGGTGCTGCACTCGCTGGGCGTCTCGGTCAGCGACGAACGCCCCTACGAGGTGCACCGGGCCGACGCCACGGTGTACCTCTACGACTTCGGTCTTCAACTGCCCGATGACGCGCGTGCGCTGGAGGAGATCCGCACGCACCTGGAGAATGCCTTCTTCGCGACGTGGCACGGTGAAGCAGAGGTCGACGGGTTCAACGCGCTGGTGCTCAACGCGGGGTTGACCTGGCGGCAGGTCGTCGTGCTCCGCGCGTATGCCAAGTACCTGCGGCAGGCCGGCACCCGGTACTCGCAGGACTACCTCGAATCGACCTTCCGCGCCCACCCGGACCTCGCGGCGCTGCTGGTCGCGCTGTTCGAGGCGCGTCTGGACCCGCGTGCCCGCCTGGTCGGCGCCCCGCGACAGGCCCGGTGCGCGGCCCTGACCGCCGCGATCGAGCGGCGCCTGGACGCCGTCAACAGCCTGGACGAGGACCGGATCATCAGGGCCTACCGCACGCTGATCCAGGCGACGCTGCGGACGTCGTTCTTCCAGCGGGACCGGCGGGCCGGCCGGCCCAAGACGGCCGTGGCGTTCAAGATGAACCCGCAGGCGATCGAGTGGCTGCCAGCACCCCGTCCGCCGTTCGAGATCTTCGTGTACTCCCCGCAGTTCGAGGGGGTCCACCTGCGGTTCGGCCCGGTCGCCAGGGGCGGCCTCCGCTGGTCCGACCGGAGAGAGGACTTCCGGACGGAGATCCTCGGGCTGGTCAAGGCTCAGATGGTGAAGAACGCGGTGATCGTGCCGACCGGAGCCAAAGGCGGTTTCGTGCTGAAGACCGGCACCGGCCGCGACGCGGCGATCGCCTGCTACCAGCAGTTCATCGCCGCTCTCCTGGATGTGACGGACAACCTCGTCAACGGCACGGTCGTCGGCCCGGACCACGTCGTCCGGCACGACGGGGACGACCCGTACCTGGTGGTCGCGGCGGACAAGGGCACGGCGACCTTCTCGGACCTGGCCAACGCCATCTCGGTCGAGCGCCGCTTCTGGCTGGGCGACGCCTTCGCCTCCGGCGGCTCGACCGGCTACGACCACAAGCGGATGGGCATCACGGCCCGGGGCGCCTGGGAATCGGTGCGGCGCGTGTTCCGGGACCTGGGCCGGGACATCCAGCACGAGGCGTTCACGGCGGTCGGCATCGGCGACATGTCCGGGGACGTCTTCGGCAACGGTCTGCGACTGTCGCGGCACACCAGGCTGGTTGCGGCCTTCGACCACCGCCACGTGTTCATCGACCCCACCCCGGACGCCGCGACGTCGTACGCCGAGCGGAACCGGCTGTTCGGCCTGCCCCGGTCGTCGTGGAACGACTACGACCGGACGCTCCTCTCCAGTGGGGGAGGCGTGTGGCCGCGGTCGGCCAAGTCGATCCCCGTCTCCGCCGAGATGCGTCTGGCCCTGGGCCTGGGAGAGACGACCCGGGCGACACTGACCCCGGCGGAGGTCGTCCGGGCGATCCTCGCCGCCCCGGTCGACCTGCTGTTCAACGGCGGGATCGGCACATACGTCAAGGCAGCAGCGGAGTCCCACGCCGCCGTGGGGGACAAGGCCAACGACCACGTCCGGGTCGACGGGAGCCAGCTGCGCTGCCTGGTGGTCGGTGAGGGCGGGAACCTCGGCCTGACCCAGCGGGGGCGCGTCGAGTACGCGCTGGCCGGCGGCATGGTCGCCACCGACTTCATCGACAACGCCGCCGGTGTGGACTGCTCCGACCACGAGGTGAACATCAAGGTCATGCTTGAGCGGGCGATCGGGTCGGGAGACCTGCCGCGCTCGGAGCGCGACGCCCTGCTCGCCGCGATGACCGACGAGGTCGCGGCCCTGGTCCTGCGGGGCAGCTACCACCAGGCCATGGCGCTGGGACACGCCAGCGTCCAGGCACGGGCGTTGCTGCCGGTCCACCGCAGGATGATCACAATGTTGGAGCGGCGTGGGCAGCTCGACCGCGGCCTGGAAGGACTGCCGTCCGACGAGGCACTGGCGGGCCGGGCGGTGGCCGGGAAGGACGCCCGGTCCGGCCTGACCGCGTCTGAACTGGCCGTGCTCCTGTCCTATGTGAAGATCCTCGCCAAGCGGGAGATCCTCGACTCGCCCGTGCCGGACGAGACCTGGACCGGGACGGTGCTCACGGACTACTTCCCCCAGCCGTTGCGGCAGCCGTATGCCGAGACCATCGCCGACCACCCGCTGCGACGCGAGATCGTCGCGACCCGGCTGGTCAACGAGGCCGTCGACCGGGGTGGCATCTCGTTCGTCTTCCGGGCGGTCGAGGAGACCGGCTGCTCGGTCGCGGAGGTGCTGCGGGCGTACGTCGTCGTTCGGGAAATCTTCGATCTTCCCGACCTGTGGCGGGCCGTCGAGGCCCTGGACAACACCGTGCCCGCCGCCGCCCAGACTGCGGCCTGCCTGGAGGTCCGTAGGCTGCTGGACCGGTCGGTGCGGTGGCTGGTGACGAACCGGCACCTGCCGCTGGACGTCTCTGCGGAGATCGCCCGGCTGCGACCGGGCATCGCCCAGCTGGTACCGACCCTGCCGGCACTGATCCAGGGACAGGAACGGGCGGCCCTCCGCGCCGACGCCGACCTCCTGATCGGCCTCGGGCTGCCGTCGGCGGTCGCCGGGGCGACCGCCCAGGTGAAGTACGCGTTCGGGTTGCTGGACATCGTGGCGACCGCCACGATCCGGGGTCGGGACGTGGCGGAGGTCGCCGCCGTGTACTTCGCGCTGTCCGCGAGGCTCGGCATCGACGATCTGCTGTCGATGATCTCCTCCCTGCCCCGGGAAGACCGCTGGCAGACCATGGCGCGGATGGCGCTGCGCTACGACCTGTACGCGGCGCTTGCCCGCCTGACCGAGACGGTGCTGGCCTCGACCCGCTCCGGGGAAGCGACCACGGCGCGGGTACTCGCCTGGGAACAGGCGAATCTCGCGGCGGTCGGCCGGACCCGGGCCGTGATCGCCGATCTGGGCGAACTCGGCGAGCACCGGGCGGACCTCGCCTCGCTGTCGGTGCTCCTGCGCCAGATTCGCACCCTGTGAACCGGGCGCGGGCGCGTCGCCCGCCGGGGTACCAGGGCGCGGGCGCCGCCAGACGAGCGTGATTGGATGACGTCGTGAATCCGGCTGAGCAGGATCGTGTTGTGGTGGCCCGTGGAGTCACCGTCACCCGGGGCGGCTCGGACCTCGTCCGTGACGTGGACTGGTCGGTGCGAGCCGCCGAGCGGTGGGTCGTGCTCGGTCCGAACGGCGCGGGCAAGACCACGCTGCTGCACCTGGCCGGGGCCCGGCTGCACCCGACCAGGGGCACCCTCGATCTGCTCGGCGAGCGGCTGGGGCGCGTCGACGTCCGCGATCTGCGGCTGCGGATCGGGCTGACCACGGCCTTGCTGGCCGAGCGGATCCCGGCCGAGGAACGGGTCGGGGACGTCGTGCTGACCGCGGCCTGGTCGGTGATCGGGCGCTTCCGGGAGGCGTACGACGGTGTGGACGAGGCACGGGCGGCGATGCTGCTGGGGCTGTTCGGCATGACGGCGCTGCGGCTCCGCCCGTACGGCACCCTGTCGGAGGGGGAGCGCAAGCGGGTCCAGATCGCCCGGGCGCTCATGACCGACCCGGAGCTGCTGCTGCTCGACGAGCCGGCGGCCGGGCTGGACCTCGGCATGCGCGAGGACCTGCTCCGGCGGCTGTCCGAGCTGGCTCTCGACCGGGCCGGCCCGGCGATGGTCGTGGTCACCCACCACGTCGAGGAGATCCCGCCGGGGTTCACCCATGCCCTGCTCGTGCGGGACGGCACCGTGATCGCGCGGGGGCCGCTGCCCGAGACGGTCACCGAGGAGTACCTCTCGAAGACCTTCGCGACCCCGCTGCGGCTCACCGTCGCCGATGGTCGCTTCTCCGCCCGGGCGGCCTGATCAGCGGGGAGGGGCCGCAGACTCGAGTGCCCGCTGGAGCGAGCGGTAGAGCTTGCCGAAGCGGAAGGCGTCGACGGTCCGCAGCAGCAGGATCTCCTCGCCGGCCACCCGCGCCCAGATCTCATGCACGCCGTGCCCCCGCTCGTGGCTGCGGTCCAGCAACTCCAGCAGCGGGTCGACGCCGAACCCCGCGACCGCGCCGAGGGCGGTGACCAGCAGCGCGACCCCGGTCAGCAGCGGCCAGGTGTACCGGCCGAAATCGGCGACGGTCAGGACCACGATCCCCCCGACGAGGCAACCGACCGCCACCAGCACGGTGCCGATCCGGGTCGCCAGTACGTAGCTGGCGCGGGCCAGCCGCCGGGTACGCCGGTGCCACACGTAGTCCAGTTCGGTGAGTTCGTAGTGCCGTCCGGAGAATTCCACCGTTGCCGAGGTAATGAGCGCTGTTTCGTCCCGGTAGAAGACCGTCATCGCCCGATGGTGTCATCCGGCGGTCCCTCATCATCCGCGTGACGACGCAGTTCCTCCTCTCTGCGGTGGAGATCGTCCTCCCAGGCCCGCAGTCGATCCTCATCGGCCTTGCGGGCGGTGGTCGACAGCCCCTTGAGGAACTCGGGGTCGTCGTCCGGGCCGAGCGGCCTCGGGGAACGGGACTTCCCGGTCAGCCGGTCCAGCGGCCCGCCCTGGTTGGGCCGCGATTCCGGTGACACCGGCCGGCCGGAGGCGAACCACACCCCTGGGCCGACGGCGGGAAACAGCAGAATGATCAGGACCCAGACGGCTTTCGGGAGCCCCCGGACCTCGTCGCGTTCCGTGGACAGGCAGTCGATGAGGGCGACCGCGAGCAGCATGACGTTAATGAACAGCAGCAGCAGGAGCAGGCGACCCATAGGTCTAATGATGGCGCAGGGGCGGGAGCCTGGAAAGGACGGTCGATAGGGTGTGACCTGATGGCCTATCTTGATCACGCCGCGACGACCCCGATGCTGCCGGAAGCGCTCGCCGCGTATGTCGCGACCGCCACCGAGCTGGGCAACGCCTCGTCGCCGCACGCCTTTGGCCGCGGCGCCCGTCGCCGGGTCGAGGAGGCCAGGGAGGCCGTGGCCGAGGCGTTGGGGGCCAGCCCGTACGAGGTCGTGTTCACCGCCGGGGGTACGGAAAGCACCAATTTGTCGGTGAAAGGGGTGTTCTGGTCGCGGTGTGCCACCGAGGCCCGTCATAACCAGATCATCACCACGGCGGTCGAGCACCACGCCGTGTTCGACGCGGTCGGCTGGCTGGAGCGGCACGAGGGCGCCGAGATCATCCGCCTGCCGGTGGACCCGGCGGGCAGGGTCGCACCGGAGGATCTCCGTGCGGCGCTCGACCGGTCTCTCGACGGGGCCGGCGGCACCCGGGCCTCGCTGGTGTCGACCATGTGGGCCAACAACGAGGTGGGCACCGTCCAGCCGCTGGCGGAACTCGCTGCGATCGCCGCGCGGGCCGGGGTGCCCCTGCACACGGACGCGGTGCAGGTAGTCGGCCAGCTCCCGGTGGACTTCGCGGCCAGCGGGGTCGCGGCCATGAGCGTGTCGGGGCACAAGATCGGGGGACCGGGGGGCGTCGGGACGCTGCTGCTGACCCGCGACACCCCGTGCACGCCGCTGCTGCACGGCGGTGGGCAGGAACGTGAGATCCGCTCGGGAACGCTGGACGTCGCGGGGATCGTCGCCTTCTCCGTCGCCGTGCGGGCTGCGG
The DNA here is from genome assembly GCA_013041765.1 of Dactylosporangium sp. Classification (GTDB taxonomy): domain Bacteria; phylum Actinomycetota; class Actinomycetes; order Mycobacteriales; family Micromonosporaceae; genus JABDRL01. The sequence continues at coordinate 9,527 of JABDRL010000014.1, read as the reverse complement.
TCGGGGCGCAGGCCGGCCACGCCGCGAGGATCGGTGCCCTGCGGGACGAACTCGTCGCCCGGGTCCTCGCCGCCGTGCCGGACGCGGTGCTCAACGGCAGCCGGGTCCACCGCCTCCCCGGCAACGCCCACTTCTCCTTCCCCGGCTGCGAGGGGGATGCCCTGCTGCTTCTGCTGGATGCCCAGCAGATCGCCTGCTCCACCGGGTCCGCCTGCTCGGCGGGCATCGCGCAACCGTCGCATGTCCTGCTGGCGATGGGTGCGGACGCCGCGAGCGCCCGCTCCTCCCTGCGCTTCACCCTCGGTCACACCTCGACCCGAGCGGATGTCGACGCACTGATCGAGGCGCTGCCGGGGGCGGTGGAGCGGGCCCGGAGGGCCGGGCGCGGGATACGCTCGATCCCGTGAAGGTTCTCGCCGCGATGTCCGGTGGCGTCGACTCGGCGGTCGCGGCAGCCCGCGCGGTCGACGCCGGCCATGACGTGACCGGCGTACACCTCGCGCTGGCCCGGCGTTCGCAAACGAACGACTCCGGAACTCGCGGGTGCTGTACCCCGGAGGATTCGAGGGACGCGCGGCGGGCCGCCGACATCATCGGCATCCCCTGCTACATCTGGGACATGTCCGAGCGCTTCGCCGCAGACGTCGTCGATGATTTTGTGCTGGAGTACGCCGCCGGGCGCACCCCGAACCCGTGCCTGCGCTGCAACGAGAAGATCAAATTCGCGGCGGTGCTCGACCGGGCGCTGGCCCTGGGGTTTGCTGCGGTCGTGACCGGCCACCATGCCAGGCTGCGGGTCGGCGGCGGGCTGCGGCGGTCGGTCGACCTCGCCAAGGACCAGTCCTACGTGCTGGCGGTGCTCACCCGGCACCAGCTGGATCACACGATCCTGCCGCTGGGCGACTCGACCAAGGCGGAGGTCCGCGCCGAGGCGGCCGAGCGGGGACTGACCGTTGCCGACAAACCCGACAGCACGGACATCTGTTTCATCGCCGACGGGGACACCCGGGGGTTCCTCGCCCAGCGGCTCGGCCGGGCGCCCGGCCAGATCGTGGACGCTACCAGCGGGGCGGTGCTCGGGCAGCACCACGGCGCGTACGCCTACACCGTCGGGCAACGGCGTGGCCTCGACCTGCGGACCGCGGCCCCCGACCGTCGTCCCCGGTACGTCCTGTCCGTGACTCCAGCGACCAACACCGTCACCGTCGGTCCGGTGGAGGCCCTGGACGTCGCCGTGATCCATGCGGCCCGGGCGGTCTGGACCGGGGCGCGGCCCGCGCCCGTCACCTGTGAGATCCAGGTACGGGCACACGGGGAGACCCTGCCGGCCGCCGTGGTCCCGACCGGGGACGGCGGGATCATCGCGCGGCTGCCCGACCCGGCCCGGGGCGTTGCCGCGGGGCAGACGATCGTCGCCTACGACGGCGACACGGTGCTCTGCTCCGCCACGATCACCGCGACCGGACGGGAAACCACACCGACCGCCGGGGGACCGGCCACCGCCTGAACGCGCCACATCCGTGCGCCCGTGCAGCCGGTCGAGGTTTCGCCCGTTGCGTATCGTTGCTGGACGTGACGAGGAATTCGTGGCCATGGCCCGCGGGGGCGGCGACGGGCATCGGTTCGCTGCCCGGCACCGACATCGCCGAAGCCCTGCGTATCGTGCTCGGCGAGCTGCCGCATCTGCCGCATCTGCCGGAACTGCCCGCCCGTGGACCGGGCGCGGACCTGATCGGAAGGGCTGGCGCCCTGCTGGCGGACCTGCCCGTGGAGATGTATGCGGCCCGCTGGCGTCTGGCGACCCGGCCGGGCCGCGACCTGCGGGCGGCCCGGGACTTCCTGGAGCGTGACCTTGACACCCTGACCGACCAGGCAGCCGGGTACGCCGGGACGCTCAAGCTCCAGTCCCCGGGACCCTGGACGCTTGCGGCGAGCCTGGACCTGCCGATCGGCGGCGCGGTGCTGCGGGACGACGGCGCGGTGAGGGACCTGGCGGGGTCCCTGGCCGAGGGCCTCCGCGCGCATGTCGCCGAGGTCCGCGCGCGCCTGCCGAGGGCGACGGTGCTGGTGCAACTCGACGAACCCAGCCTGCCGGCCGTGCTCGCGGGGCGGGTGCCGACCGAGAGCGGCCTGGGCACCCTCAAACCGGTGGAGCCGGTGACCGCGAGAGCGGCGCTGGCGGCGGTGATCGCCGAGGCCGACGCCCCGGTCGTGATCCATTGCTGCGCGGCCGGCGCGCCGCTGGCCCTGCTGGCGGCGTCCGGCGCCGTGGGGGTCGCGCTGGATCTCGCTCTGGTCGAGGACCTGGACGCCCTGGCCGCGGTGCTCGACGGGGGACTGGGCCTGATCGCCGGGGTGGCCGACACTGGAACATTCGCGGCGGGAGCGATGCCGGGCCGCGGCCCACGGCCATGGGCGGAGTCGCTCGCCTCGCGCCTGACGAACCTGTGGCGCGTCCTGGGAATGTCCCGCTCGACCCTGCCGTCCCAGACGGTCGTCAGCCCGGCCTGCGGGCTGGCGGGGGCTCCCGCCGAGCGGGTGCGGGCCGTGCTGACCGCCTGCCGGGAGGCCGCGAGGCTGCTCAGCGACGCTCCGGAATGAGCCCCTGACCAGGGGTCCGACGGGCTACTGGTCGGAACCTACGGAAAGGAGCATGCTCGACACATGATCGGCCAATTGCGTTCCATCGTGTTCGACTGCCCGGACCCGTCGTATCTCGCGGCGTTCTACAGCACCCTGCTTGGCCTGCCCCGCACGGTGGATGAGCCGGGATGGGTGGTGATCGGCGGACCGGACCTCGGCCGGATCGCGTTCCAGCACGTGGACGGCTACCAGCCCCCGGACTGGCCCGGCCAGTGTCAACCACAGCAACTGCACCTGGACGTGCTGGTCGAGGATATCGCGGAGGCCGAGCGGGAGGTCCGGGCCATCGGCGCGACGCGGCTGCCTGGCGGCGACGGGACGTTTCGGGTGTATGCGGATCCGGCGGGGCATCCGTTTTGTCTCCTGTGGAAGCAGTAGTCTTCGCCGATGTTCAACGCGACCGGGAGCATGTTCGGGCTCGCCTACGGCGACGCCCTCGGGGCGCCGACCGAGTTTCTGACCGTTGCGGCCATCGAAGAACGGTTCGGGCCGGGCGGCCCGAAGGACCTGACCGGTGCCCCCGCGAGGGTCACCGATGACACGCAGCTGGCGATCGCGGTCGGCTGGGCGCTGCGGACCGTCTCCGAGGCGGCCGAGAACCGGCCGGGACGGCGCCTGAGCCCGCAGACACTGGAGCCGGAACTGCGCAAGCGGTTTGTCGCGTGGCTGGTCAGCCCGGACAACAACCGGGCCCCCGGCAACACCTGCCTGCGGGGGTGCGAGTCGCTGCGCCAGGGCCTGCCGTGGCAGCGGGCCTCGATCATCGGGTCGAAGGGCTGCGGGGCGAACATGCGGGTCACACCGGTCGGCCTGCTGCCGGGGCTCGACCTCGCGGATCTCGCCGGGGCCGCCCAGCTTCAATCGGCCATGACACACGGTCATCCCACCGCGCTGGCGGCCAGCGAGCTGACCGCATACGCGACACGGCTGCTGCGCGACGGAACCCCGCTGGCCCAGTCCCCGGAGGCGCTGCGGCAGCGGTGCGCCGACCGGCGCCGGACCTACGACGAGCGGTGGCTGGGCGACCTGTGGCGCCGTTCCCACGACGCCGACCCGGTGAGTTTCATCGCCCGGGGGTGGGACGAGTGCGCGGCGGCCCTCGACGGTCTCACGGCGGCGCTCCGCCATCCCGACCGGCAGGCCGACCCCTGCCAGGCGACCGGGCAGGGCTGGATCGCCGAGGAGGCGCTTGCTACCGCCCTCTACTGCGCCCTGCTGTTTCCCGACGACCCCGTCGCCGCCCTCAGCCGGGCCGCGACCAGCGGTGGAGACTCCGATTCGATCGCCTGCCTGGCCGGGGCCTTCCTCGGCGCGGTCCACGGCATGCCCGTCTGGCCGGCGATCTGGCTGGACCGCATCGAGTACGCCAACCAGCTCGCGGCACTCGGCGCCACCTGGGACTGACCGAGCGCCCGTGGCGGAGGCCGGCTCCACGATCTGGTCGTACCGGCGCGGTACCGTGCCAGCAGCGTCGCGCTCCGACGAGCCGGCGCTGAACTGGACGGTTGAAGGGAATCGACGTGCACGAGGACACCAGGGCTGCCGGGGACGGCGCGGGGACCAGGATCCGGCAGCGGCACGCCGACCTGGCGCGTGAGCTGGACGAGCATCAGTACCGCTACTACGTGCTCCAGTCCCCGAGCGTCGACGACGCGATCTATGACCGGCTGATGCGCGAGCTGGAATCGATCGAGGCCGAGTTCCCGTCGCTGCGTACCCCCGACTCCCCGACCCAGCGGGTCGGGGGCACCTACTCCAACGAGTTCACCCCCGTGGAGCATCCCGAACGGATGCTCAGCCTGGACAATGCCCTCGACGACGAGGAGTTCAACGCCTGGGTCGAGCGCGTCGAGCGGGACGCCGGCGGACCCGTGAGCTACCTGTGCGAGCTGAAGATCGACGGCCTCGCCATCGACATGATCTATGAGCACGGGCGGCTGGTGCGCGCGGCGACCCGGGGCGATGGCCGCACCGGCGAGGACGTGACCCGCAACGTCCGCACCATCCACGGCGTGCCGGAATGCCTGACCGGCGAGGACGTTCCGGAGCTGCTGGAGGTGCGCGGCGAGATCTACTTTCCGGTGGAGGCATTCGCCGAGCTGAACGCCCGCCTGGTCGCCGCGGGTGACCGGCCCTTCGCCAACCCGCGCAACGCCGCCTCGGGCTCCCTGCGCCAGAAGGATCCCAGGGTGACCGCCGGGCGCCCGCTGCGGATGGTGGTTCACGGCGTCGGCGCCCGCGAGGGTTTCGCCCCGGCGAGCCAGTCCGAGGCGTATCGCGCGCTCCGTGACTGGGGGCTGCCGACCAGCACCCGCTGGAAGGCCCTGCCTGACATCCCCGCCGTCCGGGCGTACATCGCCTCGTACGCCGAGCGCCGCCACGAGATCGAGTACGAGATGGACGGCGTCGTCGTCAAGATCGACCAGCTGGCAACGCAGCGCCGGATGGGCGCCACGTCCAAGGCCCCCCGCTGGGCCATCGCCTACAAGTACCCCCCGGAGGAGGCCATGACCCGGCTGGCCGACATCCGGGTCGGGGTCGGCCGCACCGGGCGGGTCACCCCGTACGCCGTGCTGGACCCGGTGCTGGTCGGCGGGGTGACGGTCACCAACGCCACCCTGCACAATCCCGCGGAGGTGGTCCGGAAGGGCGTGCTCATCGGCGATGTCGTGGTCGTCCGGCGGGCGGGGGAGGTCATTCCCGAGGTGCTCGGCCCGGTGGCCGACCGCCGTACCGGCGACGAGCGCGCCTTCGTCATGCCAGCCGAGTGCCCGGAATGCGGCTCGCCGATCGCGCCGGCCAAGGCCGGCGACGTGGACCTGCGCTGCCCCAGTACCCGCCTCTGCCCGGCCCAGCTGCGCGAGCGGCTGTTCCACGTCGCGGGGCGGGGTGCCTTCGACATCGAGGTGCTCGGATACAAGGCCGCCGCCGCCCTGCTGGAGTCCGGGGTGATGACCGACGAGGGCGACCTGTTCGGGCTGACCACCGCCGATCTGGCCAGGTGCCCGTTCTTCCGCAACAAGGCCGGCTCGCTCAACACCAACGCCGCGAAGCTCATCGCGAACCTCGCCGAGGCCAAGCGTCGCCCCCTGTGGCGGGTGCTGGTCGCGCTGTCGATCCGGCACGTCGGACCGACCGCGGCCCAGGCCCTGGCGACGGAACTGGCGGCGATCGAGGCGATCGAGGCGGCATCCCGCGACGAGCTGGCGGCCGTCGACGGGGTCGGCTCGACGATCGCCGACTCCATCAAGGAATGGTTCGCCGTGGACTGGCACCGGGAGGTCATCGCCAAGTGGCGGGCCGCCGGGGTGCGGATGGCGGAGGAACGGGTCGAGCGGGGACCACGACCGCTGGAGGGAACTACCGTGGTGGTGACCGGGTCCCTGGTCAACTACTCGCGAGACCGTGCCGCCGAGGCGGTGACCAGCCGGGGCGGCAAGGTCACGGGGTCGGTGTCGCGGAAGACGGGTTTCGTCGTGGTGGGGGAGTCGCCGGGTTCGAAATACGACAAAGCGGTCACGCTCAAGGTTCCGGTGCTGGACGAGGCGGGGTTCGCGGTGCTGCTGGACCGGGGGCCGCAGGCGGCGCTGGAGGCGGCGCTGGAGGCGCCTCCTCCGGCGTAGCCGCTCGGCCGCCCGCCCACTGGCGGATGCGCTCGATGGTGCTGTCCGGCAGGCAGAGGAACTCCAGGAACGCCTGGTGCTCCGCCGAGGCGCTCCGCTCGAACGCCGCGTGCCACTCGGTGCGCTGCGCCGCGGAGACCCCGGCGAGTTCCAGCAGTTCGACGAACCGTTCGGCGGTCAGGAACGGCGACGTCTCCGGGGTCCGGCCCGCGCGCAGGTACGAGAGGATGTGCCGTTTCTGCCGGCGGAGCAGGCGGACCTGCTCGTTGAGGGCCTCCAGCCGGGTGGCGAGCGCCTCGGTCAGGTCCGCGGCCGGGCGGTCCAGCAGGTCCCGGATCACGTCGAGCGACAGGCCGGCCTGCCGGTACCGGCAGATCCGCGCCAGCCGCGCGGCGTCCGTCGGGCTGTAGCGGCGGTACCCGGCGGCCGACCGGCCCGACGGGGAGAGGACCCCGATCCGGTCGTAGTAGAGCAGGGCGCTCCGGGACAACCCGTAGCGCGCGGCCAGCGCCCCCACCGTCAGCGTTTCCACGCTCAGTCGGCCCGCCCCCGCTGCTGCTCCTGCTTCTTCTCCGGGCGCAGCATCGTCTTCGTGGTCACGTAGTGACTGGCCAGCTTCGCCAGCCGGCGCCACTGGGCGTCGTGCTCCTCGGCGTTCACCTCGCCGACGGCCGTCGTCCCCCGCGGGCTGAGCGCCGTGTACGTGTGGGTCACCCGCACGGTGGTCGTGGGGGTCGTGGGGGTCGTGGGGGTCGCGGGGGTCGTGGGGGCCGCGGGGGTCGTGGGGGTCGTGGGGGTCGCGGCCGGGTCCGGGCCGGCCGGCGCCAGCGCCAGCCGCATCAGCACCACCCAGGTGTCCGCGATGACCCGCACGAACTCGATCGCCTGGTTCGGCTCGTAGCGGCTGACCGTCCATACCTCGTTCCCCGCGTCCGGGCCGGTGCGGAAGACGCAGCCGAGTTCGGCGACCCCGGACTCGCTGTAGACCATGGCACACGACCAGCCGGGGATCCAGTCGTACTCCCGGACCGGGCAGAGCAGCGGAAAGACCTGTTCGGGGGTGCCGGCGAAGGTCAGATCGATGGCGAAGGTGCGCCGGAGCGCATTGGTGAACCGCATGCGACCAGTCCAAACCGTGAAGTCGTAGACGGGTCAACGTCCGGCCGGGTGTCTTCCGTAAAAGATCTTGGAAACTGTTGCCCCCGTCCGGCATCAGGAGTTACCCAGATCTTCGTCGGCTGGCTGGGTGCGGTCGCCTCAGCCGCGGTCGCCCGGGAGGTCGCCCGGGAGGTCGCCCGGGAGGCCGCACGACGGTCCGCACGGCCGGGGAACGCCGCGCCAACCGCCTCGGCGGAGCACCGCCGCGACCTGGGACGCCACCGCGCAGGGACGGCCGGTGACCTCGCCCCAGCCGTAGCGCAGCACCAGGGTTCCCCCGGCGATGGTGGAGTTGTCCCGCTGCCGGTCACGGTCGCGCGTCTCGTCCGGGTGGGCGACCGCGCCGTCCAACTCCACGACGAGCCCCCACCGCTCGTAGCGCACATCGTCGTACCTGCGCCGCCGACCGGTCCTCCCCGGTGCCTGCCGGCGACCGGTGGGCAGGCCGTGCGCCCGCTCAACGAGGCGAAGGTACCGCAGCTCAAGGAGCGAGTGGCAGCCCTGGGCCACGTCCTGGACAGCCGCGAGAAGTTCGGCCCGCCAGCGCAGCCGCTTGCGTCGCCGGAGGGCCGCCAGCAGCCGGTCGGGGGTGGTCAGCCGCCGGCCGCAGGCCTGGGCGAGCCAGCCGATCGCCCGCGCGCCGTCTGGCGCGGCCTGCGTCAGATCGATCACGGTCTCCTCCACCCGGGTCAACGGTGGGAGCCTGGTCGGATGCCTGGTCTGCTCCGCCAGGGAGGACCGGTGCACGAGGAGACCGTGCTGGGCGCGGACCCGCCGGTGGTGCGGCACGGTGACGTGCACCGGACCGGTGGCCTCGGCGGACAGCCCCCAGATCGCCGCGGCCGATTCGTGGCTCAGCACCGCGGCGGGGCCGGCGAACAGCACGGCGGCCCAGTTCCTGGCCGCTCGCGGGACCGGCCCGCCGTGGGTGAGATAGACGCCGGAGAGCAGCGTCTGCCACCGTCCGGAGGAGAGCTTGCCCTGAATGCCGTTGTCGTCCGCTCCGGCGGCCAGCGCCTGACCCCGGGTGATCACGCCGGCCTGACCGGCGGCGATCTCGTGCAGCCGGTGGTCGGCGGGAGTGCGCGGTCGGCCGGCGCGGGGACGGGACACCGTCCGATGGTGTGGACCCGGCGGGCCGGCGCGCCACCCCGGTCGGTGATCTGTGGATAACCGACGGCTGGGGCGACCCTGCCGACACCCGGCCTCCAACCGGGCAAATAGACTCGCTGTCGGCGGGACGTCTTCGGGTACCGCGCCCAGTGGCACCAGTGGCACGCACCGGCACCGCGGCCCGCCCGCCCGAACGACCCGCAGCAGGTACTACCGCAGCAAGCACAGAGGAGTTGGCGCTGATGGTCGCCATTTCGCGGGACGAGGTGGCCCACCTCGCCCGGCTGGCCCGGCTCGCAGTCACCGAGGAGGAGTTGGACACCTTCGCTGGCCAGCTCGACGTGATTCTGCAATCGGTCGCCAGGGTCGGCGAGGTCGTCGCCGCCGACATCCCGCCGACCTCGCACTCGATTCCACTGACGAACGTGCTGCGCGACGATGTCGTGCGTCCCGGCCTGGGCCAGGACGCCGCACTGTCCGGCGCCCCGGACACCGACCAGGGACGTTTCCGGGTTCCGCGGATCCTCGAAGAGGAGGCCTAGCCATGGGCGAGACTACCGGTGCTTCCCGCGTGACCGGGGCCATGTCGGCGGGGGCCATGTCGGCGGGGGAGCTGACCAGGATGAGCGCCGCGGCCCTCGGCGCGGCCATCGCCGCCGGCGAGGTGTCGGCTGTTGACGTCACCCAGGCACACCTGGACCGGATCGCGGCCGTTGACGGCCAGATCAACGCCTTCCTGCACGTGGACGCGGAGGGCGCCCTCGCGGCGGCCAGCGACGTCGATGCCGCCCGCGCTCGCGGGGACCGGCTCGGCCCGCTGGCCGGGGTGCCGATCGCCGTCAAGGACGTGCTGACCACCAAGGGCATGCCGACGACCTGCGGATCGCGGATCCTGGAAGGCTGGCGTCCCCCGTACGACTCGACCGTGGTGCGCCGGTTGCGCGAGGCCGGCCTGGTCATGCTGGGCAAGACCAACATGGACGAGTTCGC
>JABDRL010000134.1 GCA_013041765.1 Dactylosporangium sp. | reverse complement strand
GGCCGGCCGCCTCGGCACCGCAGCGGCCAGGCGAGATGGCCTTCGGGCTGGTCCAGCTCGGGCTGGCCGCGGCACGCCTCGGGATGGCCGACACCGCGCACCGGATCGTGACGGCGCTGGCGGCGCGGTACTGGCGGCCGAGCCTCGTCTCCACCCACAACGCCGGGGCGATCTTCAATGTGGACATCTGCGGAGGGTTCGTGGCGCTCGTGCTCGCGATGCTGGTCGGCAGCGGTCGCGACACCCTCGATCTCCTTCCGGCGCTGCCGTCCGCCTGGGAACGGGGAGAGGTCGGGGGTATCGCCGGGTGCGACCAGGTCACCGTCGCCCGGCTGGCCTGGACCCCCGAGCGCCTGGAGGTCGAGCTGACCGCGACCACCGAGCGACGGATCACCATCGGCATCGGCAACACCCAGGCCACCGTCGCCCTGTCGCCGGATCGGCCAGTGCATCTCATCGCCGCCCGGTCAGCGCCAGGATCCGGCCGATCGACACCACCCCGTCCCGACAAGCACCCCCGGGAGCACCCCGATGCCGCACCGCCCGCCGCTGGTACCACATGAGACCTTTGTCGCCGATCCCCCGGACCTCCCGATCCGCGCTCCCGGAGAGGACGGCCTGTCCGCGCTGGTCTCCGCAGAGCTGATCAGCACGGACATGAGCGGCGTCAGCCTGAAGGCTTCGACCGCGGACGGTCAGACCCTCGTCGCCCAGATCGATGCCGCTGGCGACGGCATCATCCGGGTTCGGCTGGGAGCGGATCCCGGGGCGACGACCCGCGCGGCGCGGGCCATCACGCTCGTCCGCCCGGAGACGTACCCCGAGGCGATCGTCGAGATCGACGGGGCCACGGTCCTGGTGCACGCGGGCCCGCTGACGGCCCAGGTCCGGCTCGACCCGTGGCATCTGCGGTTCCTCGACGCCAGCGGCCGGCCGTTGCTGGAGCAGAATGCCGGCGAGCAGGACATCAGCGGCCGGCTGCGAACGCTGCCCTTTGGACGCTCCCATGTCGATGGTGAGGCGGTCGCGTACCACGAGAGCTTCACGGCCCAGGCCGACGAGCACTTCGTCGGCTTCGGCGAGAAGTTCACCGGGCTGGACAAGCGCGGCCAGCGAGCGCAGATATGGAACTTCGACGCCTTCGGCAGCGAGTCCGACCGGTCGTACAAGAACGTGCCGTTCTACTGCTCCAGCAAGGGCTACGGGGTGGTGGTGAACAGCGGCGCCCCGGTGGAGTTCGATGTCTGCCAGTCGACCCACAGCTGCGTGCAGATCCTGGTCCCGGACGATCTGATCGACTACTACGTGATGGCGGGGCCGACCCCAGCGGACGTCCTCGACCGGTACAACCGCTTGACCTGCCGGCCGCTGCTGCCTCCGAAGTGGGCGTTCGGTTCCTGGATCTCCTCCGGGTTCCTCGTCGACACCCAGGACCAGGTCCTTGCCCGCGCCCGCACGCTGCGGGCCAGGGGCATTCCCGCTGATGTGCTGCACCTCGACTGCTACTGGCAGGTGGCCGGCCACTGGTCCGACCTCCGGTGGGACCGGAAGAACTTCCCCGATCCCCAGGGGATGCTCGCGGTCCTGGCGGAGCAGGGTTTCCGGGTGTGCCTCTGGATCAACTCCTACCTCAGCCGGCTGAGCCCGCACTTCGCCCTCGCCGCCGAGCGCGGCTACTTCCTGCGGCGTCCGAACGGCGAGGTCTACGTCGCCGACGTCTGGCACGGGGCCTTCCCGCCCTGCGGCATCGTCGACTTCACCAATCCCGACGCCACCGCATGGTTCGCCGGGCTGCTGCGGCCACTGCTCCAGCAGGGGGTCGCCGTGTTCAAGACGGACTTCGCCGAGGGGGTCCCGGCGGACGCCGTCGCCGCCACCGGGATGACCGGGGTCGAGCTGCACAACGTGTACCCCCTGCTGTTCAACGACGCCGTGGCCGCCGTGACCCGCGAGGTCGCCGGGCACGGCCTGGTCTGGTCCCGCTCGTCCTTCCTCGGCGGGCAGCGGCACTCCGCGCAGTGGGGCGGCGACGCCAACTGCACCTATCCCGCCATGGGCAGCACCCTGCGGGGCGGGCTCTCCCACGGGCTGTCCGGGGTGCCGTTCTGGAGCCATGACGCCGGCGGATTCACTGGAACGCCCACCCCGGACCTGTACGTCCGGTGGGCCCAGTTCGGCGCGCTGTCGCCGCTGGTGCGGTTCCACGGGACGACGAGCCGGCTGCCGTGGGACTTCCCGGCCGCCGCGGAGAAGGCCACCGCGGAGGTGCTGCGGCTGCGCTACCGGCTGCTGCCGTACCTGTACTCCGCGGCGGTCGAGTCGGCCCGGACCGGCGCGCCGCTGATGCGGGCGCTGCTGGTGGACTCGCCGGACGACCCCGCGGCTTGGCAGGCCGATCTGGAGTACCGGCTGGGCAGGGAACTCCTCGTCGCCCCGATGATCAGTCCAACCGGCACCCGGATGGTCTACCTGCCCGCGGGGGAATGGGTCGACCACTGGACGGGAGAGGTCCATGGTGGCGGCCGCTACCTGCGGGTGACCACGCCCCTCGACCGGATCCCGCTCTTCGTGCGCTGCGGCGCGCTCATCCCCACGGTCGAGGGCCGCACGTCCGTTGCCGACGGCCCGTTCACCGACCTGGTCCTGGTCAGCTGGGGCGGTCGCACGGCCCGAACCGTGCTGCGCGATGTCGACGGGGAGACCACCCTGACCGCGCTCCGGTCCGGGGACCGGTTCGATCTCCGCTCCACCGGACCGGCCCGGATCCGGGCCGTGTCGTTCGCGTTCGTCCAGGACGCCCCGCCGCCACGATGGGTCTCGCTGAACGGCGAGCCCCTTCCGGTCGATTAGCGTGGCATCGACGGCATCCGGTACGCGGTAGCCCCGGGGTCCGGTCGCCCCCTGCCGGATCCCCGGGGCTGCTGGCTGCGGCAAGCGCCGTACGGGCGGGCTCACCCCTTGACGGCGCCGATGATGACCCCCTTCGTGAAGTGCTTCTGGACGAACGGATAGAGCACCAGCGCGGGCAGGACGGCCAGCACGACCACCGCCATCTTCAGGGCCAGGGACGGCGCCGGGGCGAACCCGCTGACGCTCGCCGGCATGCCCCCGGCACCGACCGGCAGGGCCTGCCCCTGCACGATGTAGGTACGCAGCACCATTTGCAGCGGCCACTTGTTGTTGTCGGTCAGGTACAGCATGGCGTTGAAGAACGCGTTCCAGTACCCGACGGCGTAGAACAGCCCGACCACCGCCGTCACCGCCTTGGACAGGGGCAGCACGATGCGGGTGAAGATCCGGAACTCGCCGGCTCCGTCCATCCGGGCGCTGTCGATCAGCTCGACCGGGATGTTCATGAAGAACGCCCGCAAGACGACGAGGTTGAACGCGGAGATGGCGGTCGGCAGGATCAGCGCGGCATAGCTGTTGATCAACCCGAGAGCGTCGACCATGAGATAGGACGGGATGATGCCCGGTCCGAAGAGGAACGTCAGCAGCACCATGAACAGCAGCGGTTTGTGCAGCAGGCTCCCGGGACGGGACAGCCCGTAGGCCGCCATCAGCGTGAAACTGAGGCTGATCGCGACGCCGACGACGGTGATCCCGAGACTGACCAGCACGGCCCGGGTGACGACGCCACCGGAGAAGATCTGGATGTACGCCGCCGGAGACAACTCGTCCGGCACCATGACCAACCCGCCGGCACGGGACACCGAGCCATCCGTCGACAGGCTGGTCAGCACGACGACGTACAGCGGGAAAACCACCATCAGCGAGATCAGGACAAGGGCGGCAGACTTGCCGAGCTTGCCGATCGGCCCGGGTTCCTCCTCCCAGGCCGGCCGGGCGGAGCCAGGCTTCCGGCCGGGTGGCGGCGCGGCGCCCCTGCGACGCAGCGAAAACCCGAGACCACGGGTCTGCTTGGTTGCGGAGGCCGCCGCTTCAGCGGTCGTTGCCCGCGGACTCGTGGTCATGACTTGTACACCCCCTGCTCGCCGAACCGGTGTGCGACCTTGTTGGCCGTCAGGATCAGGACGAGCCCGACGACGCCCTTCAGCAGCCCGGCCGCGGCCCCGTAGCTCCAGTCGCCGACCCGAAGGCCCTGGTAGTAGACGTAGGTGTCGACGACTTCCGCCGCGTCCAGGCCGACGGCGTTGCGCTGCAGGATGAACTGCTCGAACCCGACGCTGAGCGCATCGCCCAGCCGCAGGATCAGCAACAGCACGATCACCGGACGGATGCCGGGCAGGGTCACATGCCACAGCCGTCGCAGCCGGCCGGCCCCGTCCGCGGCCGAGGCCTCGTACAGCGTCGGATCGATGGCGCTCAGTGCCGCCAGGAAAATGATCATCCCCCAACCGGCGTCCTTCCACACCGATTGCGCCGTGACCAGCAAGATGAAGGTGTCGGGGTTGGTCATCAGCTCGATGCCCGAGTACCCGTGCTGTCGCAGGGTCTGGGCCAGCAGTCCCGCTCCACCGATCATCTGCTGGAACAGCGAGACGATCAGCACCCAGGAGAAGAAGTGGGGCAGGTAGACAATGCCCTGCACCAACGACCGGACCCTGGTCGACAGCACGCTGTTGAACAGCAGCGCCAGCGCGATCGGGATCGGGAAATAGAAGATCAGCTGAAATGTGGTAATCGTGAGGGTGTTCAGCACCGCGTCCCAGAAACCCGGGTCCCCCAGCAGCCGCTGGAAGTTGGTGAATCCGATGATCGGGCTGTGGAACACGCCGCCGGTGTACGGCGAGTAGTCCTGGAACGCGACGACGTTGCCCAGCGTCGGGATGTAGTGGAACATCAGCAACAGCCCGGCCGCGGGCATCGTCATCGCGACCAGAGGCCA
>JABDRL010000133.1 GCA_013041765.1 Dactylosporangium sp. | reverse complement strand
GACCGGCTTCGGCTCGGCGTCGCGGTACAGCCGGACCGCCCGCTCACGCAGCTCGGTCGGGTACTTCTTCGGTGCTGCCATGGATGACCTCCACCGTGCCTATCGGCACGTGATCAGAGATCTCCAGAAAAACGGGGGAAACTCACACCCCACCTCGTCGCCCTCGTCCGCACCGGCACCCGCTTCGAAACCGGCAAGCTCGTCGAAATGCCACCCTCCATATCGGAGACCACACCGGACATCCGCCACCTCACCGCCGCCTGATCAAAATTCCTCATCCACAGGTCTTGACTATTGCTCTGACTACACCTGGCGAGCACCCGGTCCACGCCGACCCGCGGATCCTCGCCGATCTGCGCAAGCGCGCCGACATTCTCGACACGTCGGCGCTGACCGTCCACGTCCGCGCCCTAGGCATCCCGCCCCCGACGGTCGCCCAGATTGGCTGGTCCGAGCCTCGGGATCAGGACTCCTGATCGAGGAGCCCCTGCGACAGGGCGCCGGCGCGGACATCGAACAGCGTGACCAGTTTGCCGCTGCGCTGCACCTTCCACGCACTCCAGCCGTTCATCGTCGCCTTTCCGGTCACCATGCTCGCCGCCGGTGACGGCGAGTCGAACACCTCCCCGGAGGACAGTTCGATCCGTGACTCGCCATTGATGTGTGCCTGATGAGTGGTGCCCTTGTGTACGAGGATCAGCGTGTCGCCGACGGACAGCGCCGTCGCGGCGACCAAGCGGGCGACCGTGACGCCTCCGTAGTAGGCGCGGGTCCGCCGCGCGGCAGCCCGAGCTGCAACTTGCTGCGGGGCGACCGACGTCAACGGCATGGCAAATCCGAGTCGCTCCGGATCCCAGATGATCTCGCAGAGGCGCTCGTACAGCCGTTGCCGGGTCTCGATCGCATCCTTGGTGAACCGGTCGAACGGGCGGAACAGCTTCTCGAGGCCATGTTTCTTGACAACCCGCGCGGTGAACGGCTTGTTCCGCTTGTGACTGGTGGCGTGCAGCGAGGCGGCGAGCTGGTTCTGGCTGAGGTAGTAGTCGACCTTCTGCTCATACGGGATGGCCTGGTAGCTCGCGTTGTGTGACTTGGCGAGCAGGAGGAGGCCGCCGAGGCGGTTGCGTTGGATCCTGAACTCCGATTCGGTGCGCACCTCGGCCTGGTAGCGCTCGAACTTGTCCGCCCAGATGTGTTCGATCTCGAACGGCTCGCGTCGATCGAGATACCGCTCGATCTGCCGTGCCCGCCCGCACTCGTCCTCGACGAAGGCGGTCATGCGGCTGAGGAGGTACCTGACCTGCGTCCGGTTGTCAGCTCGCAGCCCGTATTGCCGGATGCCCGTGAAGTCGGCGGCCAGTTCCGCCGTGCGCTGGCCGAGGAGCCTTTGAAGATCGGCGATGGTCCTGTGCGCCCGGATCTCGGGGATCAGCGCGAAGCACTCGTCGTAGACCTGACTCGGTCGGGTCGTTCGGTTGTTGACCACCGCCCGGATGTAGTAGAGATCCAGGTAAGAGGCGACGAGTCGGGCCTTGTCGCGAAACTGCGACACGCTGTCGGCTGTGTCGAGGGCTGCGAGTAGGAACGGCATCTGGTCGAGTTCGTTGACCGCGTTGTAGAACACGGGCTCCAGACCGGGATCCGGCGCTTGCGCCGCAGCGGCAAGGGTGCAGAATCGCTCCGCCAGCTTCGCGAGGTCCGTCTCGATGAACCGGGCGAAGTCCAACCGTTGACGCAGGCCCATCCGGGCCGCGGCGTGTTCCTGAGCCCAACCATGGAACGACGCATCGATGTTGGCCGCGTCGTCGAGGCTGTGGGCGTACCTGCCGATCAAGACCGCCTGGAGGTATCGGGTGACCGCCTGTGAGCCGAGGACAGACAATCGGGTGAGCATCGCCCGCCACGAGTCGCCGAGTCGGTGCAGGTTGTTGTGATTGTCGGCGTTCCTGAGCAGGAAACTCTTCAGGAGATCCGCTGGCCCCAGCTGCACGCCCCGATCGTTCATCGTCTCGAAGATTTCCCAGCCAAGTCGTCGGTCGCTGGCGTTGATGCCCACGAGGCAGACCCGGTTGAGCAACCAGTGGATGAACAGCGGGAGTGCTTCGTCGCGGATGGTCTCCGGGATCAGGTCGTTGAGTTCCTGGCTGCGGGCGTAGAGGTTCGCCACCGATGGGCTCGGGTCCTCGGGGAGGGTGTACGGCTTCTCGTCGTAGATCGCGTCGAGAATCGGGACGCGCTCTGGCACGTCGATCGCGTAGGCGCGCTCGCCGTAGGAGCTACCAGCTATGAGCGGCTCCAGGGCGGCAAGATCGTTTCGGTACTCGGGGCGCTCTGCGTCGATCGCCAGACGCCGAAGATGGATCAGCAGCAGGTGCAGCGTGGTGATCCTTTGCTGCCCGTCCACCAGCGCCGCACGCTCACCGTCACGGTAGTAGACGAACGGACCGAGGAAGTACGGCTGGTAACGGGCTGTATCGCGACGCTCATGCTCCGACGTCCAACACCTGAGGAAGTGGTTGGCGAGATCCTCGATGAGGACGCGGACGTCCTTGCGGTCCCAGCTATATTCCCGCTGGTACGGGTCGAGTTGAAACTGGAAGCTGCTGAACAGCTGATGGATGGTGTGACCATCGCCGCGGATGGGGGCGTCCGCCATCAGTGCACCTCCGGCTCGACCTGATACGGAGAGTAATCCAACAAATTGTAACTGAGAATAGTCGAAGCGTGAATTGACCGGCGCCGCCGTCGACTATCCGAGCGTGGTGGCGATGGCGAGGGCGATTCGCTCGATCCAGTCGATGGCGTCCGTGGCGTCGGCGGCGGTGATGTCTCGTCGCTGCTTGAGATGACCATCGAGGAGATCCGCCTCGTGGGCGATCTTGTTTCGGCGCTCGGTGATGGCCGTGTACTGCTTCTTCAGCGTCTGGTCGGTCATGGCGGTGCGGCCGTGGTTCCAGGTGTTGAGCTGCTTGGCGGCCCCATCCCAGACGTTCTGCTCGGTGACCAGCTTCAACGCCTCGCTGATCTTCCGGGGGTTCTGCAGCGCGGCGTTCGCCCACTTCGCTCGCACATGCTCGGCGACGGCGTCGGCGAGGGTGGTAGTGCCGCGTCGCACCGCCTCGACCATGTCCAACGGCAGCTCGAACTTGGTCAACTGGTACGGCATCGTGGGGTTGTCCTGGCCGACCAGCATGGCGACCCGCCGGTACAGCTCCTCATGGAACCAGTGGTCGAGGGCGCCGACGGCCTGCACCCACGCGGCACGGTAGAAATCGCCGACGTCGATGACGGGAGACTGGAACGCTGCCAGGCTCTGGCCGGCGATGACCATGTTTCTGGCGTACTCGATGTTCGACCGGAAGGTCTGGAACTCGCGCGTCTGTGGGTACGGAACCGGCACGGGCCACCCCCGTCTCATCGCTTGATCCGCGGTCAAGTTTCCCGACGAGTACGGGGGTAGGCAAGCGGTTTGAAGATCAGTCGCCTTCCATCGGCTCGACCATGTTGGCATCGACGTCGGCCTCACCGCCGAGGGCGTCGGCGATGGCGGCGAACTCCCGCAGCGCAGCCGTCAGGTCCTCGACAATCTCCCGGGCGATCACCTCGGGCGGCAGCAGGCTGTCGACATCATCCAGCGCCGGGTCCTTCATCCAGGTGATATCGAGGTTGACCTTGTCACGGGCGATGAGGTCGTCGTAGTCGAAGCACTTGAACCGCTCGGACTCCACCCGCTCGCTGCGCGGCTTGCCTGGCAGGTACGCCGCGACGAACTCCTCCAGATCTGCCCGGCGCAGCGGATGCTGTTTGAGGGTGAAATGCTGACCGGTGCGGAAGTCGTACACCCACAGTTTCGAGGTGTTGGGGACCCCGCCGCTGCGCGGCGGCCTCTTCTCGAAGAACAGCACGTTGGCCTTGACCCCGCCGGCGTAGAAGATGCCGGTGGGCAGCCGCAAAATGGTGTGCAGGTCGAACTCGTCGAGCAGCCGTCGGCGGATCTTCTCGCCGGCGCCGCCCTCGAAGAGCACGTTGTCCGGGAGTACCACCGCTGCCCGGCCGTCCATCGCCAGCAGCGACATGATGTGCTGCAGGAAGTTGAGCTGCTTGTTGGTGGTGGTGGCGCGGAAGTCGCCCCGGTCGTAGGAGATGTCGTCCCGCTCGGCCTTGCCGTCGGTGCCGACGACGGTGATTGCGGACTTCTTGCCGAACGGGGGATTGGCCAGCACCAGCGAGGCGTGCCGCTTGGGCGCGTCGGCCAGGGCGTCGCCCACGGTGATCAGCGACGCGCCGTCGGCGTCGCCGATACCGTGCAGAAGCATGTTCATCGCCGCGAGTCGCGCGGTGCCGGTGACCAGTTCGTTGCCCCAGATCTTGCCGGTACCGAGGGTGAGACGCTGCTCGCGGGAGAGATCCCGCATGTGGTGGGTACGGATGTAGTGGTGCGCGGCGATGAGGAAGCCGCCGGTGCCGCAGGCCGGGTCGGTGATCGTGTCGTCCGGCTGGGGCCGCATCACGTCGACCATGGCGTCGATGAGTGCCCGGGGGGTGAAGTACTGCCCGGCCCCGGTCTTGGTGTCCTCGGCGCCCTTGGCCAGCAGGCCCTCGTACGCGTCGCCCTTGAGGTCCGTGCCCTGGATCGTCCAGTCCTCCCGGCCGATCAGGTCGACGACCAGCTTTTCGAGGAGGGCGGGCTCGGTGATCCGGTTCTGCGCTTTTGTGAAGATCGTGCCGAGCGTGGTGCCAGGGTTCCTGGCAAGTTCGGACAGGATCTTGCGGTAGTGGACTTCGAGTTCGATGCCCTTGAGTTGGACCAGGGACTGCCAGTCGTACTCGACGGGGACGACGATCTTGGCGTCCTGCTCGGTAAACGGATCCGAGGCGTTCTCGTCGGCCACCTTCAGGAACAGCAGGTAGGAGAGCTGCTCGACGTACTCGATGGTGGACAGACCGTTGTCCCGCAGCACGTTGCAGTAGTTCCAGAGCTTGGCGACCAGGGAGTTGGTCTGCGCGTGCACCTGAGCGGGCGGTACGAAGGTCACAGCGGAAGCTCCTGCTGAACGGCGGTGGTGGGTGTCGGTATTGACGACGTGGGAGGCGGCGGCACGTCCTTGGCCGTCGAGGTCGCGCGGGAGCGGCGAGTGACTCGTTTGGTCGTGCCCCCCTGGCCCATCCGTTCACTCCGGATGCGGTCAAGGAGTACCGATGCCGGTTCGTCGGTTGCCTCGTGGGTTACCAGTCTTCCGCTGATAGCTTGACCTAGGAGAGCCAGTCGAAGGCGTCTCGCCTGGCTTTGGGCTAGACGAAGTTGGGTGCCCAACATGCCAATCCGGTCGACTTCGATATCTAGTGAATCGCCAATTCGTTTCTGTGTTTCGTGTGGTGGCATGGGGATGTTGATGTCGAGCAGATCTCGCTGGGAAATATTTCGCATCGAATCTTTGGTGCCCGTTGCTTTTCTCGATATCTGGTTTCTGACGAATGGAGATGACAGCACATGAAGTAGCCATCGCTTATCTACGCCAGCTCGCGGGACGAGTCGCAGACTCTTGTCGCTAAGAAGTAGCCGGGGCCGGCATGTTTGGACCAGGACTGGCGCTCCGACATGGGCGGCGGTATTCGCTCGACTCACAAGAACATCGCCTGGTTGGATTTCATGGCGGGAATCTACTGGCTTTGAGCTAGGGACCGCCTTCTGTTCTTCGGCCCGAAATTCTCCCCATGTCATTGCACTCACCTTGATAACCCCCCACTCCGCTTCGGCTGCTGGGCGGGGTTCGCATTGAAATGACTTACCGGCTTCGATTCTGTCGAGCACATCGGAGAGCTTCCCTAGTGGCCAACTAACGTGCGGCCGTGCGGTCGGCGATACGTAGCGAGTTGCCGAATTCCTCATGCCGTCGACGAGCCGCGGAATGTGCGCAAGGCTGCCGCCTAAGTCGGCCTCGGCGGAATCGACGCGAGAAAGGTGCTCTTCGAGGCATTCAACGATGCGGAGTTGTTCGTTCAGTGGTGGCAGGGGAATGGGGAGACCTCGGATTTCGCCCAAGCCAAGTCGTGGGCGCCCGACTCCCTTGATTCGGGACGCGGTGTAGCTTCTGATTTGAGGAGACAGCAAGGCGTAGAGGATCCATTTGGTCGACACAAGCTTATGAATGCGTGCGCGGATCACGTCGGCCTTGACGATTGCTGGACCACCCAGCTTTGGAACGACCGCTGCCCGGGGAAGGACTTCGCCGAGGGAGGCGATAATGAGATCGCCTTCCTCGGCCTCGTGTTTATTGAGCGTTTCGAAGTGTTCAAGGCTGATGTAGGCGCGTTCATCGCGAAAGACTCCGTCGCCGACATTCTGGAGGCGAAGTACGCGGGCTCCCTTGTCGGTGTAGTGGACGGACTTGAGGTTGGAGCCAAATGGGCCGTCGGTGATTGCACGTGGTTCGGCAGCGAGGACCTCTTCCAAAATCGACCAGGCCCATCCTGGGGGCAGCTCCATGTCGCCCAACCCGTTCACGCCAGTTCTCGATTCAGTTCGTTTACCAGGGACTGGACGTTCCGTCCGGGGAATGCGTGTTTGAAGCCTCGGCCGCCGCCGCGGGCCTTGAAGGGTTCGGCGTTGAACTCGGCGGGGCTGATGCCGACGTCGCTGGCTACCACGTCGCGGATGGCTTCCAGCCACCACAGTTGCTCGTCGGTGAACCGCGCCCCGGCCTGGTGCTGGCGTAGCAGCCAGCCCTGGAAGCGTTCCTCGACACTCTCCCGGTACGGGCGGAGTTCGTCGTCGGCGCCCAGCTCGTAGCGGATGAGGGAGATCAGGTCGGGGATGCCGGCCTCGCGCCCCTCGGCCTGGACCGCCTTGCCGAGGTCTTCGTAGTAGACCCACAGGGTGTGTGGGGTCCAGCCGAGGTCCGGGCGGCGGATGGTCACCGCGAGTTCCTTGAGGGCGGCGTGCGCCTGCGCCGGGGACACCGACCGGGGGCTGGTCAGCGCGATGCGGACGGCGTCGATGCGGTCGCGCTCCTGCTCCAGCAGGCTCCGCCAGCGGCTGATCTGCTCGCGGGCGCGCTCCTCGCGGGGGACCTCGTGGAGGTCGGTCACCGCGACGGCGGTGAACTCGTCGATCACGTAGTCCTTGTCCCGGCGGATCTCGATGATGTGGCGGCGTAGCTCGGGGCTGGCGGTCAGCGGGGCGATGGCGTCCTCGATGAGTTTGCGGGCCGCCGCCGGACCGCCCTGGGCCAGGGCCTGCTCCTGCCGGTCGGGGTCGACCGCCCGGGTGATGACGCCGGCGATGTCCGAGAGGTCCAGCCCGCCGGCCGCTCGGGTCAGTTGCTCGCGCTCGTCGTCGGTGAGCTGGTGGTTGAGCCGCGCGAGGCGTCCTGCGAGGGTCTCGGCCTCGTTGGCGCTGATCGACCTGGTGCCGGTCTTGTCGAGCAGTTTGGCCAGGGACACCTGGCGTTCGCCGGCCGGTACCAGGGGTTTCGCGTCGACGAGCGGGTTGTCGGTGACACCGACGGCGTCGATGAGCACGAACCGGTCCTTGCATACGGAGTCGTCCGCGTCCGGGGTGACCTCGGCCAGTTCGGTCTGGTCGATGGTGCGCGCGCCGCGGCCCTTCATCTGCTCGAACAGGACGGCGCTGCGCACGTCCCGCAGGAAGATCACGCATTCGAGGGCCTTGACGTCGGTGCCGGTGGCGATCATGTCGACGGTGACGGCGACCCGCAGCCGGGGCGAGGTCCGCAGTGCCCGGATCAGCTCGTCGGGGTCCTCACCGGCCTGCCGGCTCTTGTACGTGATCTTCTTGGCGAACTCGTCGCCCCGCCCGAAGACCTCCTTGACCAGGGCGAGGATGTCCTCGGCGTGCTCCTCGCCGACGGCGAAGATCAGGGTCTTGGGCAGCTCACTGCGGTCGGGGAACCAGCGTCGCCAGTTGTCCCGGTAGGTGGTGAGTACCGCCCGGATCTCGTCGACGGCGACCACCGACCGGCCGATCTGCCTCGTGGTGTAGGTGAAGTCGTCGTCAAGTTCCTGGTAGCGCTGGCGGCGGGTCAGCCGGTCGCGGACCTTGATCGTGGTGCCGGACTCGATGGTGGCCGCGCCCGTTTCGCGCAGGTCGGTGCGCATCCGGACCACGTCGAAGTCGACGTTCACCCCGTCGGCGACCGCCTGCGGGTAGGTGTACTCGGAGACCAGGTTGCGGCCGAAGAACCCCAGGGTCTGCAGGGTCGGGGTGGCGGTCAGGCCGACCAGGTGCGCGTCGAAGTACTCCAGCACCCCGCGCCACAGCCCGTAGATCGAGCGGTGGCACTCGTCCACGATGATCAGGTCGAAGGACTCGATCGGGACCTGCGGGTTGTAGCTGACCTCGATGGGTCGGTCGGTGGCGTAGGAGTCCTCGTAGGCCAGGCTGTCGGCGAACTCGTCGTCGGTGAGGGTTTCCCCGCGCAGCAGCGAGTACATCTTCTGGATTGTGCAGATGACCACCGAGGAGGTCTCCTGCAACCCTGCCGCCCCGAGCCGGTCGACGTTGTAGATGTCGGCCAACTTGCGGCCGTCGTCGGGGGTGGTGTACTTGCGGAACTCGTCGAACGCCTGCCGGCCCAGGTTGTTGCGGTCGACCAGGAACAGGATCCGCCGCGCGTGGGCGTACTTCAGCAGCCGGTAGGTCTGGGCCACGGCCATGAAGGTCTTGCCCGCACCGGTGGCCATCTGGATCAACGCGCGGGGGTGGTCCTCGCCGAGCGACTGCTCCAGGCCACTGATCGCGTCGATCTGGGCCAGGCGAAGCCCGTAGGGTTCCAGCACCGGCAGGTGGCGTAGCACCGCGCGGAATGTCGGGACGTTCGGCGCGGCGTCGGCGCGGTGCATCCACGCGGCGATGGTCTCCGGCCGGTGGAAGGAGAACACCTGCCGGGACCGGGCATCCGGGTCCAGGCGGTTGATGAAGCAGGTCTCGGTGCCGGTGGCGGCGTACCGGAAGGCGAGCGGCTCGTCGCGGCGCCACACGGCGAGGCTGTGTTCCTTGCGGACGCCGGCGGCGTACCGGTCGTTCTGCTCGACCGCGCTGGACAGCGGCTCGCCCTCCCGCTTGGCCTCCACCACCCCGACGATCGTCCCATCGATGTAGAGGACGTAGTCGGCCCGCCCGGTGGCCAGGGTGAACTCCCGGACCGCCACGCCTCGACCGGCGAGGGGGTTGACCTGGTGGCGGTCCTGGACGATCCAGCCCGCCGCGGCCAGCATGCCGTCGATGATCTCGCGGGCCTGTACCTCGTTGAGCGGTGCCGGCCGGTGCGCGCGGTGGATGATTGCCTCGCGCCGCTGGGCGTCGACCTTCCGGGGCTGCTGGCGGGCGGTGTCGTACCTGGACTGCTGGGTCTGGCGCAGTGTGGCGATCTGCGCGGTGAGCTGCTCGACATGGTCGAGCAGGCGCAGCTTGTTCGCGTCGGCGCTGGCGATCAGGTGCTCGGCCTCGGCCCGTGCCTTGCGCTCGGCCTCCAGGGCCGTGGCCGATTCGGCCAGGCGCATGCGGGCCTGGGTCAGGGCCTGGCGGTGGCCAGCGAGGGCCTCGCGCAGCTCGGCCAACTCGGCCGGGTTCATGGCGGGCGTGCTGGCGCCGGGATCGGTGGGCGGGACGAACTCGGCGAGGGTCCGGCGCCCCTCGATGGCGTCGTGGAACCACAGGCCGAGCTTGTAGCAGACCCGCACGGCCGACAGTGCCCGGGCGGTGTCGAACAGGTGTTCATGGGCGGCGACGTTGCGGTCCCTGCGTAGGTGATCGAAGTCGTCGCGGATCTCCCGCACGAGAACCCCGGCCCTGGTCAACGCGGTGAGCCGGTCGATCTGCCGGTCGCCCTCGATGCGCATGCCGACCCGGGTGATCAGCTCCTCGGCTAGGACCTCGCCGAACTGACCGGCCTGCACCAGCGAGGAGTTCGGATTCGTGAACGCGGTCGCCTCGGCCAGCGCGCCGTAGATGGACAGCAGAGGCTGATGCGGGTACAGGACCCCGAAGTTCGGCGACCCCTGAGCGAGACCACGAAGCCGCTGGTCCACGAAACCCCTTCCTGCGCTGTCTCCGGATCTGCCAAATCCTACGGAGAGCACACCAGCCGACGACAATCAGGATTCGGTACTCTTCCGCCTTCCCCGGGCGGCTGGCCCTTTCGATTCCTGCGCCCAGCCGGGGGATTGCTGCGGCGTCGATGATCTACGGCGCCCCGATTCGTCTGCTGGCGGCGGGCGGACCGGGACTGGGCAGCAGGGCGGGATTCGGCGAGCGTCGCGGCGATCTCGGTCCGGATCACGTCCAGGGCGTTGCGGACGTGGACCTGCACGGTCTGCCAGGCAGCCTGGTGATCGAGGATCGGGAACGTTAGGCCGAGCGCTAGCCCGAGTGTCCTGGCTAGCGCTGGTCGGGTCGCCCGGGGGAATCTCACCCCCGGGCTCCCACAGATCCGTGCGTAACAGTCTCCCGTTACACGGCTCTTGTCGTCCTGGTCATCTGGCGGGCCGGTGTCACCC
>JABDRL010000423.1 GCA_013041765.1 Dactylosporangium sp. | reverse complement strand
GCCCGGAACCGGGCACGGCCAGACCGGAAACGGTCAGCCGTGATCCTTCTCGTAGCGGTCGTGCGCCTTGTTGACGATATCGATGTACTGCTGCATGTTCTTGCCCTTGAGTTCGGTGACGTAGGCGTCCCACTCGCTCAGCGGCCGCTGGCCAAGGACGAACTTCAGCGTCTGCTGGGCGACGTAGTCCTTCAGGGTCGTCTCCCACAGCGTTGCCTGCTCGCGCTCCTCGTCGGTGAACGGTGCCGGCGGCGGCGTCACCCACGCTGCCGGCTTCCGGTCGCCCATCGTCTGCTGGACACCCTGCTCTTCTTCGGAGAAGAAGCCCTGGACCAGCTCGGGCTTGCCGCCGTAGGCGAAGATGCCGTTGTAGAAGCCGAAGTCCTTCTGCAGGTGCTTGGTCCCGCTGGGGTTGAGACCGACCACGTCCACGTCGGCGGCCAGCGTGTTCTTGTCGCCGTCCGTGGTGTAGGTGGTGCCCTCGACGCCCCACTTGGCGAATTCCTGGCCGGTGTCGGAGTACCAGAGCCAGTCGATGAACTGCATCATTGCGACGAAGTTCTCGCTGTCCCGGGCCTTCTTGGAGATCATGACTCCGTTCTCGAGCCGGCTCGCCGGGTTGACCTCGCCGGCGGGGCCGATCGGCAGCGGAATCTTGGTGATCTTCGCGTTCGGATTGGTCTTGGCAAGGTCTGGCCGGTAGTCGTTGACGAGAGCCTGCGCGTTGCTGCTGATCACGAACGACTTGCCGTTGGCCAGCTTCTGCCGGGCCTGGTCATCGGTCTGGGTGAAGGACTCGGGGTCGATCAGTCCTTCCGAGAAGAGCTTGTTGAGATACTCCAGCCCCTGCTTGTACTGGTCGCTGGCGCCGGAGTACACGAACTTCTCGGCCTCCGGGTCCCAGGTGGCGTGCTGGTAGCTCCAGCCGCCCCAGGTGCCGTGCGACGCCATGATGATGCTCAGCAGGTTGCCGCCCGGGTTGGGCTTGTTGAACCGGTCAGACAGCGGATACACGTCCGGGTACTGGGCCTTCATGGCCTTGAGCACGTCGTAGAACTCGTCCCAGGTCTTCGGGGCTTCGAGGTTGAGTTCGTCGAGGATGTCGGTGCGCATGGCCACCGAGTAGTCCTGCCAGGGCTTCTCGTGCAACCCGGGCAGCAGGTAGTACTTGCCGTCGGCCTGCCGGAGCGTGTCGATCTCCGGCGCGAGGTTCCACTTCTGGATCTTGTCCTTGAAGTTCGGCATCAGGTCGATGTAGTCGCTGACCGCGACGATGGCACCCGAGGAGACGAAGGCGTTCTCGTCCGGGTGGTAGGTCTTCGGGATGATGAACGGCGCGTCCCCGGCGCCGATGAGCACGCTGCGCTTCTGGTTGTAGTCGCTGAGCTGCACCGCGACCGGGTCGATCGTGACGTTGGTCCGCTTCTTGAGTTCCTGCCAGAACAGCCAGTCGTCCTTGAGCTGGTAGTTCGGGTGGTTGTTGTACAGCATGCTGAAGTCCACCGACTCGGTGGCCTTGAACTGGTCACCGACGCCGTACTCGTCCATGGCGGCGACCTTGTTCCCGGAGAGGTCCGTGCTGTCGCTGGAGTCGTCGTCGCTGCCGCAAGCGGCCATGGAGCAGACAAGGGCACCGGCGGCGAATATCGCCGCGTGGCGCCGGGATATGCGGAACATGACACTTCCTTTCGGGTTCGAACAGCGGCGTGATCGGCCACGGCTGACCGGCGGGCGGGGCACCTAGCCCTTGACCGCGCCGAGCATGATGCCGGAAACGAAGTACCGCTGGATGAAGGGATAGACCGTCAAGATTGGGAGTACGGTGAGTACGATCGTCACCGACTGGATGGTGGCGGCGACCTGGACTTTCTCGGCGTCCGCGACGCCGGTGGAGTTGGAATCGACGGCTCCGGCGATGAGGTTGCGCAGGTAGACGGTGACTGGGAACAGCTCTAGCCGATCCATGTAGAGGAACGCGGCGAACCAGGAGTTCCAGAAGGCGACGGCGTAGAACAGCACCATCGTGGCAATGATGGCCTTCGACAGCGGCAGCACGATCCGCAGCAGGATGCCGTACGTGCTCAACCCGTCGACGGCGGCGGCCTCCTCCAACTCGACCGGCAGGCTCTCGAAGAACGCCTTCATCACCAGCAGGTTGAACACGCTGATCGCGTTGGGCAGCGCGATGGCCCACACACTGTTCTTCAGCCCGAGGCTGGTGACCAGGATGTAGTTGGGGATCAGACCGCCGTTGAAGAACATCGTGAACACGGCGATCCCGACCAGGAAACCACGGCCCTTGAGCTGCTTCTTGCTCAATACGTACGCGTAACAGGTGGTCAACACGAGCGCGATGAGGGTGGCGACCACGGTGTAGAAGACGGTGTTGCGGTAGTTGATCCAGAACATCGAGTCCGACGTCACGTAGTCGTAGGACATCAGGTTGAACCCGCGCGGGATGATGTTGACCTTGCCGGTGACGATGTAGTGTTCATCGCTGAGCGAGCGGGCGATGATGTTGAGGAACGGATACAGCGTCACCAGGACGATGCTGGTCAGGACGACGGCGTTGAATGCCTGGAAGACCCGGTAGCCCGTGGTGGGGCGCGGCCCGCGGGGCCGGGTGAGGCCCAGTCGGGGCGGGGTCAGATCGGTGGTTACCACAGGCTCGTCCCTACCGTGCGACGGGAAATGGCGTTCGTCGACAGCACCAGCGTCAGCCCGATCACGGCCTCGAACAGCCCGATCGCCGCCGCATAGCTGAAGTTGCCGGAGACGATGCCGACCCGGAACAGATACGTGGAGATCACGTCGGCGGTGGGATAGGTCAGCGGGTTGTAGATCAGCAGGATCTTCTCGAACCCGACGGCCATGAAGGTGCCGGTGTTGAGGATCAGCAGCGTCATCATGGTCGGCCGGATCCCGGGCAGGGTCACGTGCCAGGTCTGCCGCCAGCGGTTGGCGCCGTCGATCCGGGCCGCCTCGTACAGGTCCTCGTCGATGGTCGTCAGGGCGGCCAGGTAGAGGATGGTGCCCCAACCGACGGTCTGCCACACCTCGGACGAGACATAGATCGCCCGGAACCAGTTCGGCTGCTGCATGAACCCGATGGGATCGCCGCCGAAGAACTTGACCACCTGGTTCACCACGCCGTCGATGGAGAGGATCTGCATGAGCATGCCGGCGATGATGACGATCGACAGGAAGTGCGGCAGGTACGACACCGACTGGACGAACCGCTTGAGGAACCGGCTGCGGACCTCGTTGAGCAGCAGCGCGAGCACGATCGGCAGCGGGAAGCAGAACAGCAGGGTCAGCGCCCCGAGGATGAAGGTGTTGGTGAAGACGTCCCAGAAGTACGGGTCGTTGAGGAACATCTTCACGTACCGCAGACCGACCCAGTACTCCCCGAACGGGCTGCCTCCGGGCTTGAACCGCCGGAAGGCGAGCACGTTGCCGAACATCGGCAGGTATCGGAATATCGCGAAGAACAGCAGCGGCAGCACCGCGAGCGAGTACATCTGCCAGTCGCGACGCAGTGTCTGCCGCCAGGTGCGGCGGGGCGGGCGGGTCCACGGGGTGGGATCGGGCCTCGCCTGATAGGGGTCCTGCGCGTCCGATGGCAGGTCCAGCGTCCTCGGTCTCCTCATCCTCGGGCCTCCTGTGTGGTGAACCGCAACGCCACGTCGCCGGGCCCGACGGTGCGTTGGTCGGGTGTCCCGGCGAGCGAGGCGTTGTCGGGCGGGACCACGAACGTCACGCACGCGTCTTGGTCGGGCTCCAGCGGCACTTGCGGGTGCGGACCAGGCGAACCGTGGCTGCGATGATCATCGTCGAGCGGACCTGCGGAGGTCGGGTCGACGAGCGGCATCTCCGGGCGGTGTCCCGATGGTGGGGAATCGTGCCATCGCGTGGCGTTCCCGGGCACCGGGCAGGGACCGACTGGCAACGAGCTGCTTCTGCTGCCCTCCAGCCCGACCATGGTGTCGTCCTTCCCGGCCTGCGGAACGCTTCATACCGGCATGACTTCGAAATTTTCGGTGATGGATGTGTTGTATATGGCGGGCAACATAGGCGCCCTACCTGCGCGTGTCAAGCATCCCTGAACTGCTATGTCGATGATCAATTGGAGTATCTTTGCAGAACCATGGGTACGTGGTGGTTGGGTTTTGTCCCATCTACCCAGTCTCGATTGAGCCAATCAATGTTAGAGTCATTCCGAAACTTCCGGTTACGTTGTGTGAAATTTCGATGACAAGTCCCGATGTGATTGACGGATCTGGCTCCGCAACAATCGCGTTTATCGCCAACGAGGTCGGCGTCTCCACGACGACGGTCTCGAAGGTGCTCAACGGGCGCTCCGACGTCGCGCCCGAGACGAGGGCGCGCGTCGAAGCCAGCCTGGAACGGCACCGGTACCGTCGCCGGGCCAGACGGCGGCCAGCCGGGACGAACCAGATCGATCTGGTGTTTCACGAGCTGGATGTCGCCTGGGCGATAGAGATCATCTGCGGTGTCGAAACGGTGACCTCCGCCGAGCAGGTGAATGTCGTGCTGTCCCAGCTGGGGGGAGGGCATCGCCCCCCGCCGGGATGGCTGGACGGGGTGCTGGCCCGCCGCCCGCTCGGGGTGCTGCTGGTGCTGTGCAACCTGACGCCGGCCCAGCGGCAGCAACTGGAGCGTCAGGTGATCCCGGTCGTCGTGCTCGACGCGGACAGCGCCACCGCCGCGGCGGTGCCCACGGTCGGGTCGAACAACTGGAACGGTGGCTGGCTGGCCACCCGTCACCTGCTGGAACTCGGCCACCGCCGGATCGCGGTGATCTCGGGCCCGAACGACGTGCTCTGTAGCCGGGCGCGGGTCGCCGGCTTCCAGTTCGCCCACGACGAGGCCGGGGTCCCGATCGATCCCAAACTGGTGCGGTATGGCAACTTCTACCTCAACGCCGGCTACGAGCACGGCATGGAACTGCTGACCAGAGACGATCGTCCCACAGCGATCTTCGCCGGGTCGGACCTGCAGGCGATGGGCGTCTTCCGCGCGGCTCGGCGTCTCGGCCTGAACATTCCCGAGGACATCTCAGTGATCGGCTACGACAATCTGCCGATGGCCACCTGGATCGGCCCGGCCCTCACCACGATCGACCAACCGCTGCGGGACATGGCCGGCACCGCGACCCGGATGCTGCTCGACCTCGCCCGCGGGGCCGAGTTGCAGACCAACCGGGTGGACCTGGTGACCGAGCTGATCGTGCGGGAGAGCACCGCCCCGCCGTCGGCATCGCTGTAGGGCTTTCAACTACCAGACGTACTACCGCCGCTGTCCACAGGCTCTGCTGCCGGGGGAGGACCCCGCTGCCCGCGGTGGGCGTTGAGACGAGGCCCTGCCATTCTGTTGTTTCGTAATTACTGAAGGTAATTAATGGCGTTTGGGGTCGCTCATCCTTTCGGTCATATCCATGCCGTCGATCAGTGGATTAGTCGCTCGTGGGGGCAAAATTGTCGATCCTGCTGAAAAATCGTCGCTCCCTCGGCACTTACGGACAGTCGTTATCGAGCGCTCATGTGCAGGACCATGAAGAGGGCGAAGGAGGCAAGGAAATGGTCGATCTTGGCGGATGGCCGTTCCTCGGCGGCGGCGGCCTGCTCGCGGTGACGATGGCCGCGCATGCGGGGCGCCTGCTGCGCAGCTACCTCGGGTACCGGGAGCGGTCTCTGGCGGAGCGAGAGCGTTCGGCGCGGGCACAGGTTCGTACTGCGGGCCTCGTGCGGTTGGCGGGCGATCGGCCGGTGCGGATGCGTGAGCGCGATTGTGACGGGGACCGGCTCATCGAGTTCGGCCATGGCACCAGGACGGACCGGGAGGCGGCGTGAGCTGGGCTGAACCGGCCGTGGCCCGAGCCGCCGCCACCGATGGGGCACAGCGGCGTCAGGCCGAGCCGGACGCGATGTTCGAGCGGTTCTTCAACGCCAGCTATCCGCTGGTCGTGCGGTTCCTGTGGCGGCTGTGTTCCAATCACGACCTGGTGCAGGACGCGGCCCAGGAGGCGTTCATCACCGCCAAAGCCAAGTGGGAGACTGTTTCAGGGTATGACAAGCCGCTGATCTGGGTGCGCAAGGTCGCTCGATTCGAACTCATGAGGCTGCTCAAACAGCAGAACCGCCAGGCCTGCGTCAGCCTGGACGCCGTCCCCCCACAGCTGATCGTCGAACCGAAGGATCCGCGGGAAGCGCAGCAGGCTCTGCTGTACCTGCTGCGGCGCCTGCCGCAACGGCAGGCCGCGGTGCTCGCGCTGGTCGTGGACGGCTGTACCGACAAGGAAATCAGCTGGGAGCTGGACCTGACCATCAATACGGTCCGCTCGTACAAGTCTGCCGCTCGGCAGAAGATGCAGCAGCTGGCTGCGCAGGCCGGCTACCAGGACGTAGCGAGTAGGAGGCGTCCGTGAGTTTCGATGATCTCCTCGCTCTGGCCGGTCAGGACGAGCCGACGCAGTTGGAGCGCGCCCGGGCGCGCCGCGCTTTGCTGCGCGTGGAGCAGGAACACGCGCGCCGGGCGGCCGAGGGGCCGGAAGTCACCTGTGACGTTGAGCTGCGCGCTCCCTTCGCTAGCGGAATCGATGAGATCACCCGCATCACCCGGGCCGCGCAGCTGGCCAAGCTTGGCACCATAACGTGGGACGCGCGTCGACGGCGGCTGTCCTGGTCGGACGAGATGTCGATGGTCTTCGGACAGCCGCCGGGCCTGGTGCGCCCATCGATGACCCGGCTGTTCGCGCTGATCCATCCAGACGACCGAGTCGCGGTGCGACGTCAGATCCACAGAGCCTGGCGCGACCAGACCGTCACCGAGGTCACCTACCGCGTCGTGCGGGCGGATGCCAGCACCGGATACGTCCACTGCTACCTCGAGGTGCTCGTCGACGAGCATGGCAGCCTGTATGGCCTCATCGCCACCGGCCAGGACGTTACCGAGCTTGAACTCGCCCGCCAGGAACGCGACCGGCTGGCCCGACGTTGCCAGAGCGTCCGGACGGACCTGCTGGACCGGGACCCGGTCACCGGTTTCCTGACCCGCGCCCGGTTCGCCGATGAGATCGACCGAGCCCAACGCACGGGTACCGGTACGTTGCTCGTCGTGGTGGCTCCACCGCTCACCCGACGCGGCAACGATTCGGGTCCTGCCGGCGACGACCAGTTGGCCACCGCGACCGCCGAGGTGCTCCGGAAGCTGGTCCGTCCCGCCGATGCGTGCGGGCTGGTCGGCCGGCATGAGTTCGGGGTGCTGATGCAGTACACCACGATCGACACCGCGGTCCCGATCGCCGAGGAGATCCTCGACGGATTGCGGGCACCCCGGTTCATGGCAGCACCGGCCCAGCTCCAGGTCCACGGAGGACTGGTCCGGTACGACTGCCGCACTATGATCGGCAGCCTCGACCTGCTCATCGACGCCGAAGCCGCATGGCGGCGCGCCAAACGGCGCCAGGAACCGCTGCACGCGTTGCGGCAGACTCCCTCGGCAGAGGAACGGCAGGAGACCTGCCGGGCCCGGGTCCGTGCCGCGGTGGCCAGGAACCGGTTCGTCCTCTACACCCAGCCGTTGCGGAACCTGGAACTCAACCGGATCACCCGGCACGAGATTCTGCTGCGCGTCCTGGACGACGCCGGCAATGCCCTTCCCCCGTCGATCTTTTTGGATATCGCCGAACACGTCGACGAGATCCTGTCCGTCGACACCTGGGTTATCGAAAACGCCATGCGGCTCATCGGCCGCGGACCCCAGACCTCGCACTACCAGATCAATATCTCGGGCAGATCGATTACCGATCCGGAGCTGCTGGACCACGTCCGGCACGCCGTGCGTCGCAACAAGGTCAATCCCGAGTGTGTGACGTTCGAAATCACCGAAACGGCCCTCATCGGCAACCTGACCGAAGCCCGGCGGTTCGCGGACGGGGTGCGTGAACTCGGTTGCCAGCTCGCCCTCGATGATTTCGGTACCGGCTACACCTCGTACGCCTACCTCAAATACTTCCCTATCGACATGGTCAAGATTGATGGGGATTTCATCCACGATCTGCCCAACTCGCCCGCCGATCAGGCCATCGTGCGATCCCTGGTGCAGGTCTGCCGGGTTCTGGGCATCCGTACCGCCGCTGAGTACGTCCAGGATCATGCGACGTGCGAGCTGCTGCGTACCTACGGTGTCGACTTTGCCCAGGGGTACTACATCGGCAAACCCGAGCCGGTGGCTACGACCGTGTGTCCCTCGGATCCGACGGAACTTGGTTGGGATGCTCCGCGACCCAGGCCACGCGCCGCTATGGGGTGATTTCGAAATGTTCCGGCGGCGCCAGGCCGCGCGTCCGACCGCCGGTCCCGCCTTCCGAGCCGTGAGGTCCAGCGGAGACTGAGGCGT
>JABDRL010000129.1 GCA_013041765.1 Dactylosporangium sp. | reverse complement strand
ACCGAAGGCGGCGTCTTCACCGAAGACCTCATCACCACCTGGCTCGACCACAAACGCACCAACGAGGTCGACCCCGTCCGCCTACGCCCCACCCCCCACGAATTCGCCATGTACTACGACGTGTAGCGAACTCGCACCGCGCGATCTGAAAGAGGGACGGGCCCGCATGGGCCCGCCCCTCTTCGTGCTCAGAATCCTGACCTCAGCTGATAACGCAGTGACCCGGCACGACCCCGGCGGCCTGCCACGGTACCGTCGGAGCCGCACCGGTATCTTCCAACGGTCGGCCTCAAGCCGGTCAAGCTGAGCCTTTCGGCGCGGGCTTCACCTGTCCGGCACACGGGTGACCAGCATGCCCGATCCCGGTGCGGGAACCGCCCCGCCCCACCCGCCGGGCAGGGCGCCAATCGTCCCGGTCAAGCATGCGCTGGTACACCGCGAGGTAGTCGTCGACCATCCGGCCAGCCGAGAACCGCGCGATGGCGGTGCGCCGAACCTGGGACCGATCGAGGCCCAGTGCGGCCGGGATCGCCGCGACGGCCGCGTCGACGCCGCTGGCCAGATAGCCGGTCACCCCGTTGTCGAGCACCTCGACCATCGATCCCTTCGGATAGGCGATCACCGGGGTCCCACACGTCATCGCCTCCACAACGGACAGCCCGAAGGGTTCGGCGAAACCGATGGGATGCAGCAGCGCGGCCGCGGAACCCAGGATGCGCGCCCGGTCGGCCGGCCCGACGTTGCCGAGGTACCGCACGGCTTCCCCGTCGATGTGCGGGGCCACCCGCTCGGCGTGGTAGCGCTCGTCATGGACCGGCCCGCAGATCACCAGCGGGCGCCCGGCCCGGCGGGCGATCTCGATCGCGTCCGCGGTGCCCTTGTCGGGGTGGATCCGCCCGAACGCGACGAGGTCGCCCCCTGGCCGCTCGGTCAATGGAAATTGATTGACGTCTATTCCATGGTAAATCGTCGCGAGATAGTCCAGCCCCGGTCCCCGATCCGCGTCCGATATCGAGACATAGGCGGATTCCGCCCGCTGGTACGCCGGCAGAATGCTGCGACTACAGAACCCGTGCACCGTGGTCAGCATCGGCACCCGGCAAAACTCACTCATCGTCAACGGCAACCAGTCGAGGTTGTTGTGCACGAGATCGAACTCGCCGCTCCGCCGCAGGCAGTTGGCGGTGTGAATCGCCTCCCAGACCCGGCCGTTGATGCTGGGGTCCTCGTTGTACGAACGCTCGACGACGCTCGCCAACCGGGCCGTGGTCACCGAGTCCCCGGTGGCGAACAGCGTCACCTCGACGCCCCGCTCGACCAGACCCTCCGCCAGCAACGAGACAACCTGCTCCCATGGGCCATAGGCTCTCGGCGGCGTTCTCCACGCAATTGGGCCAAGTAATGCAATCTTCATCAATTCCACCCCTTCGACCTCACAGTATCGGATCTTCCGACGTATCACCGGATCTCGCGGCAAGAGGTCGCGGGGGCGAGATGCACTGGCGTCAAGAGCGCGGGGCGGGCAGCATAGCTGGCGTGTCCGTGCAGGCCCAGCTTTCCAACGCCGTCACCAGCGCCCAGGCGCTGGTGACGCAGGGCGACCATGAAGCGGCCGGGGAAACGCTCGACCAGGCGCTCGATGCGGCGGTGCCGCTGCTCGGCGACGGCCATGCCGAGGTGCTCACGGCGGTCCGGGCGCTCGCCGACATCCACATCCACCGCCAGGAACCGCTCGAAGCCCGGAGGCTGCTGGAGGAGTCCCTGATGGCGGGGCAGCTCCGGCTGGGAGACCGCCACCCGGTGGTCCTCGCCGTCTCCTACGATCTGGCCGGCCTGGCCGACTCCCTCGGCAATCTCCACGAGGCCCGGCGCAACTACGGTCGCCTCGCGACCCACGGTCCCGCGGTTCTCGGATCCGACCACGAGTACGTCATGGCCGCCGCCAGATACCTCAGGCAGGCGCCGCCGGCCCCGGCCACACCGCCGGCCATCCCGCCGCCACCGGTCCCGACCACACCGCCGCCGCTCCCCGACGTTCCGCCGACCACCGCCTGGCCACCGGCGGTTTCCCCGGCGGCACCCGCGCTGCCCCGGTTCGGCGGTCCGGCACCGCGACGCCGGTCCCGAACGCCCAGGGTCCTGCTGGGCGTGCTCGCCGGAACCGTGGTTCTGGTCGCGGGAGCGGCCCTGGCGCTCGCCGTCCAGCGGCACCAGGACCCGGCAGACCCGACCCAACCAGCACCGGCGGGGACCTCGGCCCCGCCCTCGGCGTCCACCGACGCGACCGCCGGCGCACCGACCGGGCTGCGGCTGCGGGACAGCGGCGCCTCTCTCACGCTGACCTGGCAGGACCCGGCCGAGGGAGAGGCACCGTTCATCGTCGCCGGAGGCCCGGGCACCGACCTGCGGACCCGGCACACCACCAGGGAGACCACTTTCACCATCAACGGACTCAACCCGCACCTGGACTACTGCTTCACGGTTGCCGCGGTGTACGACACCGAACACGTCGCCGTTTCCGATCTGGTCTGCACCCAGCGGACCAGCCCGTCCGTCCCCGCATCGACGCCGACGTCGGCCAAACCACGAAGGTCGACAACAAGCGATTCGTAACCGTGACCGAGGATGGGGGGTGCGGACTGCGGGTTGGCCACCAATATGAATATGATGGTCGCCGGCCCTCGGGGAGGAACGCCGATGAGCAGCACACTCGTCAACGGAAACCGGTGGTCCAGAATCGGCTTCGGCAACAGGGCCCGGTGGTCCAAAGGCAGCCTTGTCACGGTTGCCACCATTGTCGCTCTGGTGGTCGTACTCGCGGCGACCCTGTTCGGCCTCGGGGCCGCCAATCACGCCGTCGCCAGTTTCGACGCCAGCTCATGGCTGTTCAGCAAGCAGAAGGGCGAGGTCGCAAGGGTCAACGGGGTCACCGGCAAAGTCGACACCCGCACCGAGATCTCCGACAGCAAGGGTCACACCATGCAGGTGACCCAGAACGACCGGTTCGTCATCCTGCGGGACCTGGCCACCGGCAAGGTCAGTGTGCTCGACCTCAGCAGCCTCCAGATCAGCGCTTCCACCCAGACCACGCCGGGTCTCGGCGTGACGGTCGCCCTGCACGAGGAAGCGGCGTTCGTCATCGACGCCGTGCAGGGCGTGGTGCGACAGCTCAACCCGGCGACCCTGGTCCCAGCGGGCCAGCCCCTCAACTTCCCGCCCGGCATCAGCGGCGGGCTGTTCGACAGCAAGGGTCGGCTGTGGATCCTGGTGGCCTCGGAAGGCACCGCGGTGGCCGTCAAGCCGGCGTCCCTCGGACGTCCGGTCCTGGCCGGCGACGAGAAGTCCACCGACCAGCCGGCGAACGCCGCGGATGACGCCTCCGCCAGCGGCAACCCGACGATCGACGGCACGGTCGCGGTCGCGGACCCCAGCCATGAGCTGGTCCTGTCGGTGCTGGACACCGGCGTCGCCGTGCTGGACAAGACGACCATGACCCTGATCACTGTCAACGACAAAATCGAGCACACCGTCGCGCTGCCGCTCAGCGGTCCGGGAGACCTTCCGGCACGCACCGTCGGCAGGGACATCCCCGTCACGGTGGTCGACGACCGTCACGTCTACATCGTCAACGGCGACACGGTGACCGACTTCGCCGTTCCGGGAGACAGCCCGAACCTCCAGCCGTGTACCGCGTGGAGCGGTCGCTTCTACTGCCCGGACGACACCACCGGCGCGGTGTATGTCCTGACTACCGCGGGCCAGCTGGTCAACACCATCACCGTCCCCAACAACGGCGTCGCGCTCGAACTCGAGGCCAGGGAAGGCCGGCTGTTCATCAACGCTCCGGGGACCGCCAACGCCCGGGTGGTCGACGACGAGCACGAGGTGAAGACCGTCAACAAGTACGTCAACGACGTCCTCGGCGGCGACCCCCCGCCCGTGATCCCGCCGCCCACTCCCCCGAAGCCCCCGGTCGGCCCGCCCAGTGCCCCGACCGGGGTCAAGGCGACCGCCGGCAACGCGCAGGCCAGGCTCACGTGGCGGGCCGCCGCCGCCAACGGATTCCCGATCATCAAGTACGTCATCGAAGGCGACGGCAAGACCCATGAGACCGGGGCCAACCAGCGGGCGCTGGACATCACCGAGCTGACCAACGGGCAGAAATACACCTTCACCGTCTACGCGGTCAACGCCAAGGGCAACGGTCCGAAGCGGGCGTCCAACCCGGTGGTTCCGACCAACGCGGTCCCACGGCCGCCCGCCAGTGTCACCGCGGCGGCGAAGCCCAACGGGACGGTGGCCGTCAGCTGGCCGGCCGCCGACGGCCAGGGCGGCAAGGTGGTGCGCTACGACATCACCGCGATCGCCGCGGGCCAGCAGGACCCGGTCGGCAGCTCGACCTCCACGGGTTTCACGGTGCCCGCCAGCACGCTGGCCTACGGCACCCAGTACGGCTTCATCGTCACCGCCGTCAACGACAGCGGTGCCTCCTCCGATCCGTCCACGGTGAGCAACACCGTCGTCCCCTACACGGCCCCGGGCAAGCCCGCGGTGACCGCGTCGACCGCCACGGACAAGCAGGGCACCATCGCGGTCAACTGGACGGCGCCCGCCACCAACGGACGCCCGATCACCAAGTACGTCGTCACGGCCGGCGGGGTCACCAAGGACGTGTCCAGCGGGCGTTCCACGTCCGTGTCCGGGCTGGCCGACGGCGCCACCATCACGGTCAAGGTGCACGCGGTGAACGAGGCCGGAGCCGGGGCCGACGGCACCACCACCGCCAAGACGATCGAGGAGCCCACGGTCAGCGGGGTCAGTGCCACCGCCACCGCCACCGCCCTGACGGTGAAGTTCACCGCGGGCCTCGGTGGTGCCAGCACCTCGACCTGCTCGGTCA
The DNA here is from genome assembly GCA_013041765.1 of Dactylosporangium sp. GTDB lineage: Bacteria > Actinomycetota > Actinomycetes > Mycobacteriales > Micromonosporaceae > JABDRL01. The sequence goes on along the minus strand of JABDRL010000129.1, from coordinate 12,381 downwards.
CGGTCTCCGGCAAGTCGGCGGTCACCGGAACGTGCGGCTCCATCACGGTCAGCGGGCTGACCCCGAGCACGAGCTATCCCTACACCGTCAAGGTCTCCACGCCCGCCGGGTCGGCGACGGCGGCGGGCACGCAGTCGACCAAGTCCGTCACCGGGGTGGCGTTCTGCCAGAACAACACCGCCAGCAGCGATCCGGCCCAGCACGCCTGGTGCGACGACCCGGACAACGCGCTGGAGGTGCAGAGCAACCCCGCGGCGCTGCACTCGGGTCAGGTCGGCCGGACCACCCACAAGTCGACGTACACGGCGTACTGCTACACCACCGGAATCAACGTCAGGGCCTACGTCTACAACAATTACAAGGACACCAACATCTGGGTCAAAATCAGCTTTGCCGGAGGCCAGTACTACACCCCGTTGGCCTGGTTTAACGTCGGGGGGAACAACACGGTCACCACCGGAGCGCTGCCACGCTGTTGATCCTGCCGTGCCGTCGTTGACCGTGCTCCTGTGAACCCGGCCACGCCCGGCCGCTCAATTCCAAAGGCTGATCATGATCAACCCAACAATCGCCGACCAGCAGCCGGCCACCGCGGGGTTTGTCACGCCGCCGACCGAGACGGAGGCCACCGTCTTCGCGGAGACGGTCGGCAAGCTGGCCTCGGCGATCGGCTCGGTGCTCCTCGGCAAGCCGGAGGTGGTCCGGCTGGCCCTGACCGCGCTGCTCGCCGAGGGGCACGTGCTGGTGGAGGACGTGCCGGGCGTCGGCAAGACCACCCTCGCGCGGGCCATCGCCGCCAGTGCCAACGCGGCCTGGCGACGCATCCAGTTCACCCCGGATCTGCTGCCCAGCGACGTCACCGGGGTCACGATCTACAACCAGGCCACCGGGGGGTTCGAGTTCCACCAGGGCCCGATCTTCGCCAACATCGTCATCGCCGATGAGATCAACCGAGCGTCGCCCAAGACCCAGTCGGCGTTGCTGGAAGTGATGGAAGAGGGCCGGGTCACCGTGGACGGGGTGCCCCACCAGGTCCCCCGACCGTTCCTGGTCGTGGCGACCCAGAATCCGGTCGAGATGGACGGCACGTACCGCCTCCCCGAGGCCCAGCTCGACCGCTTTCTGATGAAGCTGTCGGTTGGATACCCGAACGAGAGCATCGAGATCGAGGTGCTCCGGGGCGCCGGGGACGGGCGCAGCCCGGACGCGCTGGAACCGCTCGCGGACACCGGCGTCATCACCCAGCTCATCGCCATCGCCCAGCGCGTCTACATCGCCGACCCGCTCTACGCCTACGCCGTCCGCCTGGCGGCGGCGACCCGCGGTCATCCCCAGATCCGGGTGGGGGTCAGCCCGCGCGGCGTGATCGCGCTGACCCGGGCCGCGCGGGCCTATGCGCTGACCACCGGCCGGGGGTTCGTCATCCCAGAAGACATCAAGGCACTGGTCGAGCCGGTCTTCGCCCACCGGATGCTGCTGTCGCCCGATGCCCAGGTCCGGGGGGTCGTACCGACGGCGGTGCTCCGGGACGTGGTGGACTCGGTGTCGGTGCCCATCCCGGCAGCCGCCTGACGATGAGGATGACCCCCCGGGGCATCGGCCTGTTGCTCGCCGCCGCCGCGATGATCGGCGGTGGGTTCGCGTTCGGATACGCGGAGCTGACGATGATCGGCACGACTGCGGTGGTCGCGCTCGGGTTCGCGCTGATCTACGTCGCCTGGCGTCCCGACCTGTGTGTCGTCCGCCGCGCCGACCCCGACCGGGTGATGCGGGGCCAGGACAGCCGGGTGACGCTGACCGTCAGCAATGCCAGCCGGTTGCGGGCCGCGACGCTGATCGCCCATGACCGGTGCGGCCGGGAGACCATCCCGGTCCCGTTGCTGCGGCTGCGCGCGGGCAAGAAGACCACGGTCGAGTACCCGGTCGGTACCCAGCGCCGGGGGGTTGTGGAGATCGGACCGCTGCGCGTGGTGCGCCGCGACCCGCTGGGGCTGGTGACCATGCCCCGGTCCCACGGCGACACCGACCGGGTCTGGGTCTATCCCAAGGTCTATCCCCTCGCCGCCGTCCCGCCCGGCGTGACCCGCAGCCTCGACGGACTCATCGACCGGGTCCCGCACGGCACGATCACGTTTGACACCCTCCGGGAGTACGTCATCGGCGATGAGCTGCGACGGGTGCACTGGCGGACCACGGCACGCGTCGGGAAGCTGATGGTACGAGAACACCTCGACACCAGCCTGCCCCGGCTGGTGCTGCTGCTCGACGACCGGGCCCTGGTGTACCCGGACGCGCGGGCGGCGACCGCGGAGACGTTCGAGTCGGCGTGCGAGGCCGCCGCGTCGATCATCCTCGCGGCGGCCCGCACCGAACTCCCGGTGGTGCTGCAACTCGTCAGCGGCCCGACGGCGCGGTCCTCCGGTCGCGACCGGGACACCCGCCCGGCGCTCGATCTGCTGGCCGAGGCCGGGCTGACCCGCCCGGCCCAGGCCAAGGCCGGGCTGGTCGGCCCGGATCCCTTCCAGGACGCGATCGGCCGGCTGCGCGCCCGGCGGCTCGGCGACACCCTGATCTACCTGACCGGCCCCGGGCGGGCCGAGGATCTGTCCCCGGTCAGTGCGCTCCGGGGGACGTATCCCACCATCGTCATCGCCGCCCTCGGAGCGGCCGAGCCGCAGCCGGCATTGGTCGAGGGGGTCCTGATCCTGTCGGCGGCCGACGGGGAGACGTTCGCGGCGGCCTGGGACGGAGTACCGACGTGGTAGCCCCCGGGGACCGGGACGGGCGCGGGTTGCGGGCCAGCCGGCTACGGGCGGTCCTGGTCCCGCTGGCGCTGGCCGGCATGCTGAGCACCAGCGGCCTGATGCTGTCCCGCATCTACGCCGGTGTGCTGATGCCGCAGCTGGCCGTCGGGGCTGCGGTCGGGGTCGTCGGCGTCAGTCTCGCGGCGAGCCGGCTGCCGGCCTGGTCCGCAGCCCCGCTCTCGGTGATCTGCCTGGTCGGGTACACCGCCGGTGCGGTGAAGCTGGCCGCCGATTCCGGCGACGTGCCCGGCGACGTCGCCGCGCTGTCCCGCGACGCGCTGCACAACGGCATTCCCCGCCTGCTGACGGCGATGATCCCCATCGAGCCCCAGCCGGACACGGTGGTCGTGCCGGTACTCGCCATCTGGATCGCCGGTCTGGCAGCCGCGGAGCTGGCCATTCGCGGCCGGTTGATGCTGGTCTCCTACGCCCCGCTGATCGCCCTGCTCGGGGGCTGTCTCTACGTTGTCGGCCCGAACGCCGGCCCGGATGCGCTCCTGGCGGGTCTCTATGCCGGGTGTGCGGCCCTGGGGCTGGCCGCCAGCACCGGAACCGGGGAAACCGCCCAGCCCGGTCTGGCCCGCAAGGAGCGCAGCGGGCTGCGGCTGCGGATCGCCGTTGGAACAGCCGCCGGGCTGGCCATGATTCTGGCCGCCGGGGCGGTGCTCGCACCGATGGTCGCCGCTCGGATCGCCGCCGATCCGACAGATCCCCGCCAGTACGTCACTCCGCCCCAGCTCGATTCCCTGGACGAGAGTCCGCTGGCCCGGCTGTCGGGCTGGGCACTCGATCCGGACCAGCACCTGTTCGATGCCCGGTTGTCGGGCGGGGACCGCCGGCTTCGGCTGGCGGTGCTCAGCGACTACGACGGCGTGACCTGGCGGGTCAGCGGCAACTACCGTACGGCTGGCCGGATCCTGTCGGTCCCGGAGCCGGATGGTCGGGCGGGGGGCGGCGCCCAGCGGACCGTCGAGCAGAAGATCACGATTGACCAGCTGGATGGGCGGCTGCTGCCGGCGGCCACGATGCCCGAGCGGATCGACGGGGTCAGGGTGGCCTACGACCCGGACATCGCGACGATCGCCCTGCCGGACGGGCTACGGCCGGGTCTGACGTACACCGTGCTCTCCCGGCCGCCGACGATCGAGGTGAACCTGTTGCCGACCGCCGGCACGCCGCAGGACTCGGCGACGATCCGCCGGTTCGCCCGGCTCCCCGGGGAGGTCCCGGCGGACATCGAGCGGCTGGCGAACCAGATCGCCGAGCAGGCCGAGTCGCCATACCTGCGGGCGCTGGCCATCGAGCGGTTCATCTCCGAGCACTATCAGCTGGTGGCCGACGCACCCAGCGGCCACGCGTACCCGAACCTGGACTTCTTCCTGTTCGCCGCGAGGAACACCGGCGGGCAGAAGGGCACGTCAGAGCAGTTCGCGGCGGCGTTCGCCGTGCTGAGTCGGGCGCTGGGGATGCCGACGCGCCTCGCGGTGGGCTTCGAGGTCTCCGCGGACCAGCCCGCCGTCCGCGGAGCGAACGCCCTGGCCTGGCCGGAGGTGCTGTTCGACGGGGTGGGTTGGGTGGCGTTCAACCCGCTGCCCGAGCCCAACAGCAAGCCGAAACCCGTTGAGGAGGATTTCGTTCCCAAGCCGGATCCCCCGCCGCCGAGCCCGTCGACGGCCTCGACCCCACCACCGTCGAGCGCGCCGCCCTCGGTCCCGGCCCAGGGCCCCGCTGGGGCCTCGGCCGGGGCGGGAGGTTCCGGGATACCACCCTCCGTCGTCGCTGGCGGGATCGTGCTGGTCTGCCTGGTCGGAACGTATGCGGGGCTGCTGCTGGCGCTGCGGGCCCGGCGCCGCCGCCGGTTGTGGGCCGGAGCGCCCAATGCGCGGGTCGTCGGGGCCTGGGACGAGGTGCACGACGCGCTGCGACTGGCTGGCCGGCCGCCTCCGGCGTCGCTCTCGGCGACGGAGGTCAGTGCCCACGCCGCGACGGCGACCGGCGGGCCCGCCCATGTCCTGCGGCCGGCGGTCGCCTGCGTCGCGCCACAGGTGATCGCAGATCTCGCCGATCTGGTCAACCTCGTGGTGTTCGGCCGGGCCAGCCTCACCGAGGCCCAGGCCGACCAGGCTGTCGCCGTTGCCACCAGCTATGTCGCGGTGCTGCGGGCCCGGCGGCCACGCTGGCGACGGATGCTGTGGGCCGCCGATCCGCGTCCGCTGTGGTGGACCGGTCCGAGGCGCCGCCGGCCCGCTACCCGCGCGACCGTCTGAGGGCCTCGGGGCCCCGCTCCAGCACGAGGTCGGCATGCGGTCTCGTCGCGGCGATCACCTGGGCGTTGGCCTCGTCGCTGCCGTCCACCCAGTCGGTCGCCGCCGTGAGGTCGAGCCCGCGCCCCAACTGCCGGCGCATGAGCGCGTCCCGGCGCGTCGGGTCCGGCGCGTCCAGATACATCACCAGGTCCATGAGTTCCCTGGCCAATCGCCAGGGGCCGACGTCGAGAAGAAGATAGTTGCCCTCGATCACGATCACCCTGGTACCGGGTTGCACCGGGATCGCGCTGCCGATCGATTCGTTCAGGGTCCGGCTGAACCGCGGGGCGTAGACGACGGCCTCGGCCGGCTCCCGCAGCCGGCGCAGCAGGTGCACGAACCCGTGCGCGTCAAAGGTCTGGGGCGCGCCCTTGCGGCCGGCCAGTCCCTGCCGTTCCAGCTCACGGTTGGCCAGGTGAAAACCGTCCATCCCGACGGCGACGCTGGGAACCGCGCTCCGGGTCAGCGCCCCGGCCAGCGCGGTGGCCAGCGTCGACTTCCCGGCCGCCGGAGGTCCCGTGATCCCGACCAGCAGGCGCCCCACCGGGGTCGCGCGCAGCCGGTCACGCACCGCGTCCAGGGCAGGAGCCAATGCTTCGGACCGAACCATCCGCTGATCATCGCTCGCCTCCGCCCCGGGGAGCAAGCACCCCGGCACAGTTAAGATCCGGTCACGGCAGCACAGTTGCACAGCACGTCTTCACCCCGAGTAGGTAAGCTCGTCAGACACGCAAGGGGGAAGGAGACCGCTGCCGTGCGCCAGCCGTCGCAGTCTCCCCGCCTGTCCCGGCGATCCCTGGTCGGTGCGATGATCACGCTGCCGACGGCGATCACGCTCGGGTGCGACAGTCACTCGGTGCCCACCCCCAGGCGGCGCGGCGCCAGCCCGTCGCCGCCCGAGGGCAGGCGGTTCCCGGACGGTTTCCGCTGGGGGGTCGCGACCTCGGCGTACCAGATCGAGGGCGCGGTCAAGGCCGACGGTCGAGGGCAGTCCATCTGGGACGCGTTCTGCGCGGTCCCCGGCCGCATCAGCGGCGGCGACACCGGAGAGCAGGCCGCAGACCACTACCACCGGTACCTCACCGATCTCGACATCATGCAGTCCCTCGGAGTGCAGACCTACCGGTTCTCCATCGCCTGGCCCCGTATCCAGCCGGACGGGCGGGGGTCGGCCAACCAGCGGGGGCTCGATTTCTACAAGCGGCTGGTGGACGGGTTGCTGGAGCGTGGCATCGAGCCGCTCGCGACGCTGTACCACTGGGATCTGCCCCAGGCCCTCCAGGAGACGGGCGGGTGGGAGCAGCGGGACACGGCCCAGCGGTTCGCCGACTACGCCGCGATCATGTTTGAGGCGCTCGGCTCGTCCGTGCCGACGTGGGCAACGATCAACGAGCCGAAAACGATCGCCGAGGTCGGGTACGTTTCCGGGTTCCACGCACCGGGCAAGCGCGATCCGGAGGCGGCCTGGGCCGTCCGGCACCACTTGCTGCTGGCCCACGGCCTGGCGGTGCGGGCGTTCCGGGACTCCGGTCGCGCGCGGCGCATCTGCCCCGTGCTCAATCTCGCCCCGGTCTATCCCGCCGACGACGCGTCCGCGGGAAGCACCGCCGTCGCCGTGGCGGATGCCATGGAGAACCGGATCTATCTCGATCCGATCTTCAAGGGCTCCTATCCGCAGGACCTGCTGGCCGACCAGGACAAGACGGCCGCTCTGCACCGCGTGATCAAGGATGGCGATCTGAACGTCATCGCCGCACCTGTTGATCTTCTTGGTGTCAATTACTACAACCCGGTCTACGTTGACACTAGTGGCACTTATGTCATGAAACATCCGACATCAATGGCCACCTGGCAGCAGCTCTACCCGGACGGCCTGCACGACGTCCTGCTGCGGGTCAGGCAGGACTACGGCGACATCCCCATCTCCATCACCGAGAACGGCATTCCCACCGACGACGCGCCGGACGGCACGGTTGTCTATGACCCGGAGCGCATCGAGTTCCTGCGGACCCACCTTGCGGCCGTGCACCGGGCGATCGAGGACGGCGTGGGGGTGGAGAGCTACTATCTCTGGTCCCTGCTGGATAACTTTGAGTGGTCGGCAGGATACTCCCAGCGGTGGGGCATCGTCTACGTCGATTTCGACAGCCAGCAGCGCATCCCGAAGGACAGCGCGCAGTGGTATCAGGACACCATTGCCCGGAACGGAATCTGACCGTCTGGTGCCGGCACGCGCCGCCTCGGGGCCTAGTTCCCGTACCCCGCCGACAACCCCTTGAGCAGGAAACGGCGGCCAAACAGGTACAGCGCCAAGACCGGAACCGCCGAGATCAGCACGGCGGCGAACAGGCCCGGCACATCCGTGCCGAACTGGTTCTGGTAGTTCCACAGCCCGAGCGGAACCACGCGCTGGTCGTCGCTCTGCGTCAGTACCAGCGGGAAGATGAACCCGTTCCAGGCGTTCAGGCCGCTGAACACGCCGATCGTGACGAACCCCGGCCGGGCGGAAGGCAGCACCACATGCAGGAATGTCTGAACTGCCGTTCCCCCGTCGACAATCATCGCCTCGTAGAGGTCTGTCGAGATGTCGCGCAGGTTGCTGGTCAGCACCACGATCGACATGGGTAGGGAGAAGGCCGCCGTGGGGAGAATGATCGCTAGGAGAGAGTCGTACAGGTGTACCCGCGTGATCACCAGGTAGATCGGGACAATCACCGCTTGGGCGGGGATGGCAAGTCCGAGCAGGAACACCGGAAACACCATCCGGGTGACCCGGCTTCGGCCACGAATGATGCTGTACGCCGCCGGCAGCGCGGTGCCGAGCACGAGCAGGACCGTCGCCCCGGTCACGATCGTGCTGTTGACGATGAACCTGCCGAAGCCGAGTTCGAGCATCCTGGCGTGGTTGTCGAAGCTGATCTGCGACGGCGGCCGCATCGCCCCTTCCTCGACGTAGGCGTCCGAGGTCCGGAGGCTGGTGATGACAATGAAGTACAGCGGCACCGTCACCACGATCAGCCACAGGGCGATGCCGATGTTGACCAGCGCTTGCCGGTAGCGGCTGAGCCTGCGGTTCTCCGGATCGCGCACGTCCACCGGCGGCACCCGGTACAGGCCCGTTCCCGCGTATTCCAGCCGGTCGTGGGTCATCGCATGCCCTCCCGCTGGCTGGTCATACGGTGGTATCCGGTCGATCGCACGATCACCACGGACAACACGGTTCCGACCACGACCAGCAGAACCGCCAGGACACTGGCATAGCCCATGTCAAAACCCACGAATCCCTTGATGTACATATGCAGCGGCAGTACGCGGGTGCTCGTACCCGGGCCGCCCCCGGTCAGCAGCAGGATCGATTCGAAATACGTCAGGGAGCCGACAATCATCAGCACCGACGAGGCGATGAAGGTGTGTCGCAGCATCGGCAGCGTAATCGTGAAGAACTGGCTGATGGTTCGGGCTCCGTCCAGCTTGGCGGACTCGTAGAGGCTGCGCGGAATCCCCCGGACCGCGGTCTGGTACAGCAGCGTGTGAAATGGCACGAACTGCCACGCGATCACGAATGCGACCGCGTAGAGCGCGCGGTCGGGCGATCCGAGGAAGTTGCCGTCGGGCACCCCGACGAACGGTCCGAGGGCCGCGGCCAGGCCATAGTTCGGATCAAGCAGCGACAGCCAGGTCAGGGTGATCGCGGCGGTGGACAGCAGCAGGGGCACGAAAAAGATCGTCGACAGGATCGCCCGGCTGCGTTGCGGGCCGGCGGCCCATACTCCGAGCAGCAGGGACAGCGGTGTCTGGAGCATCCAGCACAGCGCCGTCAGCAGGAGGGTCGTTCCGATGCTGCCCCCGACGTCCGGGTCGTTGGGCAGCGCCCGCCAGTTGTCCAGGCCGACCCACTCCGGGGTCCCCAGGCCGTTCCAGCTGGTCAGGCTCAGATAGCCAACCACCAGGATCGGGACAAGCCCGAACGTGGCGAAGAGCAATGTGGCCGGCGCAGCCCAGATGAATCCGGGCTGCGCCGACCGCTTCGTGGTATTCCTCAACGCACCGGTCATGCGGAGTTCACTTGGCCTTCTCAAGGGTCGTGACGAACTCTTCCGGAGTGATCTGCGCCAGGAACAGTTTCTGCAGATTCGTCAGCAGTTCCGAACTCAGCGATGGGCTCAGCGCCTGGTCCCAGGATTGGGTGAACGACGGTGCGTCTGAGACCAGACGGTAGGTGAAGGTGGTGAACTCGCCGTTCGAGGTTCCGGCCAGCTGGGTCTCGATACCCTTGACCGCAGGCACCTGACCGCTGTCGACGAGTCGGGTGACATGTGAAACCGAACTCATCGTGTTCAGCAGGAAGTCGGTCGCCACATCGATATGCTTGGAACCTGAGGAAATCGAGAAGTAGTTGCTCGGATTGCCGACGGCGTTGGTCGGATCGCCCGTTCCCGTCGGGACCGCGGGGAACGGGACCCACCCCAGCTCGCCGCCGTTGACGAAGTCGGGGTTGTTGCCGAGCTGGGATGAGTACTCCCAACTCCCCATCAGGTGCATGGCCGCCTTGCCGGTAGCCAGCAGCTTGCTGGCACCGGTGTTGTCGTAGTTCACCGAGGAGAATGTCGCGCCGAACGCACCCCGCTCGGCCAAGTCCTGCGTCATGCGGAGGGCCTTCAGCACCGCCGCGTCCCGCCAGGCCCCCACTGAACCAGCCGTGATGCTCGCGAATTTGTCCGGCCCGCCGATGCGGTCGAGCAGGTATTCCAGGTACATCAGCTCGGTCCAGCCCTGCGAACCGGCCAACGCGATCGGAATCACGTCCCTCGCCTTGAAGGCCGACACCAGTCTGAGCAGATCATCAAAGGTTTTCGGCGGCTGCAGACCGGCGTTGGAGAAGACCTTCCGGTTGTAGAAGAGGATGACCGGCTGCATCCCGTTCATCGGCAAAGCATACTGCTTACCGTTGATCTTGCCAGCGGACAGAATGCTAGGAATAAAAGAAGAGGCGACGCTCGGCTCTTGGCGCAACGCGTCGGTCAGGTCAACAACCTGGTCGGCTTGCACGAACTGGGAAAGGTTCCCCCCGCCCCAGTTGAAGAACACATCGGGGGCATTTGGAGACCCCATGGAGACCTGTAGCTTCTGCTTGTACGCATCGTTGACGTACGTGGTCAGCTCCAGCTTGACTCTGGAGGTCTCGTTAAAATCGTCGATACCAGCCTGGATTAGCGGCTCGTTCTGAGGATCCGTGAGAGCCCAGACATGGACCGTATCGGCTGATCCAGCCCCCGGTCCAGCAGTACCGCAGGCGGCACTGCAATTCACAATCCCCGTTATGATCATGCAGGCGATCACTCGCCCAAACAGTACGTGGCGCATGCGCGGAGCACTCCTCCCTAGAGCGGCCAGAAAGGAAGTCGTGGGGGGCACTAAATGGGTTATGCCACAGAACGATCTCAAGGGCTCAGAAACACTATGACCGATCCAGACAGGCGTCAAGAACGCTGACCGTCGCCGAACCATCACACGACATTGATCAACAATCTCGAAGCCCGTCGGGAAATCCTTCCGCCCTACCAGCGCCACGGCGATTCGACAGCTCGCGCCGCCGACCAGCCCCGCCCTGGCAGCCCAGCACTGGGAGCGTTCCCGAGCGCGGATATAATAGCAGCGACCTTATCTTCATCGATCAAATGATGATCTTCGACAATCACTGCAATTGGCGCGAGAAAGACAGATCATACCTTTCTCAAGAAGAACGATGAATGGTCTTTAATCGCCGAGTCAACTTTGGATGTACTCCAAACGGGAAACACCATCGTTACTGAATCATTACGTTCACCAAGCTCCCAGCCAGCGGCTCCGGCACGCCGCCGCGGCCATATGGCCATCAACACGCATGCTCCCGCTCGGGACCGAGCGGGGTCACGGGGGTCACGGTCACCGGTCGTTAAGATCGGAACCATGATGGGACCTTCGCACGCCCTGTCCGGTGCCGCAGCATGGCTGAGCGGATCGCTGGCCCTGGAACACCTCGGGCTGTTCCACCAGACCTCGCTCCAGCTCGCGGTCGGCACCGCGATGTGCGCCGGCGGAGCGCTGCTGCCCGATATGGACGTCTCCGGGAAGGTCACCGCCAACAAGGGCGGGGCGACGGTCGCGCACACCTTCGGGGTGGTGTCGCTGTTCCTCGCCGAGTGTGTCGAGAAGCTGTCCCTGGGGGTCTACAACCTCACCCGCCGCAGCGGGGATCCCCGCCGCCACAACGGACACCGGACCCTGACCCACACGTTGGTGTTCAATATCGCGCTGGGCGCCGGCACGATCGCGCTCTGCGCGGTATTCGGCAAGTGGGCCGTCATCGGCGTGCTGTTCTTCACCTTCGCCATGGCGCTGCGCGGGCTGTTCGAGAAGTGGGCGAAGCGGGCCGGCTGGATCATCGTCACGCTGGCGGCCGCCGCGGCGGCCTTCGGGACCTACCAGCAGCTCCCAGGGGGCCGGGGCTACCCGGCCCTCGGCGTGGCCCTCGGCGTCGGGGGCATCGTCCACCTGCTCGGCGACCTGCTCACCGACCGGGGCTGCCCGCTGTTCTGGCCGATCCCCATCCGGCGCAAGAAGCTGTGGCACTGCGTCGGGGTACCCGACGCCCTCGCCGTCAAGGTGGGCGGCAAGGTGGAGGTACTCGGGCTGCGCACGACCTTCACCGCCGTCGCCGTCCTCGCCGGCGGGCTCCTGCTGGCGCCGCCCCTGCTCAGCGGCCTGGGCCTGGGCGCGTAGCCGACGCCGAGCAGGCCGCTCCGGCACGGCCTACTTGGCATCGGCATAGCACTCCACCACCGCGATCTCCAGCGGAAAGCGCACCGGCGTCGACCCGAACAGCAGGCGCCCGGCCTCGTCGCCGGCCCGTCGGAGAGTCCCGACCGTGGCCTCCGCCCGAGCCGCCGGGCAGTGCACCACCAGCTCGTCGTGCTGGAACAGCACGATCCTGGCCCCGCTGCCAGCCAGGGCGAGCCGGGCCCTGGCCAGCAGGACCAGGGCCCACTCCGCCGCCGTCGCCTGGATGATGAAGTTCCTGGTGAACCGGCCCCTCGCCCGCGCCTCCGGGCTGGCAACGGCCGCGGGCGCCGCACGGTTCTCGCCCCAGCCGTCCGGTGCCGGCGGGCATGCCCTCCCCAGCCAGGACCGCACCAGGTCCCCGGCCTGGCCGGCGCGGGCCGCGGCCTCGACGTACTCCCAGGCCCTCGGGTACCGCTGCCGAAGCACCGCCACGGCCGGCGCGGCCGGCC
>JABDRL010000412.1 GCA_013041765.1 Dactylosporangium sp. | reverse complement strand
GGGCTCATCGCCCGCCTCCGGGTCCGCCGCCCGCCGGTCCGCCGCCCGTGTTCCCGCCGGGGAGTCCGCCTTGCTGGTTGCCGCCGTCGCGGGAGGAATCGCTGCTGGTGACCGTGACGGTGATGAGGACCCGCTCGCCCGCCGTCAACCCAGAGGTGATCTCCACGTACTGGTCGCCCTGGACGCCGATCTCGACGGTCCTGGTCTCGGTCGTCTCCGCGGTGCGAACCCGCACGCTGTACCGGCTGCCGGCGGTGACCAGCGCCGCCGTCGGGATTCGCAGCACATCGGTGGCCTCGGCGACCGTGACCTCGACCGTCGTGCTCTGCCCCAGCCGGGCACCGTCCGGGGAGGTGTCGAGCGTCGCCACGACCGCGTAGGTGTTGACGTTGTTGGAGGTGGTGGCCGTTGGGGCGATGCTCGCGACCGTCGCGGTGGCCGTCGTGCCGCTGAGCGCGCTCCAGGTGACGGTCGCCGCCTGACCGACCGTGAGCTTGGTCGCGTCGGTCTCCGCGAAGCTCGCGGCGACCTGGAGCGTGCTCAGATCGGCCAGCTGGACGAAGCCGGAGGAGGAGCCGCTCGACGAGCCGCCGCTCGACGAGTCGCCGCCACTGGACGACCCGCCACTGGACGACCCGCCGCCGGAGGCCGACCCGACCGCGCCGTTGACCGCGGTGACCGTTCCGGCGATCGGAGCGGTGAGGGCCGTGCCGTCCACCGCTCGCTGCGCGGTATCCACCGTGGTCTGCGCCTGCGTGACCTTGGCCTCGGCCGAGGCGATGGTGGCATCGTCGGAATCGTTGGCTTCGGCCCGGGCCAGGGACTGCTCCGCGGCCGTCAGGTTGGCCCGGGCCGTTGCCAGGTCGTTCTGGGCATCGGTCGGGTCGACCTTGGCGACGAGCTGCCCCTCGGTGACGACATCGCCGACCTTGACATGGATCTCGGTGACCGTGCCGGAAGTGACAAAGCTGGCGTCGGCCGTGGTGGCACTCTCGACGGTGCCGGACGCGGAAACCGTCGCGGTGACGTCGCCGCTGGCCGCCGTGACCACGCGTTCCCCGGTGGTGGACGCGGCGGCGTCGGTATCGGACGCGGTGACGGCGTGGTATGCCCAACCGATCCCGGCCAGCGCCAGCGCCGCCAGGGCGGCGTTGAGCACGATGGTTGGTCGTCGCAACAAGCGCATGCCGATGATGTTGGTGGGGCAGCCTCGAAACGACCCACACGCTTCCTCGGAACTCCCTTGGAGTCCTCGGCCACCGCGGCGGCGGCCCCGCCGCTGTCCACATGCCCCTGGTTGTCCACAGCTCTCCGTGCACCTGGTGGCGAGGTCCGGCCAACGCGTCGAATCTGGTCCGATGCCAGCCGACCGCCCCAGCGCGCACGGCCCTCGCCGGGAGACCGTCCAGGAACACCACCTCCGGGCGGAACTCTCCCGGATCGCCGCCCGGCAGGCGGGCATCGTCACCCGACGCCAGGCCGAAGCCTGCGGGCTGACCGTCGGGGCCATCCGGGCGCGGCTCGCCAGCGGTCGCTGGCAGCGGGCGTTTCCTGGCATCTACGCGACCTTCAACGGACCGGTGCCACGCGATGCCCTGCGGTGGGCCGCGACGCTCTGCGGCGGCCCGCTGGCGCTGCTGAGCCATGAGAGCGCGGCCGAGGTGTGGCACCTGCGGGATGAGACAACCGGCTGCCTGCACATCCGCGTGCCGCTGACCTGCCAGGTCGCCTCCAGGCCCGGGCTGGTCGTGCACCGGTCGGCCCGGGCCGAGCAGGCCCGGCACCCGAGCCGGCTGCCGCCCCTGACCCGGGTCGAGGAGACGGTGATCGACCTGACCCAGACCGCACGCTCCATCGACCAGGCCGTTGGCTGGCTGTCCGGCTCGTGCGAGCGGGGACTCACCACCCCCTCCCGGCTCCTCGCGACGCTGGGAGGACGGGGAAAGGCCCGGTGGAGGGCCGAACTCGTCGACGGGCTGCGCGATGTCGCCCGCGGCTGCCATTCGGTGCTGGAACGCCGGTACCTGCGCGATGTCGAGGTACCCCACGGGTTGCCAACGGCGGCGCGACAGACCCGATCGGTGGTGAACGGCCGCAGTCGCTACGACGACGTCCGATACGAGCAGTGGAAGCTGGTGGTCGAGCTGGACGGCCGGATGGCCCATCCCTGCCAGACCCGCTGCGACGACCGGTGGCGGGACAACGTCACCCTTACCGGTGGCCTGGCGGTGCTGCGCTACGGCTGGGGCGACGTGATCGATCGGCCGTGCCTGGTCGCGGCGCAGGTCGCCACGATGCTCCGGCACGGCGGTTGGCGGGGGTCCCCGGTCGCGTGCTCACCGGCGTGCCGGGTGGAAGCGGAGTAGAGATCGCGATTGGGTGTGGCATTGGTGTCGCTGGGGCTGCACCGTTGCCACAGCTAATCGCGATCTTCCGGTTCGGTCTCGGTCTCGGTCTCGTCCTCGTCCTCGACGGCGGGCGGCCGGGCGGGCAGCAGCACCCGGAACCGGGCGCCGGTTCCCGGGCCGGTCCACAGCTCGACCTTGCCGCCGTGGGACGCGACGATCGAGGCCACGATCGCCAGCCCGAGCCCTGCCCCGCCGTGGCGGCGGGAGCGGCTGGGGTCCGCCCGGTACAGCCGCTCGAAGACCCGCTGGGCGTCGGCGGCCGTCATGCCGGGGCCGGTATCGACGACTTCGATGGCCGCGACCCGGCGGCCGGGCACCAGGTCGCCGCCGATGGCCGTGGTCGGGGGCCCGGGGTCGGCCGTCGCCGGGGGGCGGCCGACCTTGACGATGATGCGGGCGTCGTCCGGGGTGTGCTGGAGGGCGTTGGCGACGAGATTGGTGACCACCTGCCGGATCCGCGGCTCGTCGGCAAGGGCCGTCACCGGTTCGAAGGTCTCGCACCGGTCGTCGGTGCCGGACAGCTCGACGAACCGGGACGGCACGCGGACGTGGGCGTCCCGGACGGCATCCGCCGCCACCGACAGCAGATCGACCGGTTGGCAGCGCAGCGGGCGCTCCTCGTCCAGCCGGGCGAGCAGCAGCATGTCGTTGACGAGCAGGCGCATCCGGCTCACCTCCGACTCGATGCGTCCCATGGCCTCGTCCAGATGCGGGCCGGGCGGGGCGCCGCCGCGCCGGTACAGCTCGGCGAAGCCCTGGATGGACGTCAGGGGCGTGCGCAGCTCGTGGGCCGCGTCGCCGAGCAGCTGCCGAAGGCGTTGCTCCGAGGCCGTCTGCTCCGCGACGGCGGCCTCGATGCGCCCGAGCATGACGTTGAGCGCCGTGCCGAGCCGTCCGGCCTCGGTGTGCTGGTCGGCGTCTGCCACCCGGGGGGAGAGATCACCAGCGGCGATGGTCTCCGCCGTGGTCTGCATCCGGGTCAACGGCCGCAGCCCGATGCGCACGACCCCGGCCGCGGCGGCCCCCAGCATGAGGAGCACCACCCCGGTCACGGCAATGTTGATCAGTAGCAGGGTCTCCGAGGTGTGATCGACCTCGGCCAGGGAGACCGCGCTGACACCGTAGCCGAGATCGTCCGGCAGCCGGGTCACCCGGACCCGCCACGAGGTGCCGTTGCTGCCGTCGATCGTCATCGGCGTCCGGTCGTCGGCGTGGTCGCGGATGTCGCCGAGCGACGACAGGTCGAGCGTCGGACCGTCGAATCCGGGATCGGTGATCAGCTCGCCATCGACGTCGTAGTGGTACAGCCGCGAGTCGGGGGCGAAGAACGAGGGGCGGCGGCGCTGCTGCTGCGGGTCGGTGATGTCGGGGACCCGGCCCGAAGGCCCGTCGAAGCCCCTGGACTGCGCGTTGAGCTGCCGGTCGATCCGTTCGATGAGGTTGGACCGCAGCAGCATCACGCCGGCGGTATCCGCGATCACCAGGGCGACCGCGGCCAGGGCGACGACGGTCAGGGCCATCCGCGTCCTGATCGTTCGCTGGCCCCAGGTCCGTAGGCGGCGTCGAATCCGGCGCCCCGGTGCCGTCACCCCTCGTCGCCACGGGGCAGGCGGAGGGCATAGCCAACGCCACGGACGGTGTGGATCAGGGGCGGACTCCACTTGTCGATCTTTCGCCGGAGGTAGTAGACGTACGATTCGACGATGCGGCCATCGCCGCCGAAATCGTAGCTCCAGACCCGGTCGAGGATCTGCGCCTTACTCATCACCCGCCCGGCGTTGGTCAGCAGGTACCGCAGGAGATTGAACTCGGTGGGCGACAGGTCGATGAGCTTGCCGGCCCGGCGGACCTCGTGGGCGTCCTCGTCGAGTTCCAGATCGGCATAGCGCAGCACACCCCCGTCGACGAGTCCGTTGTCGCCAATGCTGCGGCGCAGGATCGCCCGGATGCGCAGGACCACCTCTTCGAGGCTGAACGGTTTGGTGACGTAGTCGTCGGCCCCGGCCGTCAGCCCGGAAATGCGGTCCTCGACCGAATCCCGCGCGGTGAGGAACAGCAGGGGGACGAGCCGGCCGGAGGAGCGAAGCTGCCTGGCCACCTCGAAACCGTCGACATTCGGCATCATGACGTCGAGGACGACGAGATCCGGGCAGAAATCCTCGGCGGCGATGAGGGCTTCCCGGCCGCCGCCGGCGACGCGGACCTCGAAACCCGTCAGTCGCAGGGTCGCCGAGAGCAGGGCACAGATGTTGACTTCATCGTCGACGACGAGCACCTTCGCGGCTCTTCCCGTCGCACCGGTTACCTGGTGCATCGCCGTGCCTTTCCGCAGACTGACCATATGCATGCTTCGACGCGTCATCGACTGACCACAAGGACCTCGTCGCCTTCGGCCAGACCGCTCTGAATCTCGGTGTACACGTCTCCGCGAAGCCCGATCCGCACGGTGCGCCGCTCGTCCCGGGACCGGACGCGCACGGTAACGGTTCCCGTCGAGCCGTTCCGGTCGCTGACGGCCGTGGCCGGCACGTAGAGCACCTCGGCGGCCGATTCCGTGATGACGGCGGCATTCGCGGTCTGCCCGAAAAGCAGGATATCTGGAATCTCGTCAAAGGCGATGACCGCGGGGTAGCGGACGAGCTCGCTGGAAATCGTGCCTGCCGGGTCGATCTGGAACACGGTCCCGGTGAACTCCTGGTTCGGCAGGTTCGGGAGAGTGATCCTCGCCGATTGCCCAATGGCGATTCTGGCGACTTCGGCCTCGGTGAACTCGGCGGCCACAGCGACGTCGTTGGTGCCGGCCAGCACGATGAAGCCGGCGGAGGACTGACTCACCGTGCTGCCGATCATCCCGCCGACCGAGAGGATCTTGCCGGAGATCGGGGCGGTGATGACCGTGCCGGCCAGCTTGGCCCGCTGCTGCTGCAGCGTGCGCCGGGCGTTGTTGAGCTGCTGCTGGGCGGACAGCAGGCTGTCGTCGGACGAGTCCCTGCCGGAGCCCGAACCGCCGGTGGTCTGCCCCCCGCCCGGCGCGTTGTCGCCACTCGTGGTGCCCCCGCCGGTGGTGCCCCCGCCCGTCCCCTCATCCCCGCCCCCGGCGTCGGTGGTCGTCGTGGCGGCCGGCGTCGGCGCGGTCTCCGACGGGGCGGGCGAGGCCGGGGTCGAGGGGGATGCGGACGCCGCGAGCCGGTAGCCCGCGTCGCTCGTGCCCGACGACAGGCTTGCCTGAGCGCGTTCCACCGCGTCCTCGGCGTTGTCGACTTGGGCCTGGGCGTCCTCGACGGCGCTCTGGGCATCGGTGTCGTCGATCTTCGCCAGAACGGCGTCGGCATCCACGACATCACCGGCCGTGACGTTGAGTTCGGTCACCGTGCCGGACATGCTGAAACTCAGCGCTCGGCTGGCCAGCGGCTGGGCCGTGCCGGCGGCGGAGACGGTGCTGCTCACCGTGCCACGCTGGACCTTGGCGGTGGTGATCGTCGTCCCGGATCCGTCGTCGGAACCGGTGCCGAGGACCACCCCGGTCGACGCCGCGACGAGGACGGCCGCTCCACCGGCGAGCCACCGCACGAGTCGGCGTCGCGGCATCCGGAGCGGGTTGGTCAGCCGGACTCTCATGATCGTTAGTTTGCCGGTGCCGGCTCCTGGTTTGCTCGGTTGAACCTCGGAGCTTCCTGAGAGGTCGGGCGACGTCGCCCGGCCCCGTCCGACTCCCAGCCGGCTCCGAGGCGGGTGTGACGGGTCGCCGAGGTTGACGCGGTTGCATCAGACGCCGTGATTCGGCGCACCACGCCATCGGTGGTAAGGCCCCGTACGGGGACGATATCGGAGGTTCTGACGTGACATACCGGGCGCGCTTCGCTGGCCTGGCGCTGGCTCTGGTCACCGCCGGGGCGCTGACGGTCGCCTGTGGCTCTTCGGCCGACGACGAGGCCACGGCCAGCGGCGACGACTTCGCGACCTGCATGCGCGAGCACGGGGTCGACATCGGGCAGATGAACCCGTCCGCTCGCCCGTCCGGAGCGCGGCCCTCGGGCCAGTTCTCCGGGGGGCCGCCCAACGGGCAGCTGCCCGACGGCAGCGCGCGGCCCAGACCCAGCGGTTCCGGCCGGTCCGATGCGTCCGGCCGGCCCGGCGGACCCGGCGGCGGGTTCGGCGATCAGATGCCCCCGGGGGTCGACGAGGCCACCTGGAACGAGGCGCTGGAGGCCTGCGCCTCCCTGCGCCCGTCCGGGGACGCGCGGGGCCAGGGCAACCGTGACGACAGCGCCACCGCCGCCTACCTCAACTGCCTGTCCGAGCACGGCGTGACGGCGACGAGCGTGGCGGACCTCGAGTCCACCGATCCCACCGTGGCGGCCGCGATGCAAGCATGCCTGGCCCTGCAACCGTCCGGCGCCGCACCGTCCCCGGCGGCGACCTGACGGTTTCCCACCCTGGGGCACAGCGTTCCTGCTGCTGTGCCCAGCGCCGGCCACAGCGGCGGCGGTGGTGGTGCCGTGGCGGCCGAGGCGTGCTCAGCCCCGGCCGCCACCGGCAGGCGGACCTCAGCCGGCCATGGCGGACCAGGTCCGGTAGCCTCCGTCGAGATTCGTGCAGGTCCGACCGGTTCCGGCGATCAGCGTGGTGGCCGTGTGCGCCCGCTGGCCGACCTGGCAGTAGACGACCAGGTCCCCGGCCGGCAACCGCCCGAGGTTCGGCCGCAACTCGTCGAGCGGCATGTTGACCGAGCCGGGGATGTGGCCGGAGGCGTACTCCAGGGGGGTCCGCACGTCGATGAGCGAGGCCCCGTCGGCCAGCACGGCGTCCAGCTCGTGCCACTGCACCGAGGAGGTCATGCCGGTGCGCAGGTTCTCCGCGATGTACCCGAGCATGTTGACCGGGTCCTTGGCCGAACCGTACGGCGGGGCGTACGCCAACTCCAGGTCAGCCAGGTCCTCGGCGAGCAGTCCACCCCGGATCGCCGTGGCGAGCACGTCGATGCGCTTGTCGACGCCCTCTCCGCCGACCCCCTGCGCGCCGAGGATGGCACCGGTGGCCGGATCGAACAGCATCTTCAGCGACATGGACTCGGCACCGGGGTAGTACCCGGCGTGGTTGGCCGGGTGCGTGTGGATCGACTGGCCGGCCCGCCCGGCCGCCCGCAGCCGCTTCTCGTTCCATCCGGTGACCGCCACGGTCAGGTCGAACACCCGCACGATCGCCGTGCCCAGCCGGCCGCCGAGGCTGACCGGTCGGCCGGCGATGGCGTCGGCGACGAGGCGTCCCTGCCGGTTGGCGGTGTTCGCGAGGGGAATGAGGCCCGGCCCGCCGTTGATGCGGTCGGTCTTCTCCACGGCGTCGCCGACGGCGTAGACGGCGGGGTCGCAGGTGCGCATCTGGTCATCGACGACGATGCCACCCCGCGAGCCGATCGTCAGGCCGGCGTCCCGGGCCAGCTGGGTTTCTGGGCGGACCCCGATCGCCAGCACGACCAGGTCCGCGGGGACCGTCCGGCCGTCGGCGACCTCGACCGCGTCGGGGAGGACCTTGGCCAGGGCGGTGCCGAGCACCAGCCGCACGCCGTTGTGGCGCAGCTCGGTGTGGACCAGCGCGGCCAGCTCCGGGTCGAGCGGGGCGAGGACCTGCTGGTCCA
This sequence comes from Dactylosporangium sp., assembly GCA_013041765.1. Lineage (GTDB taxonomy): Bacteria > Actinomycetota > Actinomycetes > Mycobacteriales > Micromonosporaceae > JABDRL01. The sequence goes on along the minus strand of JABDRL010000412.1, from coordinate 5,400 downwards.
GCTCGACGATGGTGACGTCAAGGCCCTGATGGCGCAGGTTCTCTGCCGTCTCGACGCCGATGAACCCGCCGCCGACGACCGTCGCCGTCCGGGGGCTGGTCTCCCGCAGCGCCTCGGCCATCCGATCGGCGTCGGGGACGGTGCGCAGGGTCAGCGCCCGCTCGATGCCGGGCAGGTTGGGGACGAAGGGCGCGGCGCCGGGGCTGAGGATGAGGCGGTCGTACGTCTCGTCGTACTCGGTGCCCGTGTCGAGGGCGCGGACTCGGACCGTGCGCGCGTCCCGGTTGATGGCGACGACCTCGGAGCGGATCCGGACGTCGAGGTCGAAGCGGGTCCGCAGCCGCTTGGGGGTCTGGAGGATGAGATCGGCGCGCTTGGGAATGACGCCGCCGACGTGGTAGGGCAGGCCGCAGTTGGCGTAGGACACCTCGCTGCCGCGCTCGAAGACGATGATCTCGTGTTGCGGTGCCACGCGACGGAGTCGAGTTGCTGCCGACATGCCGCCGGCAACCGCTCCAACGATGACCACCTTCATGGTCTCCTCCTCCTGACCCGTAGCGGCCGGCGCCGACGAGCCGTTTCCTGTGCCAATTGGACGGCTTCAACTATACCTATATGGGTATCATGGGCGATATCGGATCGGCCGTTTCGTTGATCATTTGCCGCCGACTAGCCTGTGCTGGCGGCGGGAAGTCGACCGCCTGCGAGAATACCCCTCTGGGTACACTGGGGGTTACCGGCTGAGGTGAGGAGCATGTGGTGCAGCTTGACCCCGACCAGATGGGCGATGTGATCAAGCGGCTGCGCCGCGCGGAAGGCCAGATCCGGGGCGTGATTTCCATGCTGGAGGATGGCCGGGACTGCGCGGACGTCGTGACCCAGCTCGCGGCCGTCTCCCGGGCCCTCGACCGGGCTGGATTCAAGATCGTTTCGACAGGGTTGCGGCAGTGCGTCCTGGAGGCCGCGGAGACCGGCGAACCAGCCGTCGACCTGGACCGCCTGGAGAAGCTCTTTCTCGCCCTCGCCTGAATCCACCCGCCCGGCCTGGCCGCTGCGGAGCCCCGCCGTTTCGCTGACCACGAGCGGACGCCCGGGATCCGGGCCTTTCGGGCGCGGAACCCGGGCGTGGCCGCCGTCGGGCAATACCGTGGTGCGTTCAGGAACGGTGGGTTCTGCCCTGGTCAGCGAGGAACGACGCGATCCAGGACAGGGCGGAGTTCCAGTTGATGGCGACCTCGTTGGTCGCGTAGGACTCGATGTCGTCGACATAGCAGAACTGCGGGGCGCAGCCGGCCAGCAGCTGTGCGGCGAACGGGTCCTCCAGATTGGCGTTCGCGCCGCCGGCCAGTGACCCGGTCGGCGGGTTGGGGGAACTCTCGTCCACCTGGTGGGCGTACATCCGGCTGTGCTGGTTCTGCGACGAGTGCTCGCCCCATCCGGTCACGTAGGACTGGTTGAGGGCATTGCGGCCGAAGACGTAGTCCATCCCCTCCAGCGCGCCCGCCCGGTAGGCGGGATCGCCCGTCAGGTCGTACGCCGTCGCGATCACGATGACGTTGTTGATGATGTTGCTGTTGGACCCCCAGAAGTAGTTGTTCCGGCTACCCGGCATCGGCAGGCCGTACGCCTCGGCCCGCAGGGTCTCCAGGTAGGCGTCCGCGGCCGAGGTCACCGAGGCCCGGATGCGCTGGCGCTCGGCGTCCGGCAGCCCGCTGCGAACGGTCGCCAGGTCCAGCCGGCCGAGGGCGGCCGTGGACGGCCAGGCGAACCCCGTCGCCGGGAAGACCTCGTCGGTGTGGTGCACCGAGGCGGTCAGATCGTCCAGATACCGCTGCTCGCCGGTGGTCAGGTACAGCTCGACCGCGGCCCAGTAGAACTCGTCACTGACGTCGCCGTCGCTGTAGGCACCGCCGCCGGCGCCATCGTTGGGATCGGCCAGGATCGCGGGGTTGGCCACCGCCGCGTCGTACGCCGTGCGGGCCGAGGCCAGGCAGTCCGCGGCGAACGCCCGGTCGTAGCGGGGATAGAGCCGACCGCACTGCGCCGCGGTCGCCGCGAGGTTGAGCGTCGCGGCGGTCGACGGCGGGTGCAACTCGCGCACCTGCGGGTCGGCGGCCGGATCCAGGGGGATGCCGGTCCAGCTGGCATCGTGGATCTTGTGATGGGCCAGGCCCGCCAGCGGCTGCCCCGCCGGCACCTGCATCCGCATCATGAACTCCAGCTCCCAGCGGGCCTCGTCGAGGATGTCGGGCACGCCGTTGTCCCGCTCGGGCACCCGCAGGGTGCCGTCGGCGAGGGCCCCCCGGCGTGCCGTCGGCGCGGTCCGCGTCCGCTCGAAGGTGCTCAGCAGCTGATAGGTGGCGATGCCGCCGTTGACGACGTACTTGCCGTGGTCGCCGGCGTCGTACCAGCCGCCCCGGACGTCCAGCTGGTAGTCGCACACCCCGTCCTGGCACGGCACCTCGGTGTCGCCCTGGTTGGGTGCCACGCCGGCGTGCCCGGCGTCCCGGGCGTACTCCTCGCCGACGAGGTCGCCGTCGATGGCGATGCCGCTGCGCTGGATGTAGAAGAACTGCAACGCGTCGGACCGCAACTGGGCGTACACGTTGGGGGCGATGTCGAACGGGTGGCTGGTCTCGCCGTCGGCGACGAGCGTGTACCCCCGGCCCTTCCTGGTGTGGGCGCTGAAATCAACGGTGTGGACGTTCTGCCCGGAGGCCGCGTCCACGCCCCGCGGGGCGGAGGTGCCATCGGCGACGGTGACGCCGTCGGCATTGACCAGCTGCCACGCCAGGGCCTCGGTGGCCTCGGTGACGATGGTGGCGTGCTTCGGACCGTCGGGCAGGTAGCCCACCTGGTTGACCCGCACGCGCGGGCCGGTGTCCGGAACGTAGGGCGGTGCCGGCTCGCCGCCGAGCAGCGAGACGTTGTCGACGCAGAAGGTGTAGTCCGCGGCCGGACCGCCGAGCTGGAAGGCGACCTGCGCCTGCTCGGTGTCCTCCGGCGCGGTGAAGGTGAAGCTGAGCTGCTGGTCCTCCGGGGTCAGTGCCACCGACCGGGACAGGTAGCCCGTGTACGGGTCGACGCCCAGCTGGACGGCCGCCGTGATGGTGGACGCCGGATCGCCGGCGGCGGTGAAGGAGAAGGTGTAGGAGGCCCCGGCGATCAGCGGGATGTCGTTCTGGCCGACGCCCGCGTCCCAGGGATTGGCGAGACCGGCGGGTACGACGGAGCAGTAACGCCCGTCGGTGACGCCGCTCGAGGTGGTGCCGTACGAGTACCACCCGGAGGTGCCCTCATCGAAACCGCCGTTGTAGATCTGTTCGGCGGCCTCGGCCCGTGCTGGAGTTGCCATCAGTGTCGCCGCGGTGAGCAGGCCGGCGGTGGCAACCGCCAGCAGAGCCACTCTTCCGTTTCGGCGGGGGTGTGGGATCACGGTCGGATGTTTGCAGCGTGACTGTGCGTGTGTCAATTGATGGACAGGCATGTGGTGGCGGTCTGCGCCGCCACCCCGATGGTCGTCAAGTCAGCAGGTCAGCAGGCGTGTAAGTTTCCGTTCGTCGGGGCTGGCGGGGCGAGGCGGTATCCGACGCCCCGCACATTCTCGATCGTCACCGCCGGCCCGAGCTTGGCCCGCATCGTGGCGATGTGGACGTCCACCGTGCGCGACTTGCCCAGCCAGGAGGTCTGCCACACCTCGGTGACCATCCGCTGCCGGTGGACGACCGCGCCGGGCGTGCCGGCGAGCAGCGCGAGGATCTGGAATTCCTTCCTGGTCAGCTCGACGGGCCGGCCGTCCACCAGGACCTCGTGACCGTCAAGGTTGACCAGGAGCGGCCCGGCCACCAGCAGACCCCGCTCCGGCCGGTAGCGCCGCAGCACCGCCTGGAGCCGCGCGATCAGCTCCAGCAGCCCGAACGGCTTGACGACATAGTCGTCGGCGCCGGCGGCGAGTCCCAGGACACGGTCCTGGGACTTCGCCCGGCCGGTGATGATGATGATGCCGATGTCCCTGCTGGTGCGAAGCTGGCGGCACACGTCGAGGCCGTCGGCGTCCGGCAGGCCGAGATCCAGCAGGACAAGATCGTAGTGTCGGCTGGCCAGGGCCGAAGCCGCCGTCGTCACGTGGGCCACCTCGTACCCGCGTCGCCGCAGCGCCCCCCGCAGGGCCAGGGCCAGGCGCTCGTCGTCGTCGACGATCAGCAGCCGGGCCACGGTCTCTCCGCCGTGGTCACCCACGGCCGTCGTCGCTGTTGTCACGACACTGGCCGTTCCAGACACCTCCCCACACGGTTCGTGCGCTCCGGGCCGGTCGACGGTGATGTATCGCCCAGCATGTTCCCGTCAGACGGTATGTGGTGTGGGCAAGATCAAAGAGGTTCCCCTTGCCGAAGGTACTGATCAATATGGCTCGTAGACTGTTGGCCCTTCGGGCGACCGGGGACGGGGCAACAGGGGAGTGGCGTGGACGACAATCGGTCTGAGATCGAGCGGTGGTTGCGGCAGCGGCTGGACGAGTTGAGTCTTTCAGAAAAGGTCCGGTTGCTGACAGGGGCCGACAACTGGTCGATCGCCGCCAGCGAGGTGATCGGGCTGCGTCGGATCGTCCTCTCCGACGGCCCGGTCGGGGTCCGGGGCGAGCGCTGGGACGAGCGGGAGACCGCCGCGAACCTGCCGTCACCGACCGCCCTGGCCGCCTCCTGGGACATCGCGGCCGCCACCCGGCTCGGGGAGCTGCTGGCGGCCCAGGCCCGGGGCAAGGGCGTGGACGTGCTGCTGGCCCCGACGGTCAACCTGCACCGCACCCCGTACGGCGGCCGGCACTTCGAGTGCTTCAGCGAGGACCCGGTCCTGACCGCCGCCATCGCCGGGGGATATGTCACGGGGGTGCAGCGCGGGGGGATCGCGGCCACCGTGAAGCACTTCGTCGCCAACGACGCGGAGACCGACCGGTTCACGGTGGACGTGCACGTGGACGAGCGGGCCCTGCGAGAGCTGTACCTCGCGCCGTTCGAGGCCATCGTCCGCCGGGCCGGCGTGTGGGCGCTGATGTGCTCCTACAACGGGGTCAACGGACCGACCATGAGCGAGCACCCCCTGCTGTCGGAGGTCCTCAAGCAGGAATGGGGCTTCGACGGTCTGGTCATGTCCGACTGGAAGGCGGTCCGCTCCACGGTCGAGTCGGCCAGTGCCGGGCTGGACCTGGTCATGCCGGGACCGGACGGCCCGTGGGGCGCGGCGCTCGTCAAGGCGGTCGAGGTCGATGCCGTCGCGGAGCGCGTCGTCGACGACAAGGTGCTGCGGCTGCTGCGGCTGGCCGCCCGGGTCGGCGCGCTCGCGGACGCGCCGTCCGCAGGAGACGCCCCACCCGCAGGAGACGCCCCACCCGCAGGAGACGCC
>JABDRL010000410.1 GCA_013041765.1 Dactylosporangium sp. | reverse complement strand
GTGGCCGCAGGTGCCGGTCAAGGCCACCACCCGTCGGGTGGCCGTGGCTCGGGCCCGCCGCTGGTTGGGCGAGGGCGGCGACGGGCGGCCGTGGCTGCCCGATGCGACCGCGGAGCGCCGCTACCGGCTGCGTGAGGGCTATCTGCTGGACTGGCATCTTTTCCGGCGGCTGCGGACCCGGGGCGAGACTCGCGGTCCGGCCGGGGGTGGTGATCTGCGCCAGGCTCTCGGCCTGGTGCGGGGCGCGCCGCTGGCTGGTGCGGACGTCGCCTACTCCGTGGCGGCCCGTAACCCCTATGCGTGGTTGCCCGCCTCGGACATTCAGCCGCATCACCTCGCGGCGGCCGTCGTTGATACCGCCCACCGTCTGGTGGGGTTGTGTCTGGATGGTGGTGACGTTGGTGGGGCTCGGTGGGCGGTGGAGCGGGCCTGGTTGGCCGATCCGGACCGGGCCAGTGACGTGGTCTGGCGGGATCTGCTGCGGGTGGCGGCGGCCGAGGGCAACCGTGCCGAGCTCGATCACCTGCTGGGGGCGTTGATGGTGGCCCGGGATGCCGAGGTGCCCGAGGACCTTGACCGGGAGACCTACCGGCTGCTGTGTGTACTGATGGGTGAGCGGATCGGGGTGCGCTGACCACGACACCCGGGAGCATGGGTACCGGACACGGACGGTGGCCTTGGCGTCCCCGTCGGCCGGGGTGGTGCGGGGGTGAACCCGAAGTGAGACGCGGGTCACTGGGTGGGTGCGTCTACGGTCTCTGACGTGCTGTTCGGTCCGGGATCCTGGGGCTGCGTCCACGGTCAAACGACGGTCAAACGATCGAGAAGCCAGCTTCCTGATATTGGAAGCTGGCTTATGACCTGCGGTTTTCTAGTGGGCGATACTGGGATCGAACCAGTGACCTCTTCGGTGTGAACACGGTCCTCCATAATGGCCTGACCTGTCAGAATGCCATTCTGGCAGGTCAAACATATTTCTATTGGGGACTGTTGACGTCGGTTCGACGCGGTTGACGTCCGTTGGCGACACCCGTTCGGCTCCCCACGGATCGGTCAGGGGCGGGGAGCGCCACGGTGATCACCAGCCGGAACGGCAGCCGAACACCATGCGATCGTTCCCCCGCAGGCGCCTCACCAGGGAAAACACTCCGCCGGACGGGAGCATGAACGATCGACGGTCCCGCCTCACGACGCTCAAGGCAGTGGCCCGACCCCGGACCCAGCCCCGACGAGCGATCCGGTACTCGGCGAGCGTGGGGAGCAGCCCGAGCGCGATGATTGATCCGAAGCCTGGTTTCACCAAGGCGCTGCTCCCCTCGACGACGCGACGGCAACCACGGTCAGCTCTCCCTCGGCGCGCCAGATGATCGCCGGGTAGCCCCGATGCATTGCTGCACCGGGGCCCCTCGGATCCGTACGTGCCACTCGTCGCGGCATACGGCTCAAGCAAGGTAGTTTTTCGTGTCAGCCCCAAGGGGCGCTCAGGCGCAAAGGAGTGCTGGTTCTTTCTGGGCGCCGGTTGCCCGGCGCTGGCAGTGCGAGTGGACCAGGCGGGTGCCGCCCGAGGTGCCCGTGTCCCGCTGGGCGGTCACGTACTGCTTGGTGATCGCCTTGCGGGTGACCCGGTGCCACTGCTCCCACTCGGTGGGGCTGGATGGCGCCTGGTCGGCGTGCAAGATCAGGTCCCCGCACAGGGGGCAGCGGCCTTTCTGCCTGGCGAGCAGGATCAGGACGCTGCGATCGAGTAGGGCGGGGTTCTTGCCGCGTCGTCGGGCCCAGTAGTCGGTCAGGGCGGGGTCGTCCGGGGACGCCGCGCCACGGACCAGACTGTGTCGGACGATCTTCGTCCAGCCCAGTCTCAACAGGTAGGCTCCGTTGTCGCGGTCGCCGAACACCCATCGATCCCGGCTGGCGGGGTTGAACCGGCCGTAGTACCTGGAAACGATCCAGGGCTTGGGCTGTGGCACGTTCTTCTTCAAAGGCTCACCCACCACACGTCAGCCCGCCTTCGCGGCCGGGCACCAGGCCCGGTATCCGGCCAGTTATGCGGATGCCCACCGGTTGGAGACACCGGCGACGGACGGCTCCGCTTTCCCGTTTCCTTTCGGCTACCGGCATTCGCTTCTTGGGTGTCCTGTTCCCGCCACGGGATTCCGCCGCCCTTACGGTTGGCCTACCACCACGCGCACGTGGGCGTGATGGACCTGACGGGGTTTCCGCGTTCCGCACGCATGAGATACGACCGGGTCGGGTGCCACCTGTACCCCGGGAGCGGCGGTGTCCACGCGACCGTCGATGACTCCTCGGTCGCCGCCTGCCGATTCCCAACGGCTCGCTCCTCATCATCCCCACCAGCACCACCCGACGCGGGGAGTTGCCGTAACGAGGCATCTGCGGTGGTTCACTGGCATTCACCCTTTCGGTCTTCCCCTCACCTGTAGCGCCCGGTCGGAGCGGGCGCCCTTGGGCTTTCCCCTGGGCTTCACACCCAGCCATCACTGGCCACGCATGCCAGGGCGGGGACAGGTCCTGGACACTGACCTAGGTCACGTCTTCGGCATCACGCCGAACCTCCAATCGACGAAACCTACTCAGAACGTGCGACCTCGCGTCGCAAGTCATCGCGGCAGATGCGTGCGTCGCGAACGCCCACCCACTGGCCTTGGCGGCAGGCGGTCACCACCCTGTGGCGCAACACCCACGCTCCGCCCATCGCGGCCTGACCGGCACGAACACCAACGAATCACCCCGAACCGGCCACCACGTCACAGGCATGGAGCAAGCCGCCGAACCCGTCAGCGGCCGATGACCCCTGCCCGGAAAATCCCGGCCTCAACCCCGACCACAATACAATGACCAACAGCTATGTTCTGATGGATCCAGGCTCAGCGAGGCGATCGTCGTCAAAGACACCCACGTTTCTATTGAGCCCGGTCGGAGAGACCGGGAAGAGTATGTATCTGCGGCGGACTATCGCACAGATGGATGAGTTTCCATTGATCCCGGTCGGAGAGGCCGGGAAGAGGACCATGACCCGAGACGACCCGAAGCGTGCGTGCAGGTTTCTATTGAGCCCGGTCGGAGAGACCGGGAAGAGACTCCCGTGGCCTGGTGGCTCCTCACCGACGGGGAGGAGTTTCTATTGAGCCCGGTCGGAGAGACCGGGAAGAGCCGTATGCCTGGACCGTCGGCCACCTGGTCACTTGGATGTTTCTATTGAGCCCGGTCGGAGAGACCGGGAAGAGAGGAATTCGTCGCGGACGCCTTCGGATCCTTTGGCCGTTTCTATTGAGCCCGGTCGGAGAGACCGGGAAGAGGATCCGTGGTGGAGTCGGAGTGGTCTACCGGGACATGGTTTCTATTGAGCCCGGTCGGAGAGACCGGGAAGAGCCGGAGACCTGGACACTCATCCGCGAGCGGGAGACGTTTCTATTGAGCCCGGTCGGAGAGACCGGGAAGAGGCGATCGCGGAGGCCGCGATCCGTGAGGCGTTGTGGGGTTTCTATTGAGCCCGGTCGGAGAGACCGGGAAGAGACGGGACGGCCTACGCGACCGGCGAGCAACTACTGATGTTTCTATTGAGCCCGGTCGGAGAGACCGGGAAGAGATACTCCAGCGACCTGGGTGCTCCTGCGCGAGCGCGCGTTTCTATTGAGCCCGGTCGGAGAGACCGGGAAGAGCCGATCGTCATCACGGGTCCGGGCGAGGACATCGAGGTTTCTATTGAGCCCGGTCGGAGAGACCGGGAAGAGAGGAGAAGACATGGCACGCACAGCGGTGGCATACTCGTTTCTATTGAGCCCGGTCGGAGAGACCGGGAAGAGAGCTGACCGGGCTGTCACACACCGCGGTCCAGGCGATGTTTCTATTGAGCCCGGTCGGAGAGACCGGGAAGAGATCTCTAGCCGATCTCGCGCCTGTTCTACAGATGTTTGGACGTTTCTATTGAGCCCGGTCGGAGAGACCGGGAAGAGGCGTGGGCGACTCCGGTGCTGTCTCGTGGTGAGGTGGTTTCTATTGAGCCCGGTCGGAGAGACCGGGAAGAGACGTGCTCTACACCGGCGACCTCGGCGAGATGTTCTGGTTTCTATTGAGCCCGGTCGGAGAGACCGGGAAGAGACTTGATTCGTGGGGCGGAGTTCCGGCGGTTCTATCGTTTCTATTGAGCCCGGTCGGAGAGACCGGGAAGAGTTGTTTCATTGATGCGTGTCCTTATCCGATAGAGTAGTTTCTATTGAGCCCGGTCGGAGAGACCGGGAAGAGAGCTCGCTGATTTTGGGGACCGTGACCTGCGGGAACGTAGGCTTGTGCGAGTGCCTTGTCCTGGAGATCATTTTCTGTGGTCCGGGATGGGGTTGTCAAGCTACAAAACGTCCTCTGACCTGGGTGCGAGCGGTCAAGCGTTCGGGTGTTCCCGCCGGACCGCTCGCGTCAGATGATCGTGGCGCCCCGGTCGGGGAGCCGCTGGTGGCGGCCAAGGAACACGATACCGGACGGGTTGTCGCTGCTGCCGAGGTCGATCAGCATGATGCTGTCCTCGCTGTGGCAGATGAGCTGGTCGATGTCGGTGCGCAGGAAAACGAGTTCGGCCGGGGACAGGTCGCAGATGAATACGGAGTACTGCATGCGGTGGCCGTAGCCCTCGACGCAGTTGGCGACCGCGCGCAGCCGCCGCTCGTCGCGGATGTCGTAGGCGAGCAGGTAGCGGCGGCGGGCCATCGGATCACCTCGTGACGAGTGGGTGGTAGTGGTCGGTCTCGCCGATCAGGTGCGCGGCCAGGATCCGTGTCTGCAACTCGATGGCCCGCCGATAGCTGACGGTGTAGCCGAAGCGGGGGTGGCGGATCTCAGTGGACAGGCGGCGTTCCCAGGCGCCGATGACGCTTTTGCGCCCGTCCGGGGTGAGGGCGACCGCGCCGGCCCGGACGATGAAGTCCGAGGGGCGGATCTCCCGGTTGTTGATCAGACCGATGGTGCAGGAGTCGGCCAGCAACGGCCGGAACTCCTCGGCCAGGTCGAGGGCGAGTGCGGGGCGGCCGAAGCGGGGCCGGTGCAGCAGTCCGATATACGGGTCGAAGCCGACAGCCATGGCCTCCTTGGCCAGGAGCCCGTAGCAGAACGACAGCAGGCAGTTGACCGCATCGGTGGGTGGGCGGCGGTTGCGTAGCCCAGTGAACGCCGGCCCCGGCAGTTCATCGGCGTGTGGCAGCAGCAGGGGAAGGTGCTGGAAGTACAGGCGGGCTGCGGTGCCTTCGAAACCGAGTAGCTGGGCGGCGTCGCTGGCCTGCTCGGCGCTGGCGGCCAGGGCCGCCAACTGGGCGACGGTCTCGGCCACCGGGGCGCCGCCGTTGCGACGCAGCAGGGTGCGGCTGTTACGGATCTTCCCGGCGATCATGCTGGTCGGCGCGGTGAGATCTCCCCGGGCGGCGGTGGTCGTCTGCCGGATGCGCAGTTGCACGTTCTTGTTCGGCAGACCGGTCGACAGGCCCAGCAGCCAGCCGCCGCCGGAGAAGTGGAACACGTCGATGTCGCGGTCGAACAGGGTCCGCAGCGCTTGCGCGCTGACTTGCACGTTGCCATACAGACACAGGTGGGACACGTCCAGCAGCCGGACCTCGCACAGTCGCTCGCGTCGCTTGGAGACCTTCAACCGGCCATGGTCGAGACCGACGCTCGCGCCGGGTTCGGTGACATACATCGGCCGGCTGTCGGGGTCGGGGGCCATCAGCCGCCGCGGTGAGCGGTCGGCGCGGCGGGTGAGCAGATTGGTCTCATCCGGCAGGCAGATACCGACCAGCGAGCAGCGTGGGCACTTGCCGCTGGCCTCCAGCGGTGGTGGGGGTCGCAGCCGGGCGGCTGCGGCGCGGGCGTCGGCCAGGGCCGTCAGGGTTTGCTCGACCAGGTCCGGGCCCGGTTCGACGTTCACCCGCTGCCGGGTGGCGGCGTAGAAGATCTCGCCCCGATCGCAGGGGTAGCCGTGCTCGCGCAGCAGCAGGATCTGGGCGCAGACCTGCACGGCGTCGGCGTCCCAGGCCGTGCCCTCGCCCGTGGGATGGCCCTTCTTGGTCTCCACCGCGATGACCGCCCCGGGGACGGCGCTCCCGGTATCGGCCTCGACCAGATCCAGGGTCGCGGTGATCCCCAGGTTCCCGGAGGCCAGGCTGACCGAGCGCGCAGCCCGCAGCATCCCCTCGTCGGGCAGTGGCGCGGCCCCACCGCCGGCATCGACGCGGGTGTGGACCCGGCGGCCCTCGGCGAGGTCGGCGTTGGCCGCCCACAGCGCGTCGACCCATTGCAGGAAGAATAATCGTGGGCAGTACACGAAGGCACTGAGCATGCTGGCCGGCACCAGATCGGGCAGTTCGGGCGGGGCGGGCGGCATGCCTGTCCTATCGGCCGTCCTTATCCGGTGGGAAGGAACACCCCGAAGCCGAAGTGCGCCAACCGGCCGAGCAGCACCGGTCCGGTCACCGGTCGGGCGAAGACCAGCCGCAGTCCCAGGCCGACGCGTTGTCGATCCGATTGTTCCTGGATGCGGTATCGGCGGAAGCCGGCAGCCCACCCGTCCAGCAGCCCTGCCCCGGGGTGCACCCTGGTCACGGCCGTCGGGGCCGGCAGCCCTCGGTACGCGCAGGCGTGGCTGATGTCCTCGGCCAGGAATGTCTCGACGCTGTGGCGAGCCTTGCGGTGGCGTACCGGCAGGTAGGGCGTTGCGGTCTGCCACACGGTGGCCGGCCCGCACAGCAACGGGGTGACCATGTCGGCCGGGCCGGCCGAGTGCAGCAGCAGCCGAACCTCGGGCGGCCCGCCCACGGCCCCGCCGGCTTCCTGCGGGTCAGTGCCGGAGGAACCGGTGCCGACGGCCACCGGCCAGGTGGTATCGGCGAGGACCGCGGCGACCTCGGCGGTGGTCAGCCGGGCCGGCACCCAGATCAGCAGATCACTGATGGCACCATCGGGACCGGCCAGCGGCACCCAGTGCGCGTGCTGGTGATCGGTGGCCGCGCCCTGCCGGCCGAGCACGACGGTCTCGTCGGTGCCGCCACCGGCGCGGGCCAGGGCGCGAGCGAACCGGTGGTGGACGGCATCGGCGAGCAGAATGCCCCGCCGGATCGGAAGCGGCGGATCACAGCGCACCACGAACCGCAGCGCCTCGATGGTCGCGTCGCGGCTGGTCCGCGGATGTTTGGGGCCGTGGAACGGTGATTCGGTGGAAACGGCGACCGCCATCATCCGGTCTCGATCGGGCTCTGCGCTGGCTGAGCCGGATGCACCCGGACCGGTAGGAACGGCTTTCCACACCCGTTGAAGAGCACGAAGTGGGTGTCGGTGAAGAACGCGCACCCGACCTGGGCCAGACCCCAGCCGAGCGCGAGTGCCAGGGTCTTGGGGAGCGCCGCGGCCACGACGAGCTCTCGGTTACCAACCTCCGTCGTGAGCCGGGCGAACTCGCGGGGAAGCACCTGGGTCAGAACCATGAGCTGCTGGGCCCCAAATTGTTTGGCCGCGAGTTCGCGCAGATCCGGCCCCACCTTGTGCGGCCGGATGACGTGGTACTCCCTCACCCCGAAACCGCGGAAGACACCAGGAAGGTCCATTTCGGTCGCCTTCCTGGAAAACGCGAGCATGACACCGACTCGGGTGGCACCGGGGCGCGGGCCGTCGACAGAGATCGGCCCCGAGGTGATGAGCTCCCGCTCGACCAGCCCGGGCGGAGGCGGTTGAGCGGGAAGTTTCCAGATCACCTCGTTTGATCCGTTGCTGGCGTGGACGCCAGGTCCGTCGAGTTCGAGGAGTTGGAGATCCGGAACGGTGGGCAGGTTGGCGCCGATGGCCAGCGCGACCGGCCAAAGCATGTTCGGGGCGAGGGTGTAGCCGGTGTCGTCGCGGTCGGTGTTGATGAGGAGGTTGAGGGTGGCGGAGGTCGAGGCGCAGGTGCCAACGAGATCCACGACGTCCGTGGCGGAGCGTTGGGACAGGTCGATCCAGGGTGTGACCGAGCGTAGGGACATCTGGTACCGGTGGCGTGCCGATACGGCATCGGCGTGCCAGTCCTCCATGGAACTGGCCAGGGTCCTGACGTAGAACAGGGTGCCCGTGCGCTGATAGGTCGAGGTCCGGTGGGAGAGTACGAGCCAGAGGAGCAGCAGAGATCCGCCGAGGGCCGCCAGGCGCCAGGGACTGGCCTCGGGCGATCCATGGAGCGGGACGGCGTCCTCGACGACCAGCGCGAGGATCGCGGTGACCAGGGCGATCGACCCCGCGGCCAGGAAGTTCGCGAGCGGGACGCTCGTTCGCCCCCAGACCCGGGCCGTTCGGATCCACGACAGTGGTGCCACCTGGGTGCCTCCGTTCTAGCCGACTCGGACGAAGGTGACCGGGCGGTCCCCGTCGAGCTGATACAGAACGACGGGCCGATCGGCGACCTCACCGTTGAGCTTCCCGACCCGGTGTTCGGTCGACGGCCAGGTGCGCGACCGGGTCCGGGTGACGCTGAGGCGTTCGCCGGGCGTGCGGGACGTGATGCCCGATGGTGCGGTGTTGTCGAGGTGGAGTGTTGCGACGATGGCGTGGTCGCCGTCGAGTCGGGCCCGCAGCATCCAGCCGTCGGCCCATCCCCACAGATGGGTGTAGGGCGGTGCGGCTGCTGGAGGATCCCCGATGTGAAAGCCGTCGTAGTCGGCCCACGCGGCGGTCGCACCGGTCAGCGCTGCCACGAGGTCGGCCCAGGAGACCCGACCGTAGCCGCGGAGCGTCGCCGTCGTGCACTCTGCTGGCTGTCCTTCCCACATCAGCGCGATACCTCCACGGGAGCACCGAGGGCCTCGTCCGATGCCGTGGGCCTTTCCAACGCCGGAACGATCACCGGTCCCGGGCGCGGGGGCGGGCCGGTCAGCCGGAGGGTGCCCATGCCCCGGGTGGTGCGGGAGCCGATGCCGATCAGCCCGTCGTGCAGGTCCACCAGGACGTGTTCGATGGTGGTGCGGACCCACTCCTCGATCGGGCCCTCGGCCCCGCGCGGGCCGAGATCGTCGATCCGCAGGGTCAGCCTGCCCGCGGTGAGCGGCTGAGTCTGGAACAGCAGGCCGTCCCGGGAACCGCCGGTGACCCGGTCGATGCCGACCTGGGTACGGGCGGCTGGCCGCTCGGCATCCTTGATGACCGAGTCGGCGAAGGCCAGGCGGCCTCGGCGGCGGTGATGGCCGAACACCGCGCAGACCAGGCATCCCTGGCAGTCGGTCGGGTCGTCGCAGACCTGATCCGGGCGCCGGCCGTAGCGGGAACGGAGGATGTACTCCACCCGGGAGCGGATGACGCCCTTCCACGCCGAACCCGGTACGAGGTGCTGGCCGCCGCGGATTCGGGGCATCGCGGGACCTGTCGGGCGGGGATCGCCGACCAGCAGGGCGTCTTCGATGCTGAATTCGGCGGTCAGCCACGGCGTCCGGTTCGGCTCGGGGACGGGGGTGCGTTCGGTGGCGACCGCCTCGACTAGCGCCGCGCCGTCGTAGGTCAGCCAGGTCCGCATTCCCTCGGGGGTGGCCGGGTCGATGACGCCGTGGCGTAGACCGCGCAGCGTGGCCCTGCCCGCGCCGGTGGTGCGGTCCCGGCCGATCGCGGGCTGCCACCGGGCCAGTGTCGCGATGTCGCGCGGAGCCAGTTCGCCGTCGTAGCGGAGGTAGGCGGTGAGGACACCGCCGCTGCTGACGACGCGGCTCGACCGCAGCGACGTTGCCGCCGCCGCCGCTCGGTGGCGGTCGATCCGGGTCTGCCCGACCACCTCCAACACCGGATCGGACGATCGGCTCGGGGTGAATCGCGTACCGAGGAACCACAACCGGGACACGGCCGCGACATTGTCCCGGTGCTGGGTGGGGCGGGCGCCCATGAGATCGGTCTCCAAGCTTGTGCCCTCGGCTCGGTCGATGGCGCCCAGGTGCGCGCGGAGCGAGCCGGCCAGCGACGATCCTGGGACCCAGGGGTGTCCGCTGCCATCGAGGAGGACGTCTCGGTCGAGGGTCGGATCGTCCAGCGGCACTGATCCGATCGCCCAACCGGGCTCCACCTCGATCTCGATCAGCAGGAAGGTGATCATGAAGAGTCTCCCTCGGCACTGATTTTCGACTGGCCGGTACGCAGGTTGGCCATGGCCAGGGTGGTGAGGTCCCGCAACTGGTCTGGAGACAGCCCGTCCACAGCGGCTCGGATGCCCTCCCGCTGTCGCCCGCTGAGCCCTGCGGCGGTCGGCTGCGTCAGCAGCTCATCGAGGACCGGGCCGAGATCGGGCTTGGTGACCGCGCCCCGGGCCGGCTGTCGGTACTGCTCCAGTTGCAGCCCGCGGAGCGCACCGATCAGCCAGCGCTGAGCAGGTGCGTCCAGTTTCAGCTTCTGGAGGGTTTCGAGACGGCCGTGGATGTCGGTGTCGGGTGCCGCTGTCGGCTGCGGGTCGCGTGGCCGCGGTCGCCACGGGCCGTCGGCGACTTCGACGACGCCGAACCCCTCCGCGCGACGCAGCCCGATCCCGTCGCGCAGCAGCCGGTCTCCGATCTGTTGCAGCGTCTGGTGCTCGCCGGTGAGGCGGTAGGTCGAGCCGGCGGCGGCGCACAGCTCCGCGGGCTTCGGCAGTTTCGAGGCCGCGTGCCAGCCCTCCCATCGGAGCGGTCGGAACCAGGCGCCGTTCATGGCCACGGTCTCTTGGAGATCGAGTTCCGGGTCGGGGTCCAGCCGGGGCCGGCCGGCGACGTCAACGAGGATCGCGGGACTCGTCAGACGGATGACCAGCGGATCTCCCGGGTTCAGGCTCAGGGAGTCCGCCGGGGCCGGTGTAGCGGTGTACTCGGCGGCGCCCCCCACCGAGCGCCGTCCACCCAGTCGGAGTGTTCGAGATTGCCCCAGCCACGGATCCACCCCGTGGATGGTGCCGGTCAGCGTGGTGCCGGGGGGAACGGCGGCCGTGGCGTAGAGCTCGCCGTCCTTGGCCCGCCCGGTGGTGGGCTCGATCGAGGTGCGTACCCGCCGGTGCAGCGTCATGTCCGTCGGGAGCGTCAATGCCCCCTTGCTCGGTTCGAGCGCCCGGCCGCATGCCGGGCACGACCCGGCGGCCTGGTTGAACGCCAGGTCGACCGCGACGGTTCGGCAAGCATCCGTCGTCGGATATTTGCAGTGCAGCACCGACAGCGGTTCGCGCTGGCTGCCCGTCGGGAACAGCGGCCCATAGCGGATGTCGCCGTCGAACAGCTCCCGGAACTGATCGACGTGCCCGGTCCCGCGTTCGGGTGGTCCGTGGTCGGCGATCCAGGCGGCGGCCAGGGCTCCGCGCAGCACGGAGCCTGGGACGAAGGGGTGGCTGTCGGTGAAGAACGACACCTCGGAGGCGATCCCGAGCGCCAGCGGTTGCTGGGCGACGACGGTGACGTGCAGCGCCGAGTCGGTCATGCCGCCCCTTCCCGGCTGGTCAGCGTTTGGACCAGCGCGTCGATATCGACCTCCGTCCAGGGCGGATCGCCGGGGGCGATCGATACCCAGCCGAGGCCCCGGCGGCGGTCCCCGCCGAGGGCGGTGACCGCCAGCGCGGACGCCAGCAGGACGCGTTCCTGGAGCTCCCGGCCGTGTTTGATCCAGCCGGTCCGGGTCACGGTGAACACCAGTTGGTCGGCGTGGACCTCCTCGGAGATCGCGAGCGCGCCGTCCCTGGCCGTGCCGGTCTCCGGATCGATCTGGATCCGGGCCCGCAGCCGGATATCGGCGGGCATGTCCCGGTAGCCGGTGCCCCCTGCGGTCTCGGTTGCTGGCCGCGCGTCCGACCAACTCCACGGCGAAGGGCTCCATCCGGTGCCGTACACCGTGTTCACGAGATGTGGATCGAGCCGCAACATGTCGCGGGCGGCCGACCGCATGACGCCCTTGAGACTGGAGGCCGGCAGCGGGACACCGCGATCCACGGTGGCGTCCGCGCCGTCGCCCGCCCGCCCGGAGGCGACCCGGAACGGGGTCAGGAATGTGATGTCGAACCTCACCGCCACCACCTCACCAGTGACAGCGCGTCCAGCAGCCGCCCCGTGGTCGGATCCATGTCCAGGAATGGATCGAGTACCGCCGCGTGCCCCAACCGGCGGACGTGGTCACGCAGGCGCGCCTGCGCCAGGCCCGGATCGGCCGGATCGGCCAGCCGCTCCAGCACGGCCCGATTGGAGGGAGGAACCCCGGTGCGCAGCGCGGCGAGCGCCTCTGACATTCCGGTCAGCTCGTCGAGAGTCCAAGCGCTTCGGTGCGGTGGGGGATGCTCCCCCTCCTGGGTGACATCCAGCCAGGCCACCGCTGGTATCCGCCCGGCGTGAGCCCGTTTTGCCTGCCGGAGGAGCGATTCGGACAGCTCGACCGCCCGGCGGAATGGAAACGTCGCCCGGGCGAAGACCACCCCGGCCGAGGCGGTTGGGCCGTCGCCGCCGTCGCGTGCGACCTGGAGGTCCGCGGACTCGCGAAGATGCCGCTCGAACGCCGACAGGTACGCGGTGGCAAACCGCCAGGCCCGGTCGGCGACGACGGACACCAGCAGATCATCACCGCCGAGCACATGCGGGATGACCGGAACGGACCCCGACCCGCCCGCCTCGGGAAGCACCGCCCGGGTCGCGGTCAGCAGCGCCTGCCGGGTGGCCTCGGCCACCGCCCGGGACGCGTGCTGCTTGGCCGCCGGATCGGCACCGTCCAGGATCCGGCGAAACAGCGCCCCGATCGCGTTGCCGTCGATGGATACGGTGGCCAGGTGATTGCGGTTGCCGCCGGCCTCGCCGAGGTTCGCGAGGGCGTCGAATTCCTGGACCGCGTGGTCGCTGCCCAGCCCAAGTCCTTCGAGCAGCCAGCATTCCGCACCGACCGGGACGGCGTCCGACTCCAGCCCCGGGCGGCGGTAGCGATCGACGTAGCGTTGCCGGCAGTCGGCGCAGATCCGGTACTCCCTATCGTGGACGGTGATCTCCGCGACGGCCGGATCGGCCCGGCACAGCCCGCAGGACTCCAGCGGCGGGAAGTCCCCGATCGGGGGCAGGCTGGCCAGAGCCGGATCCTGGTGTGTTGAGCGCCACCGCCGGTGGGCATCGAGATAGGAGTTCCCCAACCCCCAGGTCGCGGCGATCTGAAGACCCGGCAGCCTCCGGCGGAGCATCGACACGACAAGATCGACGACCGGCCGCGGCTCGACCCCGGCGGGCATCCGCAGCGGAATGAGCCCATCGGCCTCCCCGGCCTCGTCGTTGACCGAGATCGCTTGGTCGGCCAGGGCCCGCTGCTCACGGATCCAGGCACGCAGTCCGTCCCGGTCGGTGGCACCAGTCAGCCAGGCCGAGGCTCCCCGGCGACCCTTGAGATCCGGGGTGCGCGCGAGGTACCGCTGGATCCCGGAGACACCAACATCGAGATACATTTGCTCGGCCGGGCTCATCCGTCGACCTCCCGCGAGCCCTTGCCGAGATCGGACTTCCGGATGATGGGTATGGTCTGGTCCGCCGCGGCCGGATCCGGCAACGGGCACAGCGATCGGGAGTTGTCCTGTTCCAAATGCATTCCCGAGGTCGCGGTGAAGAAGGCGAACGGCTCGTCGAATCGCTTGCGCGCCTTCGGGTCCGGGCTCTCCTGATCCGGCCAGTGCTCGCCCGGGGGATACCACACCCGCTCCGGGTCGACCGTGTCCTCGGCGAGCACCGCGCCCAGCGCCGTCCACGATACGGAGACCGGCGGCGGCACCGACGCGACGAATCGTTCGATGTACCGGTCGGGATCCGGATCGACCGGGGCAGCCGCGCCGTAGCGACTCTGGGCGGTCCACACCCGCAGGTCCTCGACGCTGGCGTGGCAGCTACCCAACCCGAGCGGTTTACCACCGCCCAGATGCAGCCGCAGCGACCGGCCACCGGGTGCGCCAGGGGGAAGCACGGAATGCGGCTGGAGCGCGGCGAGTAGGCTTCCCAGCTCTGCCTCGCTCAGGTTGTCGAAGGTCACGACCTGGGTCAGAACCGTTCCCGGCTCGGCGAGCAGCCGTTCGACGGCCATGCTGTCGTTGCTCTGGTGCGGGCGGGCCACGTGCCGCGGTACCTCCTGTCGATCCGGATCCGCGTGCCAGTAGTACTTGCGGCCCCGGACCGCCCGTGCCGGGACCTCGTTGCCCGCCGCCAGTCGATCCGGCTTCGCCCCCCACTCCCGGGTCGGAAGGTCGTCCTTCTTCGCGGCTGGTCGGGTGTCCTCGCATCGCAGGTAGAACTGGCCGGCACCGGGGTTGGGGGCGCCCATCGGCGCGCGCCGGAACGACG
>JABDRL010000409.1 GCA_013041765.1 Dactylosporangium sp. | reverse complement strand
ACCAGGACCGCCACCGGCTCTCCCGCTCCGGCAACCGCCGCATCAACCGGGTGCTGCACATCATGGCGATCGTGCAGCTGCGCCACGACACCGAGGGCCGCCGCTACTTCGACCGCCGCGTCGCCGAGGGCAAGACCACCATGGAGGCTATGCGGGCGTTGAAACGCCGCCTGTCCGACCAGGTCTACAAGCGCATGATCGCCGACGCCCGCCCTCCGGAACGAAACCAGCAGGCGACGGGCCTGGGAGGACGCCCGGGAGCGACACTCGAATCCAGCGCGGCCAGCCCAATCCCGACAGCTGGCGCTTCGGACCAGTCACAGCCCAGACCCGCCACCCAGAATCGTAGAACAAGAATCCCCGCGAACCATTGACATAGAGGGGAGCCAGATGAGTGAGTTGATCAAGCACGACCACCAACCAGACCGTCACGCACTGTAACCTCCGATTCGGCACGTTCGTGAAGCGATCGCAGCGGGAAGACCCTCATCCTTCGGCCACCGGGACGGCCAGAATCACCACCACATCGAGCCTGGTCCGGCCGTCTCGCGGCTTGCGGCCGTGTCGGTACCCGGACGCCACCGGGACACCGACACGGCCGATGCAAACATGATCAGCCACGCGGCGGCAACGGCCACACGCCTTCTACCAGGACAAACGTCATCCCGCTGCCGGTCGCGGCGTGTTCCCATGTTGTGCGGGACCCGCCGGGGACGCGAACCTGCACACAGCCGTGAAGCACGTCGAGCTACGACCCCGGCATGAACCGCTCTTCAATCAGCAGGGTCGCGAAGTCCGTTCGGGATGTTCCGGGTGACCCCGGTCGTGATCCCACGCGGGACGATCCTCGCAGCGAAGGCGGACATCCCAGATGCATGATCTTCTGGGTGGCGCGGTGGGCGAGCACATGGACCTGGACGCCTACCGGGCCGACTTCGAGAAGCACTTCTGGACGACCACGGCGCCGGGGTTCTGGAAACTGGAACGCCAGCAGTATTTCAAAGAGCCGAGCCACGAAAGTTGGCAAGCCTTCGTCCGGGGCGACTGGCGGCGGGCCCTGCATATTATCGAAAAGGCCGACCGGCCATGCGCGACTACTATCACAAAGTCGAGGCCCATCAGTTTCACCACGAGGCGAGCTCGCGTCGTCAAGGAATCCATCACTGGCTATCTGCAATGGGAGATGCAAATTCTGCGGATGCGCGACGAATCCGGCGGCACCGTACGGATCGTCATCGGAGATCAGGTCGCAGAGTTCAAACAGAATGCTCCGCTACCGGCCGCGAGGAGTTGATCGCGGCGAGGCGGCCGGCTCCGGGGCTGCCGCGTTCGAGGCGAACCTCAACGACCGGGAGCGGGACGTGCTGCGGTTGCTGGCCGAGGGGCTCTCCAACACCGCGATCGCCCAGCGGCGGTGCTGGCGATCCGGCACGGCCTTGCTGGTCAGGATCTGGGCTGAGCGTTTTGACGATCTGGTCAGGCTGCCCGGCGGCACTCGTTGATCACGCCGCCCAGCCGTCGTCGATGCCGGATCGGGGCGTCGAGGGAGATGACCTCGGCCGGATCGGGGCTGGGCGGGGACGCCACTGGCGTCCCCGCCCAAACGAGTACCGCAGTCTGTTTGAAAATGAAAATCAGTAGCGATAACGTTGCGAGCCATGCGGATCGCGTTCACCGGCAAGGGCGGCAGTGGCAAGAGCGGCAGTGGCAAGAGCACTGTCGGGGCACTGTCCGTGGAGCACCTATGCGAGCGGGGGCTGCGGGTCCTCGCCATCGACGCGGACATCAACGTGCACTTGCTGGATCTGCCTGGGATCGAGGCCGGCCAGACGCGGGCGCTGTCCAGGCCGGACAACGTCGCGGATATCCGCCGCCTGATCGGACGTAATCGCCTGGTTCCAGGTGTGGAACACATGGTCAAGACGACGCCGCCGGGACCTGGCTCCAACCAGGTACGGGTCGATGCCGGGAATCCTGTCGTCGCCCGGTACACCATGGTCGTCGAACCGACGCCGGAGTCGGTCGGGGTGGCCCGCCGGTACCGGGATCTGGCGGACGCCGCCGGAATCGGGGACCCGATCGCCCTGGTCGGCAACAAGGTCAGCGACCTGGATGACCTCACCTACCTGGAATCCCGCCTCGGCGTGCCACTGCTGAGCTGGCTGCCGGGGTGCGGAAGCCCGCACCGGACCGGTCTCCTGCGCGCCCTGCGCCTGAAGCTGGCCGACCAGACGTGGATCCGCAACGCGCACGGTGACATCGCCAGCCAGCTCCAACCGGCGGAGTGACCCGGACCATGGGGTGTGATCCGCTGTACCTGGATCCCCGGATAAACGGACCGTTACGTATGGTGCTGGACCAGTCCGAGTTGCTCGCCGGTCTGGTGGACGCGCTCGGCTCGCCCCTGAACGTCGTCCTGCCAGATCAGGTGGCGGCCAACGTCGCGGCGTTCCGGTCCGTCTACGCCCGGCACCGGCTACGCGGCACGATCTACTTCGCGAACAAGGCGAGCCGTTCCAGCGCGCTGCTGCGCGCCCTGGCCGCTACCGAGGCCGGGGTCGACGTCGCGTCGCTGAACGAGTTGCGACATGCCCTCGGCTCCGGCTTCGCCCCGACCCGGGTGCTGGCCACCGGTCCGAAGACCGAGCCGTTTCTCTGGCTGGCAGCCCGCAGCGGGGCGAGCGTCCACCTCGACTCACTCGCCGAGCTGCGCGGCCTCATCGGGATCGTCGAGGACTTCGGGCTTCCCCCGGTCCGGGTGGTGCCGCGGCTGTGCGGGTTCGAGCACACCGGGGCGCGGGTCCTCACCCGCCCCAGCCGGTTCGGTATCGAACCAGCGGCGCTCGGGCCAGTCGTCGACCTGCTGGTCGCCCGGCGGGATGTCGTGGACTGCGCCGGGGTCGGCTATCACCTGGACACCAGTTCCCTGGAGGAGAAGGCCGCGGCCCTGGAAGCATGCGTGGTCACCCTCGACGATCTGCGCCGGGGTGGGCTCACGCCGAGCACCGTCGACATCGGTGGCGGGTTCGGCGTCACCTATCTGGCCGATGTGGCGCGGTGGGATCGGTACACCACAGCCCTCACCGAGGCGGTGCTCGGCACCCGCCCCCCGCTGACCTGGCAGGGGCATGGATACGGGCTTCGCGCGGAATCCGGCACGATCCGGGGAACGCTGCGGCTGTACCCCGCGGCCCGCACCGACGCCGCACACACCTATCTTGACCGGCTCCTGGCCACGCCAGGGCCGCGGCTGGGACGGGGGCTGTCGACGGTGCTGCTGGAGAACCTCGTCGATCTGGACATCGAGCCGGGCAGGGCACTGCTCGACCAGTGCGGGCTCACCCTGGCCAGGGTCGCGGAAGTCGGTTACCGGGCCGGCCAGTGTCTGATCCGGGTGGAGGCCAACCGCGACGACATCAGTTTCGAGGCCGGCGGAGTGCTCGTCGATCCCCTGGTGCTGCCGAGGGATCCGGCGCGGGAGGCCCGGCCGTGCCAGGCGTACCTGGTCGGCAACCTCAGCCTGGAACACGACTTCCTCACCCACCGGCTGGTGGCGCTGCGACATACCCCGGCCTGCGGGGACCTGCTGGCGTTCGTCAACACCGCGGGCTACTTCTCCGACTTCAGCGCCGGGCACGCGCTGCGGCAGCCGGTCGCGACCACCGTCGCGGTCGCCGTTTCCGGCGCGGGCACCTGGCGCTGGTGCCACGACGAGCAGTACTGGCCGACCCTGGGGGCATGCCCGTGAGATACGACAGCGTCCTTGATCTCATTGGCGACACCCCGCTGGTGCGCATCGACCCCCGGGTCCACGGCGTCGCGGACACCGAGCTGTACGCCAAGCTGGAAATGTGCAACCCGTTCGGTTCGGTCAAGGACCGTACCGCGTGGAACATGGCCAGCCCTGAGATCAGGTCCGCGGCGGCCCGGGGCCACCAGGTGGTCGAGCTGTCCAGCGGCAACACGGCCAAGGCCCTGGCCATCATCGCGGCGGTCCACGGCACGACGTTCAAGAGCGTCACCAACCGGATGAGGATCCCCGAGGTCAGGGACATGCTCCTGCTACTGGGAGCCGAGATCGAGGAGTTGCCGGGGCAGTCCGAGTGCCTGGATCCGGCCGAGACCGAGGAGCCGCTGGCCCGCTTCCACCGGGCATTGGTCGAGTCCGGAACGGGATACCTGCACACGGATCAGTACTTCAACCCGCGCAACGCCCAGGCCCATATCGACGGCACCGGGGAGGAGATCGTGCGGGATCTGGACGGGCGCTGCCCGGACCTCTTCGCGGCATGCGTCGGGACCGCCGGATCCTCCGCCGGAGTCGCGACCGTGCTGCGCCGGGTCGACCCAGGAGTTGAGGTCCTCGGGCTGGTCGCGGACAAGAGCGACTTCATTCCCGGGATCCGCACCATCGACGAGGTCAGCGAGGTGGGCCTGTTCCGCCCGGAGACCTACCACCGCATCGAGTCGGTCACTGCGGCCGAGGCCATCGACGGCATGGTCACCCTGATCCGCCGCTGCGGCATTCTCGGCGGACCGACCGCCGGAGCCGCCTATGTCGGGGCGGTCCGTCGCCTGCGCGCGCTGGCCAAACGCTCCCCCGCCCGTCGAACCGGGGTGTTCATCGTGTGCGACCGGGTGGAGGGGTACCTCGGGTACATCCGGCAACGCCGCCCGGACCTGTTCGGCCGGCCGCCGACCGCCGCCTCCGTCGAAACCGTGACCACTGCGGACCTCGCCGGGGCCCGCACCCTTGACGTCGGGGCGGCACGGTCCTGGATCACCGCAGCCGGCCCCCTGGTCGTGGACCTGCGCGGCTCGTTCGCCTTCGCCGCCGGCCACATCCCCGGGTCGGTCAACCTGCCAGAGGAGATCTTCGCGGACCTGGTCCGTGGCGGGATGCCCTTCGGCTCCGAGCGGCCGGTCCTGCTGGCCTGCCCGGTCGGGGAACGGTCGGCGCGGTACTCCGCCCTGCTGACCCGCCTGGGCCACCCCGACATCCGCAGCCTCGACGGCGGCATCGTCGCCTGGCGAGACGCCGGAGCCCCGCTGGCGCGGGGATCGCGTTGACCGGTGACCCGGGAACAACCAGCGGCTCGGCGACGGCCACCGCCTGGCAGGCGGCCTTGCGGGCGCAGTTTCCGATCATCGTGGCCAATCCGGGCCTGGTGTTCCTCGACAGTGCGGCGACCTCGCAGAAGCCCCAAGCCGTCCTGGACGCCGCCACCGGCTATCTCGCCAACGCCAACGCCAACGCCGGGCGGGGCTCCTACCCCTGGGCCAACGCGACCACGGCGATGATCGAGCGGGCGAAATGCCGGGTCCAGGATTTCCTGCATGATCCCCAACCGCACCGGTCGTCGGTGCATTTCGTCTCCGGCGCCACCGACGGCCTGCACCGGGTGGCCTTCGGCTGGCTCGCCGACCAGCTCGCCGACGGCGACGAGATCCTCGTGCCGTTCGCCGACCACCAGGCCAACCTCGTGCCGTGGCTGGCCCTGCGCGACCACCTGGCGGCAACCGGGCGCGGGCTGGCCGTGCGTGCGCTGCCCTACCAGGCGGCCTCCGGCGACTACGACCATCGAGTGCTGCCCACCCTGATCACGCCCCGAACCAGGCTGATCGCGGCGACCCACGTCCACCATGTGTACGGCGCGGACATGAACATCCACCGGATCCGGGCCGCCGCCGGCCCGGACATTCCGATCTGCCTGGACGCGGCGCAGGGGATCGGGCACCTGCCCCTGTCCATGACAGACCTCGACGTCGACTTCGTCGTCTTCTCCGGGCACAAGGCCCTCGCCCTGCCGGGCACCGGCGCGATCTGGGCTCGGGACCAGCGCGGACCGGCATTCGTACCCAGAGGTTGGGCCGGAACCCCCAACACCGCCGGCATCCGCAGCCTGCACGCCGCCCTCGACTGGCTCGACGCCGCGGGGCTGGCCGCCATCCGACAATGGACCACCATGCTCGCCAGCCGGCTGACCCACGGCCTGACCGCCATGGAAGACATCGAGGTCCTCGGCTGCCAGCACAGCCTGCACCACGACTCGCCCGCCCAGCGGCGGGTCGGCATCGTGGCCTTCCGCCATCGCCGGATACCCTCCGACGACCTCGGGTTCATCCTCGCGACCAACGGGATCATGGTTCGCAGCGACACCCACTGCCAGGGCGGACGCGGCGAGGATGACCGATCGGTCCGGGTGAGCACGCACGTCTACAACACCCCGAATGACATCGACCAGCTGCTGGACGTCCTGACGGAACTCACCGCACACCCCGGACGGAAGCCGCTGCGATGATGGGACGACGCCGCCCTGACGCATCCGACCGAGGCGCCACGGACCGGGGCCGGACCGGCCGAGATCGACGACGGGTCCCGGGTCGAGACCACCAGCGGTGACGCCGAGCGCATCGCCCGACCGGCCGGGTCAAGGACGGTAGAATGCGCTCAGGCCCCGAGGATCCGATGGATCTCGGCGACCTGGGCGCCGGTGAGGGGACCATGGGCAAGGGCGCCCGCAGTCTCCTCGACCTGGGCAACGGTGCGGCAGCCTGGGATCGGAACGGTCCGGTCGCTGCGGGCAAGGATGTAGCCGAGAGCCCCCTGGACGGTGGTACGGCCATCGCTGGTCAGGATGTCGCGGACCGCGTCCCGTTTGGCCAGGAACTCGGGGGCGGGGCGGCCGTCGGCGAACCAGGTCAGCCATTCCGGGGCGGTGCCGCGCACCGTGTCGGGGTCGTAGCGGGTCTGCGCGGTCACCTTGTCGCTGAGCAGGCCCATTGCCAGCGGACCTCGGTTGATGCTGGCCAGGTCGAGCCGCCCGCAGAGGTCGAGCATCGGCTGGTTGTCGGTGAACACGTTCAGCTGGTGCTGGATCACCGAGCAATTGGGGCCCCGGGCGAAGGCCTCGGCGGAGGGCAGGAAATCCGTGCTCCAACCGTAGGTCCGGATCAGGCCCTCGTCGACGAGCTTCTCGCATTCGGCGACCAGGTCGTCGGCGCAGTCGGCCGGAGCGAGGTTCTCGTGGAACTGGTAGACATCGACGTAGTCGGTGCCGAGCCGTCGCAGCGAGGCCTCCAGCGAGGGGCGGACCAGTCCCGGACCGTGATCCTCCCGGATCATCTCCCCGGTCTGCTCGTCGAACACCCAGCCCCACTTGGTGGCGATCACGACCTGGTCACGAACTTTGGCAAGAGCCTTGCCGAGTACGCGCTCGGACTGCCCGGCCGCGTACACGTTCGCCGTGTCGAAGAAGGTGATCCCGAGACCCACCGCCTGCTGGATGGCCCGGATGTTCTGCTGGACGTCAGAGTCTCCCCACCCGAGGGGTTGGCCTCCCATCCTCATGGCAGCCGTGGTGCTGCCGATCGACCAGCTGCCCATGCCGATCGCGCCGACCGTGATCCCACTGCGGCCAAGCGTTCTCGTTGTCGCGATTGCCATACTCGCACACCTTCCAAAAGTCCAAAGTGGAGAGACGTCCCGGTACCGGCCCCGGTGGTCGCACCGGCTGCCGGCATGACCGCCGGATCGATCCTGCCTCCTGGAGCGCACTCCAGGTCAAGGAGCTACCCGCGACCTCGTGGCGGTGCGACCGGGTGGTCCGCCGGCGAGCCGAATCCCGGAGAGAAGCTCTCGTCCAAAAAACGTAAATATTTGTACCGTTTCTTTGGTGCGACACGGTCCGCTGACATCCCGCAAGTGAGCTTTCGGTTCCGCTAGGCGTTGGGGGGTGAACAGCGCGCGGAGGTCGTACCGTACTGATCTGTCCGATGCCCGGTGGGCGTTGATCGAGCCGATGTTGTCCGAGTGGCGGTCTGCGCGTGCTGGGTTGCCGTTCTCGCCACCACCGCAACACGACCTTCGGGAGATCGTCAACGCCATCCTGCATGTCAATCGGGCCGGCGAGTCGGCGCCGAGTCGGCGAAATGACCCGGTTGAAACGGACATTGCAACCTAGCTTGGGAGTAGACGTTCTCATAGACGACCGGCACTGCTTTGAACGCTTCCCGAGGGCGGCCGAGGCCGACGACGACCCGGATGCCACCGTGGTCGACATCTGTCTGCCGGAGCACCGTCTCGCTGTGCACCAACGTCGCCGAGGCGTAGTCACGCCCGGGCGACGCCTTGCCCGTCACCCGAACCGGCTTGTCCGCCGGCTGCAGCCACCGGCAGAAGTCGCGGGCCTCCACCCGAGTGGCCCGGTCCCAGTCCAAGCCGATCGCCCACAGAAACCGAAACCAGCGCAGCAGGCCCATCCCATACGACCGCTGCGTGTTCTCCGCCCGTCCTGCCGTGCCCAAGTCCCTCGGGTATTCCGAGACCGGGACGACCACCAGACCCGCCGCGTCGAGCAGCCGATACGGGTCGAACACGTCGCCCCTCTTCTCCAACGCGACGACCAACGCGACGACCAGGGCCGCCAGATCCCGTGGCGCGTCGGCCATGCGTTTCCTGTTGCGTTTCTCTCCGGCCGGCAGCCGGGTGGACAGCTTGCCGCTGACCGCGGCCTTGGCCACCTCGCGGACCCTGGCGACGGCCTCGCCTTCGAGGTTCGCATGCGGCAGGACCGCCGACTCGTCGCAGGACATCCAGCCCATGAACGCCGCGAACTGTGACCACGCCCGAGCCGTCGGGTCGTCGGCCTTTACCACGTACGGAGGTTACCGGATCACGGCCAGTGAACCCGAGCCGCCGCTGAGCAGTTCGGCCAGCTGGACCAGCGAGGGACGTTCCCCCTCGGCGGGCATGATCGCATCGGTGGCCACGGTTCCCTCCTCCTCCTTTGCGTTGCGGCGCTCCCCCACCATCGCTCCTCGAAGTGCAAAAGGTGCAACCACCTTTGCCCTAGCTACCCTGCCGACCTGCCGACTGAACATTTTACGAGCAATCCGTGCGAAGCAGGATGAAGCGCTCTTGCCGCTACGGCCCCACAACGAACCGCTGCTCGATCAACAGGATTTCGCCAATGGAGCCCGTTCGGGATGTTCCGGGTAGCCCCGGGCCTGGTGCCGCGGTACCGCATCGCCGGCCAGGCCCGTACCGCGGCGCCGGGCAGCCGCGCCCCGGTGCCGGCGAGCTGGCGCACCGTCTGCACCGCGCAGTACGTGCCGGCGCCGTCCACCCCGTCCACCGCCACGTGCTGGCGGCCGTCGGCCTGGCCGATGGCCAGCACGTAGCCCTCGCCTGGCAGCCGGGTCGCGGGCGTCACCCGGAGGCGGGCCCGCACCGGCCGTGCCCTGGACAGGCGGCGATCACCGTCGCCACCACCGCACCCAGGATCGCGATCCGGGCGTATCGACGCATCGCCGCCTCCCCGGGGCCCGCGCGGAGTTTCCCTCGCATCGTAGGCTCGCGCTCCGCGGCCACCGCCGCCCCTGCCTGATCGCGATCGTCGATCCGGGATACCACCCGGTGGGTTCTGCAACGCGCGGTCTACCGGAACACCGCCTCGGTGCTCAGCGACGACTGGACCCTCGCGGTCGTCCACAACGCGACCCACGACGGGCAGCCTCTGCCGGTGCTGCCGTGCGACCGGGTGGTCTGGGTCCGGGTGGAGCAACTGCACCGGGCCTCCGACAACAGTGAGGACCTGCGGACGGGCTGCACAGTCGCATTCCCCGACCGGACCGAGGTACGGCTCGGCCGCACCGCGTGGCGGGATTTCCGCCGCGCGGTGGCCGGGGCACCCTCGGTGCCAAGCTCTTGAGA
The DNA here is from genome assembly GCA_013041765.1 of Dactylosporangium sp. GTDB lineage: Bacteria > Actinomycetota > Actinomycetes > Mycobacteriales > Micromonosporaceae > JABDRL01. The sequence goes on along the minus strand of JABDRL010000409.1, from coordinate 142 downwards.
GGCATTGGAGTGTTCTGAAACCTTGAGTTGAGGGCGAGCGAGGAGCGTGTTGCTGTGGGCTCGATTCCTGGGGTTCCGGATCCGGAGGTGCCTGCCAAGGCGCGGACGCGGGTGTTCACCGCGGCGTACAAGGCCCGGGTCC
>JABDRL010000405.1 GCA_013041765.1 Dactylosporangium sp. | reverse complement strand
ACCCGGACCCAGAACTCGTTCGGACAGCTCGGTCAGCCGAGGAAGCCCTGATCACTCAGCCACTGCTTGGCCACCTGCTCCGGCCGGAGGCCGTCAACGGAGACCTGCTTGTTCAACTCGGTCATGGTCTCCTGATCCAGAGCCGCGGTGATCGGGTCGAAGATGGCCTTGAGCTCCTGCTCGTTGGCCTCGTAGTACTCGGACCGGAACACCGGCGCGGCGTTGTACAGCGGGAAGAAGCCCTTGTCGTCCTCAAGAACGGTGAGGCCGAGCGCCTTGATCCGGCCGTCGGTGGTGAACACCTCACCGAAGTTGCACGGGTCGTGCTTGTCCACAGAGGTGTACACGATGCCGGTGTCCAGGACGGTGACGCCGCCCTCGGGCACCTCGTAGCCGTAGGTCTTCTCCATGCCCGGCAGGCCGTCGTCGCGGGTGGAGAACTCGTTCTCGACGCAGAGGGTCGCATCGTCTGGCCGGTCCCGCACGATCGCCCCGAGATCCGAGAGGGTCTTCGGGCTACCGAGCTCGTCGGCGATCTTCTTGCTGTAGGCGAGGCCGTAGGTGTTGTTGAACTCCGCCGGCTGCATCCAGACGAGGTCGTTGTCCTTCAGATCGATGTCGTGCACCGCCTGCCACTGTTCCATCCGGTCTGTGATCGGATCGGTCTTGTGGAAGAAGCTGATCCAGGCGGTGCCGGTGTAGTCCCAGTACACGTCGATGTCACCGGAGGTGAGCGCGGCCCGCGCCGCATTGGTGCCGCCGAGGTTGGTCTCATCGGTGACCTTCGCGCCAGCGTGCTTGAGCGCCAGCACCGTGAGCTGACCGAGCACCAGCTGCTCGTCGAAGTCCTTGGAACCTACGGTGACCGAGGTGCCAGCCAGCGGGCCGGAGGCGTCGCCGTCGTCCGAGTCCGACCCGCAACCGACGGTGGAGATGGCCAGGCCACAACATGTGGCCAGAAGCATGATTTTTCGGAAGGACATGTGAGACAACCTTTCGTTGAGACAACCTGCCATCAGGCATGAACGACCGCGGGTCAGAGCCCGCGCGGCGTCAGCAGTTCCTCCGCCACTCCGGCGAGGTAGTCGACCAACAACGCGAGTCCGGAGGCCATTACAGCCCCGGTGACCAGGACCGGGGTCCGGTCAAGCTGGATTCCCTGGAAAACGACATATCCCAGGGCCTTCACGCCGAAGAAGGTCGCCAGCGTCGCGGTGCCAACGTTGATGATGAGAGCGGTGCGGACTCCGGCGAGAATCACCGGAACGGCCAGTGGCAGCTCGATGCGCCACAGCGTCAGCGGCCCGGACATGCCCATGCCCCGGGCGGCCTTGACCAGCGTCTGGTCCACCTGCTGGAGACCGACCATCGTGTTGCGCAGAATCGGCAGGGTCGAGTAGGCGAACAGCCCGATCACAATCGATTTGAAGCCGACCCCCAGCAGGAGCACGATCAGGGTGATCAGGCCGAACGACGGAATGGCCTGGCCGAGATTGCCGAGCGCGAGCACGATCGGGGTGACGAAGCGTGCGGCTCTCCTGGTCGCGATGATGCCGAGCGGCACGGCCACAATGATCACGATGACCGTCGAGACGGCGGCGAGTTCCAGATGCTCGCGCACCCGCTGCCAGAGCGCGTCCGCGGTCAGCGTCCGCCGCTCGATGCTGTCGAGTTCCTGCGTGGAGACGTAGCCGTACAGCGACCCGAACACGGCGCAGAGGAACATCGGCATCCCCAGCCAGCGCAGGGCGCGCCGCCCGCCTGGCCGCCGTTCGGTTGCCGTCTTGGCCAGGTAATCGTCGGCCAGCGGGGTGAGTGTGGTATCTATGGCCATCAGTCTGCTGTTTCCGTGGGGGAGAACTTGGCCACGCGGTAGAACTCGTCGCTCTCCTCCCGCATCGATCGGGCCGTCACCATGACAGTGTCCAGATCGACCAGACCGCGGTACTCGCCGTGCTTGTCAGTGACGATCGCGCAGCCGACGTTCGAGGTGAGCATCTCGTTGAGCGCGTCCGACAGCGTCGCGTGCGGCTCGACCAGCGCCACCGCCGGCAGCCCCGTTCTGGCCAGGTCGATCGTCGGCCGGGACAGGTCCCGGGCGTTGACCCAGCGCTGCGGCCGGCCCTGGGCGTCCAGCAGCAGCACCGCCGTCCACTCCGATTCCATCAGCCGGCGGCGGATCTCGGAGATGTCCTCGTCGATCCGCGAGGTGGGGCAACCGGTCTCCAGGGACACGTCACGAACCCGGCTGAGGTTGAGCCGTTTCAGCGAAGCCCCCGCCCCGATGAAGTCCTCCACATAGGCGCTCGCCGGGTTGCTGAGAATGCTCTCCGGGGTGTCGAACTGTGCGATGTGCGACTGGTCGCCGAGGATGGCGATCCGGTCGCCCATTTTGATCGCCTCGTCGACGTCGTGGGTCACGAAAACGATGGTCTTCTGCACCTGCTGCTGCACTCGCAGGAACTCGTTCTGCAACCGTTCCCGGGTGATCGGGTCGATCGCGCCGAACGGCTCGTCCATGAGCATGACCGGTGGATCGGCGGCCATGGCCCGGGCGACGCCCACCCGCTGCTGCTGCCCGCCGGACAGCTCCTTCGGATATCGGCTCCGGTAGGTTGCCGGATCCAGTCCCACCAGGTCGAGTAACTCGTCGACCCGGTCCTTGACGCGCTGCCGGCTCCAGCCCAGCATCCTCGGCACGGTCGCGATGTTGTCGGCGACCTTGAAGTGCGGGAACAGGCCGATCTGCTGGATGACGTAGCCGATCCGGCGGCGCAGCGCATTGGGATCGGCTCGGGTGACGTCCTCCCCGTCAAGAAAGATCCGACCGGAGGTCGGCTCGATCAGCCGATTGATCAGCTCCATCGTTGTGGTCTTGCCGCAACCGGACGGCCCAACCAGTACGACGATCTCGCCGCGGGGGATCTCCATGCTGATCCGGTCAACGGCGGGATACCGCTGGCCAGGGTAGTGCTTGGTGAGTGCGTCCAAACGGATCATCGGATCGGTCACGGTGGCGGTCGGAGCGGCGGAGGCTCCGGCCTCAGGCTGGTCCGGTGCGGTGGTCGCGGTCATCGAATTCCCCTGGGCGTGGTGATCCGGCGTAGCAGGACGAACGTGGCGTCGAACAGCAACGCTACGACGACGATGCCCAGCGTGCCGCCGAGGACGAAGTTCAGTGCGAACGGGCTGCCGAGCGAGCGCAGCCCGCGGAAGATTTCGTTGCCCAGCCCGGGGCCGTTGACCAGCGCGGCGATCGCGGCGATTCCAACGACGATCTGTGTCGAGACCCGAACGCCGGTGAGTGCCACCGGCCATGCCAGCGGTAGCTCGATCCTGATGAAGCGACGCCACGGCCCCATCCCCATCCCGCGCGCGGAGCGCAGCATGGCTCGGTCAACCGAGCCAAGACCGGCCACGGTGTTCCGGACGATGGGAAGCAGCGCGTACAGGACGAGTGCGACGACCGTCGGCGGTGTTCCCAGGCCAAACAGGGGAATCGCGAGAGCGAACAGAGCCAGAGAGGGAATCGTCAGCAGGGTGGACGACACCGTGAGAATCGCCGGGCGCAGCAGCGCGGAGCGATGGGCCACCACACCGAGCGCACACCCCAAGACCAAGGCGATCCCGACGGAGATCCCAACGACCCTGATATGGCCGATAGCCTGTTCGGTCAGGGGACCAGCATTACTGTGGAGATATTCAAGGAAGTTCATGCGCCTCGGGGGGTCGAAGCTGGACAGGACTTGGGATTCTCCGCGCGGTTACCTCCAGACTGCCCCGGCCGGTCCCGTCATCCAGGACTGACTGTTTCCGGTTCACGTCCCACCGTAAGACACCCGTGCTCCGCCCCTGGCCGGTCGGACTAACGGTTGCGTCACGATCCCGCTGGTCGTGCGCTGTTCTCTGCGCCCGGGCGGGGTGCGGCCCAAGCCTGTGCTGGCCGGCAAGGGGCCAGAACTCGGCGTAGCCGGGTCCCCGGCGTCGCCGGCCCCGGCCGCTTCGATGGTCGCGTTGAGCGCCAGGAGATTGGTCTGCCCGGCAATCGTGTCAATCACCCGGACGACGTTGCCGATCTGGTCTGACGAGCCGCTCAACGCCCGCATGACGGCATTGGCCGAGCGCGCGGCGTCAACCGCGTCGGCAGCGGTCTGGGTGCCGTAGGCGGTGTTTCGGGAGATCTCCCCGATCGATGCTTCCACCTCGACCGTGCCCGACGCCACGGTCTGCACGTTGCGTGAGATGGGTCCGGTTCCCTCGCGCGAGGGGGGGCGTTAGGCCTATTGCAACGGCCCGCAGTGCCCGCTAAATTCATCCGTTCGTATTATTTGCTAATATATTTTGGGATGTTTTGTGCGCTATGTGGTTACGGTGAGTGTGGTTTTGGGTGCCGAACGTGATGGAATGTTGCATTCCGCATGTTTCACCGCGTAAGCCGCATCAAGTATATTTCACCGCGCAAGCCGCATGACGCAGATGACAAGGAGCTTGATGATTACTCAGATCGCGTTACTTGATCCGACCACAGATGCGGACAAACTCGCATCAACGGGATGGTTTCGGTCGAGCCGGTGCGAATCCGTCAACTGTGTCGAAGCATCCTTTGCCGAGCCGGATACTGTTCGCCTTCGGGACAGCAAGAATCCCCACAGTTCGCTGGCATTCACCGCGTCCGCTTGGGCATCGTTCGTGCGGAACCTGAGTCGTGCTGGCTTGTAGCTCGTCCCATCGTTCGACTTCGCTTTCGCGAGCGCACGGCCGCGAGAATTCCGGCGGCGGCTACAACGCCCGTGAATGCTAATCGCATACTTGATACGCTTCGCCATGACGGTCCCCAGGCCTCATCCCGAATTCGTGACGAAGGCCCTTCCGGCGAAACCGCCGGCGGGGCCTTCGTCATGGCCACCTCTTCATAGGCTGTGTTCACCAGCTCCACGAAGCGGCGCTGGGCTTCGTTGCAGACACCACCGGCATATGCTTCACGAATATTCGCCCAGAATCTCCTGATATCGTCAACCTCGAACTGCTGGCTGAACTCCAGGCGGATCGAGTCACGAGGGAAGTATCCCGTCTCATAACCCAACTCAAGGTATTTGAATATCAGGTTCGAGAATATGTCACGTTGGCGCCGGCTGGGATCCGGCAAACGATACGACGGTGATACGGGCCGTAGATTCGGATCACGCAACAACATCGACATAAGTTCGATCTGGAGCATTCTCATACCCTGGGCTTGCCCGATTCTGATTTGCCGGATCTGCATCAGCAAAGCCGCGATAACGCCGATCATCGCCCCCGCCGAGAGGATGGCCGATAATCCGCCATACGATTGGCCGATATCGCTCATTCGGCCGACCAGCGGCTCAGATAGCCACCAGTACAGCCGCGCCATGATGACCGGGGACGCCAGCAGCAGCCCAAAGCTGCCCACGCCAGCACAGATAATCGCCATCACCCTTCTGGGTGGTTTTCGAGAAAGGCGCATGACTCCCCCCTCTGCCGGGCCACGTCCAGAAAGGCGTCAGACAATGGCAACCTGCAATAGGTAACATAACAATTACTCAAGGTAGTCATTGATGCTCCCTCCCCGCAAGCCGTGCCCCTCGACGTTCGGAAAGCGCCGGGATAACCCGGTTTGAAGGAGGAGGTGAAAGAGTTCTACAGACACAGACCGATCAGACAGACTCGGCCAACGCCACCGCTGACGCCAACCGGAGCCAGGTGACTACCCCTCCACGAAACTGGAGGGGACCTCACCTCCGAACCGGGTGCGAGACGACGGCGGCGGCGACGATGACGCCGACCGGCACGGCGGCGCCGGCCAGGAGCGCAGCCCGGTAGCCGCCGCTGGCCTGATGGATCAGCGCGAACGCGACGGGTCCGAACGCGGTGGAGGCGACGGTGACGGCGTTGATGGTGCCGCGGATGGCCCCCAGATGGCTGGTTCCGAACAGCCGTGGGGTGGCGGCGGCCTCGACGGTGCGCACCGCCCCGCCGGCCGCGCCGAAAGCGATCCCGAAACCGATGGCCGACCAGCCAGGCGTCACGACGGTCGCCCAGACCAGCCCGCAGGCCAGCCCGGCCATGCTCGCCACGATCAGCGTCCGGGGCTGCCAGCGGTCCACGACGACACCGGCGGCCAGCGTGGCAGCGACGCCGGCCGCCGTCTGGGGCAGGAAGTTCGCCGCCGCGGCGGTCGGGCTGAGCCCCCGCTCGGCGAGCAGACTGATCTGGTGGAAACCGACCGCGGTGGCCAGCAGCCCGACAGCGGCCGTCGCCGCGGTCAGTACCCAGAAGTACGGGGTACGCAGCGCCTGCGCCCGGGTGGCGCCGGAACCGGTGGCCGAGGACCGCTGACTCGTCGCCGGGTCACCGTCGACGTGCTGACCGAGGTCGGCGGGACGGTCGCGAATACCGAAGAGGGCAACGGGAATGACCACCGCCCACACCGCTACCCCTTCCACCAACCATGCCGTGCGCCACCCGAGGCCGGCGATGAGGCGCTCCAGCACCAGTGGGGACAGGGAAATCCCAGCGGTACCCAGCGCGGCAACCAGACCGAGAGCGAACCCTCGGCGGCGATGGAACCAGCTCGCCGCCACGGTGGTCGCGGCCAGACCCAGCGCACCCTGCCCGGCCAGCCGGATACCGACGAACCCAGCGGTCAATCCGACGATGCTCGACACCAGCGACAGGCTGGCCAGCACCGTGCCGAACACGACGCCGATCGCCACGATGCACCGGCGAGCGCCGTGGCGGTCGAGCAACCGCCCCACGACGGGCAGAAGCGCCGCCCCGGTCAGCGTGCCGATCAGGTAGGCGGTGGACACCGCCGACCGAGACAGCTCCAGGTCGCGGATCAGCGGGTCGACGAACGCGGTCACCCCGACCGTCTGTCCGGGCGCGGTCATCGCCAGTACCAGGCTGGCATAGCCGACGATCCGCCAGCCGTGGAAACCGGGGCCGGTCGTCGAGCCGGAGCGGCGGTGGGCCGTGGTACCAGAGGCACGGTGGGCGGTGGAGTCGGTCGAGGTCACCAGCTGTCATCCAATCTCGGCGCGGCACGCCCCCGCCGCACGGGTGCGGGACGGTCGCTCGCTCGTGGCCTGGCGTCGATGAAGTTCACTGCGGGGGGCTGACCGAACCATGAGCATGGATTTACCATGATCGAACAGTTTGAGACGGGTCACAGCAGGCGTCGACGCTTCAACACTCGGTATCGCTGGTCGGGCGCTTCGGCCGCGCCGTGCCGAGCGGGGGCGGCGTTTCATCCGGCCGCAGTTGCGGAGCGGGCAGGCGGTTCTCCTCGAGCATTAGGATAGTGTTCTTGTCCGGAGCCGCCCGGCGCGGCTCCGGACGGCTCCCGCGGGGTCGCCCCGAGCACCCGCGTTTGGACGCTTCTGAGCTGGCATGAGGACTCGGTGAGCAGCACCCCGGACCATCTGATGGCGGGGCCAGCGGCGACTTGCCGGTAGTTGGCTGCGCGGAGCAATACGGCAAGGACCGGAAGGGGATGCCTGGGGTGAGCCTGCGGTTTGAGGAACTGGACTGGCGCGAGACACCCATGGGGGCGATCAGTCTCCGGAGGCGGCTGGACCCGGCCCTGAAGGCGGACGTCTACGAGGTCAAACTCGACGACGACTACCTCATGTCGAGTCTGTTCACGGTGTCCGAGACCGAGCTGGCACACCTGGGCCTGGCCGCGCTGCCAGGCACCGACGTTGACGTGGCGGTCGGTGGTCTCGGGCTCGGCTACACCGCCCGAGCCGTCCTGGCCGATCCCCGGGTGCGCACCATGACGGTGGTCGAAGCGCTCGATGAGGTGATCGGGTGGCACCGGCGCGCGCTGCTCCCGTTCGCCGCGCAGGTGACCGCGGACCCGCGAAGCCGGCTGGTGCACGGTGACTTCTTCGCGATGGCCCAGGGCTCCGCCGGGTTCGATCCGCGGGAGCCGGGACGCCGGGTGCACGCCATCCTCGTCGACATCGATCACTCACCGCGGCATGTCCTGCATCCCAGCCACGCCGGGTTCTACACGCCCGACGGCCTGCGCAGCCTCAGCGGCCACCTGCACCCCGGCGGAGTGTTCGCGCTGTGGTCCAACGATTCGCCAGACGAGGCATTCGTCGCCACGCTCGGGCAGGTATTCGTGGAGCCGCGAGCCCACATTGTCACGTTCCCCAACCCGGTTCGGGGCGGCGAGGCCACCAGTACGATCTACGTAGCCACCACGGCATCGACGTCGACATAGCGCGAACGGGCGACGTGTTTCCGAACTGGTGCCACCGTCCGCCAGCGCCATCGTGGTCAGGCCCAGAAGCAGTCCGCCTCCACGCACGAGCGCTTCGGAAGTCTGGTAGTCCGCTCGGCGGGCGCTGACGACTACGGGATCCTCACCGGCGGGGACGATCGATATTCTATGCAGACGCGGACACGCCGCTCGACGTGTCGTTCACGTGCCCGCCACCACCGCCGCCCGCGTCCGGACCGGCCCCCGGCTCACCGCGTTCGACCGGCCACCGCCCGCGCCGCCCGCACCACCAGCGCCGCGGTCCGGGGCCGGAAC
>JABDRL010000402.1 GCA_013041765.1 Dactylosporangium sp. | reverse complement strand
CTCCTCCAGGATGTCCTCAATGGTGATGAGGCCGGCGGTCCCCCCGTATTCATCGATCACAATCGCCATGTGGGTCCGGGCGGCCTGCATCTCCCGCAGCAGATCGTCGATGGGCTTGGACTCGGGGACGTACGCGGCCTGGCGCATCACGCTGGCGACCGGGGCGTCCACGGCGTCCTTCGCTCCTCCGGTCGTCCGTTTCGCCAGGTCCTTGAGGTAGACGATGCCCAGCACGTCATCGACGCTGTCGCCGATGACCGGGATCCGGGAGAAACCGCTGCGCAGGGCCAGGACCATGGCCTGACGCAGGGTCTTGTGCGTCTCGATCCACACCATTTCGGTACGGGGCACCATGACCTCCCGGGTAATGGTGCTGCCCAGCGAGAACACGGAGTTGATCATCTCGCGCTCGCCGTGCTCGACGACCCCGTGCTGCTCTGCGAGATCCACGAGCTCCCGCAGCTCGACGGTGGTCGCGAACGGGCCGTCCTTGAAGCCCTTGCCCGGGGTCACCGCGTTGCCGATCAGAATGAGCACCCCGGACAGGGGCGCCAGCGCCCGTCCCAGCCAGCGCAGCATGGGCGCCGTCAGCCGGCCGACGGTGTACGCGTGCTGGCGTCCCAGCGTCCGGGGCGCGACGCCCACGGCAACGAAGCTCACCACGGTCATCGATCCGGCGGTCAGCAGCGCCGCGAGCCAGCCCACGCCGAAGGCGTCGATCGCGGCGAGGGCCACCAGCGTCGTCGCGACCATCTCGCACGCCAGCCGGAGCAGCATCAGCAGGCTGACGTAGCGAGGGGCGTCGACCGCGACCGCGCACAGCGCCCGCGCGCCCCGGACCCCGCCCCGAGCCAGATCGGCGGCCCGGGCCTGCGAGGTCGCGCCGATCGCGGATTCGATCATGGAAAACACGCCGGCCAGTACGACCAGCGCAACGGCCCCCGGTCCGATGGTTGCCATCAGGCCTGACCCCACTGTCCGCTCCGTCCCCGCGTCAGCCCGCTTGGCTCGCGGCCTGCCAGCTGTCCAGCAGCCGGGTTTGCAGGGCGAACATCTCCCGTTCCTCCTCCGGCTCGGCATGGTCGTACCCGAGCAGGTGCAGGGTGCCATGCACGGTGAGCAGCGCCAGCTCCGCGGATTCCGGATGCCCGGCGGCGACGGCCTGCTTCACCGCGATCTCCGGGCAGAGGACGATGTCGCCGAGCAACGACGGCCCCCCGCCGATGCTCTCCCCCGGGCCATGGTCGACGCTGCTCTCGTCCATGGGAAAGGACAGCACATCGGTCGGGCCGTTGCCGTCCATCCAGCGATGGTTGAGTTCTGCCATGTAGTCGGCGTCGACAAGCAGGATCGACAGCTCGGCGAGCGGGTTGACGCCCATCTCGTCGAGTGCGTGTCTGGCGACGGAGAAGAGCGTGTCGGAGTCGACAGGCATGCCCGACTCATTGGCGATTTCGATGGACATGCTGCTCCCTGAGGCTGCTACCTGCGGCGGCCCGCTCTGCCTCCCCGTTGGATGCCACTGGGGCCACCGGCAGCATTATGGCTCACCGCAGGAACCTGCGGTGCGGGTTGTTGTCCCGCGTCCCACCGTTCATAGGCGTCGACGATATCGGTGACCAGCCGATGTCGCACGACATCGGCGCTGCCGAGCTGGGTGAAATGCACATCCTCGACCTGGCCCAGGATATCCCGCACGATCTTGAGTCCGCTGCGGGTGCCCCCGGGCAGGTCCACCTGGGTGATGTCGCCGGTGACCACAATCTTGGAGCCGAATCCCAGCCGGGTCAGGAACATCTTCATCTGCTCCGGCGTGGTGTTCTGCGCCTCATCCAGCAGGATGAAGGCGTCGTTGAGGGTCCGGCCCCGCATGTACGCCAGCGGCGCGACCTCGATGGTGCCCGCCGAGATCAGCTTTGGGATGGACTCCGGATCGATCATGTCGTGCAGCGCGTCGTACAGCGGGCGCAGATAGGGGTCGATCTTGTCGTACAGCGTGCCGGGCAGGAAGCCCAGCCGCTCGCCCGCCTCGACGGCCGGTCGGGTCAGGATGATCCGATTCACCTGCTTGGCCTGGAGGGCCTGAACGGCCTTGGCCATCGCGAGGTAGGTCTTGCCGGTACCCGCCGGGCCGACGCCGAACACGATCGTGTGTGCGTCGATGGCGTCGACGTATCGCTTCTGTCCGAGGGTCTTCGGCCGGATGGTGCGTCCCCGGCGGGAGAGGATGTTGAGCGTCAGGACCTCGGCCGGCCGCTCCGGCGTGCCGGTGGTGAGCATGTCGACAGTCCGCCGCACAGTGTCTTCGGTCAGGTTCTCGCCCTTCTCGATGAGTTCCAGCAGCTCCGTGAAAATCCGCTCGACGAGCGCATTGGCCGTCGCCTCGCCGGTGATGGTGATCTCGTTGCCCCGGACATGGATATCACTGTCGACCGATCGTTCAATCAGCCGGAGACTCTCGTCCCGGGTGCCGAGCAGTCGCACCATCAGGTGCGGATCGTCGACCGTGATCCTGGACTGGGCTCGCGCCGGCTGGCCCGGTGCGGCAGGCAACGTATCCGTCATGGTGCCCTCATGCTATCCACCGGCCGACCACGCCGCGCGACGGTATTCGCGGACGCCGGTCGCCGCCACCGGCCGGCGAGGGCGGCGACCGCCGGGGCTACGGCACGATCGCCGTCCCGAGCGGGGCCCCGCCGAGGACGTGCGCATGGACATGGGCCACTTCCTGGCCACCGTCCGGCCCGGAGTTGAAGATCGTACGGTATCCACTGACATCGATCCCCTCGCCGGCGGCGACGACCCCGACCGCGGCGAGGAGCGCTCCGGCCAGTGCCGGATCGGCTTCGGCCAGTGCCGCCACATCCGCGTGATGGTCGCGGGGAATCACCAGCACGTGCACGGGGGCCTTGGGAGCGATGTCCCGGAACGCGATGATTTTCGCGGTGGAGTGCACGATCGTCGCCGGGATCTCGCCCCGGACGATCCGGCAGAACAGGCAGTCTGGGCTCGTCATCAGCATCATGGTAGTAGAGAGCCGCCGGGCTACCAGCGGCCCAGTCGGGCGCTGAGCACCGCGAGCGCCGCGATGCCGGCGGTCGAGGTCCGCAGCACGGTCTGGCCGAGCCGGACCGGGCTGGCCCCGGCGGCGGCGAAGGACTCCAGTTCCGGATCGGCGATACCCCCCTCGGGGCCGACCACGAGGCAGATCTCACCGGCCGACGGCAGGTCCACGGTCGACAGCGGCTGATCCGCCTCCTCGTGCAGAACCAGCGCGGCCCCGCGCCCGCGCCGGACCGCGCGCAGGCGCTCGGCCAGGGCGCCGGTCGCCGCCACCGGTTCGGGGACGCGGGGTATCCAGGACCTCCTGGACTGCTTGGCCGATTCCCGGGCCGTCGCCCGCCAGCGGTCCAGGGACCGCCGGCCCCGCTGGCCGTGCCACTGGACGACCGAGCGGGAGGCCGCCCACGGCACGATCTCGTCGACGCCGGCCTCGGTCATCATCTGGACCGCCAGCTCACCGCGATCGCCCTTGGCCAGGCCCTGGACGACGGTCAGCCGGGGATCCGGCGCCGTGACGGTCCAGTGCTCGCGGATCTCCAGGTCGAGGGTGTCCCGGGACACCGCGACCACGATCGTGGAGGCCACGGCGCCCATCCCGTCCGACAGCAGCACGATCTGGCCGCACCGCAGGCGCTGGACGGCCGCGGCGTGCCGCCCCTCCGGTCCGTCCAGCCGGACGTGCCCGACGTTGGGCAGCCGCTCGACGAGGAACTGCGGGTGGGACACCCGATCACGGATGCCCGTTGAAGGCGTCGCGCATCCGGGAGAAGAAGCCGCCCTGCTTGGTCAGCTCCGCGACCTCCTCGCCCCGGGTCCGCGCGAAGTCCCGCAGCAGCTGCTCGGACTCGGCGTTCAACTTGACCGGCGTCCGCACGTCCAGGTGCACGAACAGGTCACCACGGCCGGTGCCGCGCAGGTGCGGCACGCCCTTGCCCCGGATCCGCATCGTGGAGTTCGGCTGCGTGCCGGCCCGGACGTCGACCTGTTCCTCCCCGTCGAGGGTCTTGATGGTCAGCCGGGTCCCGAGCGCCGCGGCCGTCATCGGCACGCTGACCCGGCAGTGGAGGTCGTCGTCCTTCCGGGAGTACACGTCGTGGGGCCGCTCGTGGATCTCGACATAGAGATCGCCGGGGGGTCCCCCGCCGGGTCCGACCTCGCCCTGCTGGGGCAGCCGGATCCGCATGCCGTCCTCGACGCCCGCCGGGATCTTGACTGTGAGCGAGCGCCTGGTGCGGACGCGGCCGTCGCCGCCGCAGGTCGGGCACGGATGCGGGATGACGGTGCCGAACCCCTGGCAGTTGGGGCAGGGCCGGGCGGAGACGACCTGGCCGAGGAAGGTCCGCTGGACCGACTGCACCTCGCCGCGCCCGCCGCAGACGTCGCAGGATGCCGGGTGGGTGCCGGCGGCCGTGCCCGCCCCGGTGCAGACGGTGCACAGCACGGCCGTCTCCACGGTGATCGGTGCCTCGACGCCGAACGCGGTCTCGTCCAGGTCGAGGTCGAGCCGCAGGATGGCGTCCGACCCCGGTCGCGTCCGTTGCCGCGGACCCCGGGAGGTCGTGCCGCCGAAGAAGGCGTCCATGATGTCCTGGAACCCGACGAACGGGCCGGCCCCGCCGCCGGGCACTCCCCCGTTGGGGGCCAGCGGGTCTCCTCCGAGGTCGACGATTTCGCGCCGTTTGGGGTCCGACAGCACCTCGTAGGCGGTGTTGATGCCCTTGAACTTCTCCTGCGCCACCGGGTCGGGGTTGACATCGGGATGGTACTGGCGGGCCAGCTTCCGGTAGGCACGCTTCAGATCATCGGGCGATGCGTCCGGCCGCACGCCCAGGATTGCGTAATAGTCCTTCGCCACTGGTTTTCCCTCGGTCGAGATCCCTCGTCATCCGCGATGGTCTCTACTGTCTCAAGCTTGCGCCAACAGATCGCCGACATAGCGTGCCACTGCCCGCACCGTCGCGATGGTGCTGGGGTAGTCCATTCGGGTGGGCCCGATCACGCCCATTCCCCCAACGACCGTACTCCCCGGCCCGTAACCGGTGGCAACGACGGAGGTGGTCCGCAGATCCTCAATCCCATTTTCATCGCCGATCCGGACCTGGGTCATGGTCTGGTCGACCACGCCAAACAATTTGAGGAGAATAACCTCCTCTTCCAACGCTTCGAGAATCGGGCGGAGCGAGCCCTGAAAGTCCAGGATGCCGCATCTGGTGAGGTTGGCGGTACCGGCCAGGGCGATCCGCTCCTCCCCGTGCTCCACCAGGGTCTCCAGCAGCACCGAGGACAGCGCGTGCATCGGGCTGCGCAACGCCGGGGTGATCTCCTCGTTCAGCGTCTGGACCAGAAGGGGAGCGTCGATGAGCCGCTTGCCGACCAGCTGCTGATTGATCAGCTGACGCAGCTCCACCACGTCGTCGGGGGTGATGGAGCCCGGCAGATCGACCAGGCGCTGCTCGACCCGCCCGGTATCCGCGATCATCACAAGCATCAGCCGGGTCGTCGACATCGGCACCAGTTCGAGGTGCCGCACGGAGGACCTGGCCAGGCTCGGGTACTGCACCACGGCGACCTGCCGGGTCAGCTGGGCCAGCAGCCGCACCGACCGACGGACCACATCGTCGAGGTCGACGGCCCCGAGCAGGAACCGTTCGATCGCGCGTCGTTCGGCCGGCGACAGCGGCTTGATGCGGGAGAGCTTGTCCACGAACAGGCGGTAGCCCCGGTCGGTGGGCACCCGGCCGGCGCTGGTGTGGGGCTGGCGGATGTATCCCTCGTCCTCCAGCACCGCCATGTCGTTGCGGACCGTCGCGGGAGAGACCCTGAGGTTGTGTCGCTCGACGAGAACCTTGCTGCCAACGGGTTCCCTGGTGGCGACATAGTCCTCAACGATCGCCCGCAGCACGTCGAGCTTGCGCTCATCGAGGGCCATGGAACCTCCCTGCCGCCCACCATGGCCAGCGATGCCGGCACACCGCCGGGTTGGCACTCAGCCAAAGTGAGTGCCAGTCTACGTCCCCGAACGCCAAGAAGCGATCAGCCGGAAGCCTGATTTGCACTGTTTTCGCCTTTATGCTCCGTCTGTCCCTTAACCTCGGTTCACCGACGGTGATGATCGGTAACCAGAACCTCGATCCCTCTGGCGCCACCTGCACATCGGCCCTAGCGTGACCATATGACTGAACCACCTCCCCCCATGGGCGGGATGCCCAGCCCGGGCTACGCCAACAATGACGAGAAGACGTTCGCCCTTATCGCCCACTTCGGTGGTGCGGCGGGAGCGCTCGTCAGCGCCGGCTTCTTCGGCTTCGTCGCTCCCCTGATCGCCTACCTGGCCAAGGGGCAGCAGTCTCCCACCATCCGGGCACACGCGATCGCCGCCCTGAATTTTCAAGCGCTGTGGTCACTGCTCGCCTTCGTCATCTTCTTCCCGGCGATGTGCCTGGCCTTCATCCCGAGCATCATCATCGTCATCTTCCAGATCGTGGTCGGCGTCATCGCTGGCATCCAAGCCACCGAGGGACGCCTGTACAAGTACCCGCTCTCGCCCAGCTTCATCAAGTAGCCACTGGCGGCGCGGTGCCGGCCCCGGAAACCGTCGGCACCGCGTCACGGCAGCAGGCGACGAACCACCGCGTCGGCCAGCAGCCGGCCACGAACGGTCAGCACCGCCCGCCCGACCCGCCAGGCTCCGGCGTCCAGCAGCCCCTCCGCGACCGCAGCCTCGGCCTCGGCCGCCGCGGGACCCCGCAGTGCCCCGGCCGGCAGTCCCTCGGCCAGCCGGACCCCGAGCAGCACCGTCTCCACCTGCCGATCGGCCTCCGTCAGCGTCTCGCTGCCCGCCACCACCGGCAGCCCCCGCGCGAGCCGGTCGCGGTAGTCACCCGGACGAGCGACGTTCCACCACCGGACACCGCCGAGGTGGCTGTGCGCCCCCGCGCCAAAACCCCACCAGTCGGCTCCCCGCCAGTACCCGAGATTGTGCCGGCACCGTCCGCTGACGCCCCTGGCCCAGTTGGAGACCTCGTACCAGGAGAACCCGGCCGCGCTCAGGGCCTCCTCGGCGGCGAGGTACCGGTCGGCGGCAACGTCGTCGTCCGGATACGGCACCTCGCCCCGCGCCATCCGTGCGGCCAGCGGGGTGCCCTCCTCGATGATCAATGCGTACGCGCTGACGTGGTCGACACCGGCATTGACGGCCGCCGCGAGCGAGCCCGCGAAATCCTCCGGGGTCTCTCCCGGCGTCCCGTAGATCAGGTCGAGGTTCACGTGGTCGAACCCCGCCGCCCGCGCCGCCTCGACCGCCGCGAGGGCCTGGCCGGGCTCATGCCGGCGGTCGAGCAGCGCGAGCACGTGCGGGGCCACCGACTGCATCCCCACCGACAGCCGGGTGAACCCGGCGGCCCGCAGCGCCCGCAGGGTGGCCGGGCTGACCGACTCCGGGTTCGCCTCGGTCGTCACCTCGGCGTCCGACGCCAGTCCCCATAGCCGGTCCAGCCGCTCCAGCACCCGACCGAGGTCGGCCGCAGGGAGTAGCGTCGGGGTGCCCCCGCCGAAGAACACCGTCTCGACCAGGGGCGGCCCGGCCCCGCCGAGGACCAGCGCCGCCCGCTGAGCCTCGCCGAGCAGCGCGTCGATGTATCCTCCCCGGAGACCGGATTCGGCGGGGGTGTAGGTATTGAAGTCGCAGTATCCACAACGGCGGGCGCAGAACGGCACATGCACGTAGACCCCGAACCCCCGGGCACCCACTGCGGCGAGCGCGACATCCGGGAGGACCATGTGCATGTGGCCAAGTCTGCCGCAGCGGCCCTTGACCAGACGAATACCCGCGCACCGATGCGGTGAGCCATGCGGGCGCGGCCGATACCAGAGGGGGGAGCGTGCGTACCAGAACAGCGTTTGCAGCGTTCACCGCCACCATCGTGCTCGTCGGGGCGGGCCTGTTCGCGATCTGGCGGCTGGTGGACGACACCTTCTCCCTGGCGATCCCCGGTTTGCCCTCCTGCGTCGTCGACAGCAGCACGGCCGAGGGTCCCTCGCCTCCGACCGACGAGGTGACCCTCGTGCCCAGCCGGATGGCGAACGCGGCCACCATCGCCGCCGTCGGCCTGCGCCGGGGCCTGCCCCGCAGAGCGATGGTCGTCGCCCTGGCCACGGCGCTCCAGGAGTCGAAGCTCGACAACCTCTCCGGGGGCGACCGCGATTCGATCGGGCTGTTCCAGCAACGCCCGAGCCAGGGATGGGGCACGTCGGAGCAGGTCGGCGATCCCCGGTACGCCGCGGCGGCGTTCTACACCGCGCTGCTGAGGGTCTCGGACTGGCAGACGATGCGGGTGACCGACGCGGCCCAGGCCGTGCAGCGCAGCGCCCACCCCGAGCTGTACGAGAAGTGGGCCCCGACCGCGGAGGTGCTCGTGTCCGCGCTGGCCGGGGACGCCTCCGGCGCGGTGGCCTGCACCCTGCCGGCCGCGCAGGATCCCCGGGGTTCCATGGCGACCGCCAGCGTCACGGCGGATCTCCGCCTGGACTGGGGTGATGTCGCGACCGACCAGGCGACCGATCCGCTCGGTGTGGTGGTGCCGGTCGCCAACGTCCGGTCCGGCTGGCAGTACGCCCACTGGCTGGTGTCCCACGCCCACGGTCACGGCGTCACCCGGGTGCGGTTCGATGATCAGGAATGGACCGCGCGCAAGGGCAACTGGCGCAGGGCGGAAACCGGGGCACGGGCCGGCGGCAAGCACGTCCTGGCCGACGTCATCCCCTCCTGAGCCGTCACCCGGACCGACGCTTCGGCCCCTGGTCGACGGTGGTGGAGGTGGAGAGCGCCGCGATGAAGGCCTCCTGGGGCACCTCCACCCGGCCGACCATCTTCATTCGCCGCTTGCCCTCTTTCTGCCGCTCCAGCAGCTTGCGCTTGCGGGTGATGTCACCGCCGTAGCACTTGGCGAGCACGTCCTTGCGCATGGCGCGGATCGTCTCCCTGGCAATGATCCGGCTACCGATCGCCGCCTGGATGGGCACCTCGAACTGCTGCCGGGGAATGAGCTTGCGCAGTTTCGCCGCGATCGTGACGCCGTAGGCGTACGCCTTCTCCTTGTGCACGATGGAGCTGAACGCGTCCACCGGCTCGCCGTGCAGCAGGATGTCCACCTTGACCAGGTCGGATTCCTGCTCGCCGGACGACTCGTAGTCCAGCGACGCATAGCCCTTCGTCCGGCTCTTCAACTGGTCGAAGAAGTCGTAAATGATCTCGCCGAGGGGCAGGGTGTAGCGCAGCTCGACCCGGTCGGTGGAGAGGTAGTCCATCCCGAGCAGCTGGCCCCGCCGCCCCTGGCACAGCTCCATCACCGCCCCGACGTAGTCGTTGGGGGTCAGCACGGTGGCCCGCACCGTCGGCTCGAACACCCGGGCGATCTTGCCGGTCGGATACTCGCTGGGGTTGGTGACCTGGATCTCCTCGGCGTCCTCCATGATCACGCGGTAGACGACGTTTGGCGCCGTCGAGATGAGGTCGAGCCCGAACTCGCGTTCGAGGCGCTCCCGGATGATCTCCAGGTGGAGCAGCCCGAGGAATCCGCAGCGAAAGCCGAAGCCCAGGGCCGCGGAGGTTTCCGGCTCATAGGACAGGGCGGCGTCGTTGAGCTTGAGCCGGTCGAGGGCGTCCCGCAGGGCGGGATATTCGGATCCATCGATTGGATACAGCCCGGAGTAGACCATCGGCCGGGGATCGGAGTACCCGCCGAGGGCCGTTGCGGCCGGGCGAGCCGCGATGGTCACCGTGTCCCCGACCCGGGACTGCCGCACGTCCTTGACCCCGGTGATCAGGTAGCCGACCTCGCCGACACCGATCGCCCCGGACTTGACCGGCTCCGGGGAGATGACCCCGAGTTCCAGCAGTTCGTGCACGGCCCCGGTGGACATCATCTTGATGCGGTCGCGGGCGGAGATCCTCCCGTCGATCACCCGGATGTAGGTCACGACACCCCGGTAGATGTCGTAGACCGAGTCAAAGATCATGGCACGCACCGGGTCGTCGACCTGCCCGACCGGGGGCTGCACCTGCCGAACGATCTCATCGAGCAGGTGGGCGACGCCGTCGCCGGTCTTGCCCGAGACCCGGAGGCAGTCGGCGGGGTCGCAGCCGATCAGCCGGGCGACCTCGTCGGCGTACTTCTCCGGCTGCGCGGCCGGAAGGTCGATCTTGTTGAGCACCGGGATGATCGTCAGGTCGTTTTCCATCGCCAGGTAGAGGTTGGCCAGGGTCTGCGCCTCGATCCCCTGGGCGGCGTCGACCAGCAGCACCGCGCCCTCGCACGCGGCCAGCGATCGCGACACCTCATAGGTGAAGTCCACGTGCCCGGGCGTATCGATCATGTTGAGCACGACGCTCGTTCCGGCCCGCTCGCCGGCCCGGACCCGCCAGGGCATCCGAACGGCCTGGCTCTTGATCGTGATGCCACGTTCCCGCTCGATGTCCATCCGATCGAGGTACTGGGCGCGCATCTTCCTCGCGTCAACGACCTCGGTGAGCTGCAACATCCGGTCGGCCAGGGTCGACTTCCCGTGGTCGATGTGGGCGATGATGCAGAAGTTCCGGATGCTGGCCGGCTCCGTGTGGCCGGGAAGGCGCGCGCCGGCACCGGCTGGGTCTGGGTCGGGCATCGGTGGCACTGTTGTCCGTTCGTCAGCGTCGTTGGGTCGATCGAGTAGGTTGCTGCTGTGGCAAGGCGAGCATACGGTTACCGGGTCCCGATCATTCTGACGGCCGCCGTCCTGGCGGTCGCGATGGTCGCGATGGTCGGCGTCATCACCATCGCCGTGGTCCGGTCGCGGACCGCGGATCGTCCCCAGACGACCGCCCTGCCCTGGCCGCTGCCGACACAGCACCCCATGGGCCCGCTCCCCCCGACGGACGGCTCGTCCCAGCCCGTCGCCGATCCGGTGTACCCGGGACTCGGCAACCCGTCCATCGACGTACAGCATTATAAACTCGCCCTGTCCTGGACACCGGCACAGCACCGGCTGGTGGGGACGGCGACCCTGAAGATCCGGATCGTCCGCCCCGTCGATGGCATCGGGCTCGACTTCGCCGCGGCGCTGGCCGTGCACACCACGACCCTGGACGGGCGGCCCGTCGACGCGGTCCGCACCGGCGACGACCTGTTCCTGCCCGCGGAAGGTCCCCTTGGCGCGTCGTCCGTGGTGACCGCGCTCATCACGTACTCCGGAACACCGCGCGAGGCCTCCTTCCCGGGAACCCGCAAGGATGTCGTCGGGCTCGGAGCCATGATTGCCGAGAACGACTCGATCGCCGCCGTTCAGGAGCCCTACGGCGCCTTCACCTGGTTCCCGTGCAACGACCAGCCCTCGGACAAGGCCCTGTTCGACGTGACGATCACCGCACCCGCCGGTTGGTCTGGCGTCTCCAGCGGGCTACTGACGGCGACGACGGTCCTGGACGACGGGTCCACCACCTTCCACTGGCACGGCGCCCAGCCGTCGGCCACCTATCTGCTGGCCTTCGCCGTCGACCGGTTCGAGCGGTTCGACGACACCGGCCCGCACGGGCTACCGCTGACGTACTGGATCCGCAAGGAGCAGACCGACCAGATGCTGCCGGTGCTGCGCCGGACGCCCGTCATCATCGAGTGGCTGGAGCACCGGTTCGGGCCGTATCCCTTCGACAGCGGCGGCGTGGTCATCGTCCCGAACGACGTGACGTCCGCCATGGAAACGCAGACCATGATCTCAATGGGTGCGATCCCCGGAGACCTTGGCGGCGTCGTGCTGGCACACGAACTCGCCCACCAGTGGTTCGGTGATTCGATCACCCCCAGCACATGGCGCGATCTCTGGCTCAATGAGGGCTTCGCCACCTACGCCGATATGCTCTACTCCGTCGATTTTCTGGAACGTCCGCAAAGCGATCTCATCGATTCCTGGCACGACGCCGACCGGGATGCGCGGGTCCTGGCCGGCCCACCGGGAAACTACGATCCCACGCGGTTCGCCAGCGGTAACGTCTATGTCGGGCCGGCACTCATGCTGCACGCACTGCGCCTGCGGGTCGGCGACCCACAGTTCTTCGCGATCCTGCACGACTGGGTGCAGCACCACCGGTACGGCACAACGAATCGCGCGGAATTCACGCGGTGGCTCAACGCCTACGTCGGGCAGGACCTCACGCCGATTCTCGACCTCTGGCTGGACGCCACGACAACACCGGATCTCCCCCGGTGACCGGTCCGGACGGCTATAGCAGGCCGCCCTCGTCGTGCAGCCAGTCGACGAACCCCATCGCCACGGCCGCTGCGCAGTCGAGCAGTTCCAGCAGCAGCGCGTCATGGGCTCCGGCGAGGAGCGGCACCTGAATCTCCGCGTAGATCGGCAGCTGGCCACGGTCGGTCGGATCGCCGATATATGCCTTGTAGAAGCGCCGCGTGTGATTCCACTCGTTCACGACGCGGTAGGCCCGATCCGCCCAATCCGGAGGAACCGTCGCATGCGGTCGCACCCGCATCACGAGAATTTCATCGGACGGTCCCTCAAGAGCGAACAGCACCGCGTGCCGTTCCCACAACGCCAGAAGACTGCCATCGCCATCCGTGAGATAGCGAATATCGAGACGCTCTAACATTTCGTTCAAACGGGCAAGCGAGACGCATCCCACCTGCCCGACTTCATCGGCCAAATCGGTGGATGCAATCGACTCACCCAGCGGCAACCGCGTAACCGGCGTGTCGGTCTGCCCAGCACGCCAGGGCCACCTTGGCATCGCCTGTGCTCCCTGCTCCCCGTGCGCTCACCATGCCAAGTCCGAAACCATCTCACCAACGACCCACGAAGCCTGCGCCAGTGAAATGGTGGACCCGAACTAGGACGCTACCCGCTCAAGCGGTTTTCGGCAGCCCCTGAATATGCCGCACGACCACTAATCGCGGGTCAGTTTGCGGTAGGTCACCCGATGCGGGCGGGCGGCCTCGGCCCCGAGACGATCGATCTTGTTGCGCTCGTACGCCTCGAAGTTGCCCTCGAACCAGAACCAGCTCGCCGGGTCCCCTCCGTCGCCCTCCCAAGCGAGGATGTGCGTGGCCACCCGGTCCAGGAACATCCGGTCGTGGGAGATGACCACGGCACAGCCGGGGAAGTCCAGCAACGCGTGTTCCAGGCTGGAGAGCGTCTCCACGTCCAGGTCGTTGGTCGGCTCGTCCAGCAGCAGCAGGTTGCCGCCCATCTTGAGGGTAAGCGCCAGGTTGAGGCGATTGCGCTCGCCGCCGGAGAGCACCCCGGACGGCTTCTGCTGGTCGGGTCCCTTGAAGCCGAACGCGGCGACGTAGGCCCGGGAGGGCATCTCGACCTTGCCGACCATCAGGTGGTCGAGTCCGTCGGAGACGACCTCCCAGACGCTCTTCTTCGGGTCGAGTCCGGCCCGGTCCTGGTCGACGTAGGACACCTTGACGGTCTCGCCGACCCGGACCTGGCCGGCGTCGGGTTGTTCCATCCCGACCAGCGTCTTGAACAACGTGGTCTTGCCGACCCCGTTGGGTCCGATGATGCCGACGATGCCGTTCTTCGGCAGGGAGAACGACAGGTCCCGAATCAGCGTCCGGCCGTCGAACCCCTTGACCAGGCCGCTGGTCTCCAGCACCAGGTTGCCCAGTCGCGGCCCCGGCGGGATCTGGATCTCTTCGAAGTCCAGCTTGCGGGTCTGCTCGGCCTCGGTGGCCATCTCCTCGTAGCGTTCCAGGCGGGCCCGGGACTTCGTCTGGCGGGCCTTGGCGTTGGAGCGCACCCAGTCCAGCTCGTCGGCCAGCCGCTTGCGGAGCTTGGCGTCCTTGCGACCCTCGACCGTGATCCTGGCCGCCTTCTTCTCCAGGTAGGTCGAGTAGTTGCCCTGGTAGCCGTGGACCCGGCCGCGGTCGACCTCGGCGATCCACTGGGCCACGTGATCGAGAAAGTACCGGTCGTGGGTGATAGCTATCACGGTGCCGGCGTACTTGGCCAGGTACTGCTCCAGCCACAGCACGCTCTCCGCGTCGAGGTGGTTGGTCGGCTCGTCCAGCAGCAGCAGGTCGGGCTCCTCCAGCAGCAGCCGGCACAGGGCGACCCGGCGGCGCTCGCCCCCGGACAGCACGATGACGGGAGCATCGGCCGGCGGGCAGCGCAGCGCGTCCATGGCCTGTTCCAGCTTGGAGTCGATCTCCCAGGCCCCCAGGTGGTCCAGTTCCTCCTGGAGACGCCCCATCTCCTCCATGAGCGCATCGGAGTAGTCGGTGGCCATCAGCTCGGCGATCTCGTTGAACCGCGCCAGTTTGGCCCTGGTGGTCTCGACGGCGCCCTGGATGTTCTCCAGCACGGTCTTGTCGTCGTCGAGCTTGGGTTCCTGGGCGAGCAGGCCGACGGTGTACCCGGGCATCAGTTTGGCCTCGCCGTTGCTCGGCACGTCCAGGCCAGCCATGATCTTTAATAGGCTGGATTTTCCAGCACCGTTGGGACCGACAACGCCGATCTTGGCGCCCGGGAGGAAGGCGAGCGTCACATCGTCGAGGACAACCTTGTCGCCGTGCGCTTTGCGCGCACGGTCGAGCACGTAGATGTACTGGGCCACGCCGACAATCCTTCCATCCTGCGGCCCGCGGGCAGGGGCCGGGTCGCCTCCGGCACCTCGGCGGCGCTCCCGGCGGCCGAGATGATCGAATACCGCCGCCGCTGCCGGGCATCGTGTGCTCTGATTGAACGTGCGACCCCAGAGACCAGCGACCCAGCCCGAGTGGCGGTGCGTTACACCCAAGTCACGCCTCGAACTATGGCCAGATCGTGACGCCAATTCCATTCAGTAGGGTGAACGTATGGATCGGGTCAGCCAAGGGGAGGTCCGGAGTGTCGGCGAAGAGTTCGCTTGTGGTGGTTGCGAATCGACTGCCCGTTGATCGAGTCACCGGCCCAGACGGTTCGGTCACCTGGCGACGTAGCCCCGGCGGCCTGGTCACGGCCATGCAACCGGTGCTGTCCACGCAGCGCGGCACCTGGATCGGGTGGCTCGGCGACACCAGCCCGCACGGAGCCCCGGCGCCCGAGCCCTTCCAGCTGGAGGACTTCCGACTCCGCCCGGTGCCGCTGACCAGCGAAGAGGTCACCCGCTACTACGAGGGCTTCTCCAATTCCAGCCTGTGGCCGCTGTACCACGACGCCGTGGAACCCGCACTGTTCAAGCGCCGATGGTGGGACGCCTACCAGCGGGTCAACCAGCGGTTCGCCGAGGCCGCCGCGGAGGAGGCCGCCGACGGCGCGACCGTCTGGGTCCAGGACTACCAGCTCCAGCTCGTTCCGGATCTGCTCCGCCAGATGCGTCCCGACCTGCGGATCGGATTCTTCCTGCACATCCCGTTCCCCCCGTTCGAGCTGTTCATGCAGCTGCCCCGGCGGGCCGAGGTGATGCGCGGCCTGCTGGGCGCCGACCTGGTGGGCTTCCAGCGCCCCCTCGGCACCCGCAACTTCGTCAACCTCGCCAGGCACGTCCTGGACCTCAAGACCCACGGCAACACCGTCCTGCTGGAGGACGGCCGCAAGGTGGTCGCCGACGCCTTCCCCATCTCCATCGACGTCGCCGAGATCGAACGGCTGGCGCAGAGCGCGGAGGTCCAGGCCCGGGCCAAGCAGATCCGCACGGACCTGGGCGACCCGAAGACGCTGATCCTCGGCGTCGACCGGCTCGACTACACCAAGGGCATCGAGCGGCGGTTCAAGGCGTTCCGGGAGCTGCTGTCCGAAGGCCGGCTGTCGGTACCGGACACCGTCATGGTCCAGGTCGCCACGCCGAGCCGGGAGCGGGTCGAGCACTACCAGTCCCTGCGGAACAAGGTCGAGCGTGAGGTCGGCCGGATCAACGGCGAGTACGGGCAGGTGGGCGTGCCGGCCGTGCACTACCTGCACCAGTCCTACAACCGGGCGGAGCTGACCGCGCTGTACTGCGCCGCCGATGTCATGGTGGTCACTCCCCTGCGGGACGGTATGAACCTCGTCGCCAAGGAGTACGTGGCCGCGCGCATCGACGACCGGGGGACGCTGGTGCTCAGCGAGTTCGCCGGTGCCATTGACGAGTTACGCCAGGCGTTCGCCTGCAATCCCCATGATCTGGACGGGCTCAAGCAGACGCTGCTGCGGGCGGTCCGGGCGCCGGAAGCGGAGGTCCGGCGACGGATGCGGATGATGCGGCGCCACCTGCGCGCCCATGACGTCGAGCGCTGGGCGGCCTCGTTCCTCACCGCACTCGGTGGCGACAATCACACCCAGCTCCAGAATTCCCGATTTTAACCCCTACGACCCGTCACACAGCAACCGATCATGGTCGACAGACGGAACGAGCGTTTGCTGTGGATAGGCGGGCATGGACGAGCGAACCGACCCCGAAGTGGTAGTGCCGGAGCCGCTGGACGACAGCCTGCGCGCGGCCGCCGCCGAGACGGCAAGGACGCCCTACCTGCTGGTCGCATGCGACTACGATGGCACGCTCTCCCCCGTCGTCGATGACCCCGCCACCGCCCGTCCGCTGCCGGAGGCGGTGGCCGCCGTCCGGGCGCTGGCCGCACTGCCGCAGACCACGGTCGCGGTCGTCTCCGGACGGGCGCTGCGCGACCTGGCGGCGCTGTCCCGGCTGCCGGCCGAGGTGCACCTCGTCGGCAGTCACGGATCCGAGTTCGACATCGGGTTCGTCGACGCGCTCTCGCCCGACCAGCAACAGCTACGGACCGATCTGGTCGACGCGGTGACCGGCATCGTGCGGCGCCAGCGGGGCGTCCAGCTGGAAATCAAGCCGGCCAGTGTCGCGATTCACACCCGGGCCGCCCCCGCAGAGGTCGCCGAGCGGGTGCTGACGGCGGTCCGTCACGGTCCGGCCTCGTGGCCCGAGATCCAGGTCACCTCCGGCAAGAAGGTGATGGAACTCTCCATCGTCCGGACCAACAAGGGCATGGCCCTGGACGAGCTGCGCACCCGGCTGCCGGTCAACGCCGTCGTCTACCTCGGCGACGACGTCACCGACGAGAGCGCCTTCGCCCGCCTGCACGGCCCCGATCTGGGCGTCAAGGTCGGTCCCGGCGAGACCCAGGCGAGCCACCGCATCGAGAACCCCGTCGACGCCGTCCGCCTGCTGGGGTTCCTGCTGATCGCCCGCCGCCGGTGGCTGTTCGGCGAGCGGGCCGTGCCGATCGAGCGGCACTCGATGCTGTCCAACGGGCGCACCATCGCCCTGGTGGCCCCCGATGCCCGGATCAACTGGCTGTGCTACCCGAAGGCGGATTCCTCCGCCGTCTTCGCCGCGCTGCTGGGCGACACCTCGGCCGGCCACTTCACGATCTCTTCGGAGCGGGGCGGGCTCCCCCTGGGCCAGCGCTACCGGCGCGGCACGATGACCGTCGAGACCCGGTGGTCGGGACTGACCGTCGCGGACTCCCTCGATCACCACGCCGACGGGCCGTCGCTGATCCGCATCCTGACCGGCACGGATCGGGCAACAGTCGAATTCGCCCCCCGACCGGAGTTCGGGCAGATCCACGTCCGGCTCCAGCGGCTGGCTCACGGCCTGCTCGTCCTCGGCCCCAACGAACCGATCGTCCTGTACTCCCCTGGCATCGAATGGGAGATCGTCCAGGACGGCGAGAACGAGAGCGCCCAGGCCCTGGTCGATCTGGCGGAGCTGGACGGTGCCGCCATCCTGGAACTGCGGATGTGCGCCAACCACCTCGATCCCGAGGAGCGTTCGGCGTTCGAGCGCCAGGCCTCCACCGAGGCCCGGTGGAAGGACTGGTCGGCGTCGCTGAAACTGCCGACGAGGGCCCGGGACGAGGTGCTGCGCAGCGCGCTGACGCTCCGCGGGCTGTGCTTCCAGCCCGCGGGGTCGATCCTGGCCGCGGCCACCTGCTCGTTGCCGGAGGAGATCGGCGGGGTGCGCAACTGGGACTACCGCTACTGCTGGTTGCGGGACGCCTCGATGACCGCCCGGGTGCTGCTGGACCTCGGCTCGGCCGACGAGGCCGAGGCACTGCTGCGCTGGACGATGAAGATCGTCGAAGGGACGGCGGGCCACCCCGAGCGGCTGCACCCGCTGTACAACCTCGACGGCTCGGATCTCGGACCGGAGGCGGTCATCGAGACCCTGCCCGGCTACGCCGGTTCCCGGCCGGTGCGGGTCGGCAACGCCGCCAACCGGCAGGTCCAGCTGGACGTCTTCGGCCCCGTCGCCGACCTCATCTGTGAGCTGGCACGCTTCCGCAGCCCCGGTGATCTGGACTTCGCCCTGATGGAGGCCATGGTCAGCGCGGTGGCCCGACGATGGCACGAGCCGGACAACGGCCTCTGGGAGGCCCGGAGGGCCCCGGAGCACTACGTGTATTCCAAGGTCATGTGCTGGTACACGGTGGACCGGGGCATCGCCATGTACGAGCACCTCGACCAGCCGGTGCCGGACGCGTGGCGAACGTTGCGCCACACCATCGCCGAGGACGTGCTCACCAGGGGGTGGCGTCCGGAGCGGGGCGCGTACACCATCGCCTACGGCGATCCGGCCATGGACGCGGCCGCGTTGTGGGTCGGGCTGTCTGGTCTGCTGGCCGACGACGACGAGCGGTTCCTGGCCACCGTGCTCAAGGTCGAGGCGGATCTGCGCAGCGGACCGACCGTGTACCGGTACCGGTGGAACGACGGCCTGCCCGGGGCCGAGGGCGGCTTCCACCTCTGCACCACCTGGCTGATCGAGGCGTACCTGCGCACCGGTCGGCGCACCGACGCCGAGGAGCTGTTCGCCCAACTGCTCGACTGTGCCGGCCCCACCGGGCTGCTGTCGGAGGAGTACGACCCGGAGAACGAGCGTGGGCTGGGCAACCATCCGCAGGCCTACAGCCACCTGGGCCTGATCCGCTGCGCGCTGTTGCTGGACCGGACCGCCTGATCACGCGGAGCCGGGACGGCAGCCGGCGCAGTTGGCGCACCCGGCGAAGGTCGTCAGCAACCGGCGCCCGCCGGCCCTGACGCCGCGACGGCGCAGGCCGGCCCGCAGCTGGCGCATCCGGGCCCGGCGCTCGGCCGGCGCGGCCATGGCCGCCCGCTCGATGGTGTCCCGCAGGGCATCGCGGTCGAACGGGTCGACCAGGTACGCGGACCCCAATTCGGCCGCGGCCCCCGCGAACTCGCTGAGCACCAGGGCGCCGCCGTTGTCCACGCGGGCCGCGACGAACTCCTTGGCGACCAGGTTGCCGCCGTCGCGCAGCGGTGTCACCGCGAGGACGTCCGCGGCCAGGTACAGCTCCACCAGCTCCGCCATGCTGGGGGAGCGCTCGATGTGGTGAATGACCCGGAGGTCGAGCGCCGCGTTGATCCGCTCGATGAGCCCCGCCACCCGACGCCGCAGGGTTCGGTATCCCGCGACGTGCTGGCGGATGGCCGGCAGCACCTGGACCACCGCCGTCTCCCGCGGGTCGAGTCGCCCGTTGACCAGCAACTCGGCCAGGGCCAGCAGGCGCTGCTCCGCGCCCCTGGTGTGGTCCAGGCGTTCGACGCTGAGCAGGAGCGTGCGCGGCTGGCCCAGCAGCGCCCGCACCCGGTCGGCGGCGTCCCCGGCCGCCGCCGTCCGGGCGAGCGAATCAATCGTCGCGACGTCCGCCGCGGCACCGAACGCCCCGAGCCTCATTGGCCTCCCCTGCCGCCGGTGCTCTCACCACCGCTGGAACGGCCGCGGCATGGCGGGCCGGTGCCGGCTGTTCCAGCAGCAACAACAACAAACACCATGAGTTACGGAGAATATCGACAACGTTACCCACTACGGTAGGGGTGTTACCGCTCGGATACCCCGGCACCGTCGAAGGTCGCCACCTCCCGCAGCGCCCGCACGGCGGTGGCGACCAGGGGCACGGCCAGCAGCGCTCCCGTGCCCTCACCGAGCCGCAGGCCCAGATCGACCAGCGGGGTCAGTCCCAGCTTCGTCAGGGCGATGGTCGCTCCCGGCTCGACCGACCGGTGGCCCGCGATCATCGCGGTCACCGCGTCGGCGGCTAGGGCCTGCGCGACCAGGGCCGAGGACACCGCGATCACACCGTCGAGAATCACCGGCACCCGCAGGGCCGCCGCGCGCAGCACGTAGCCGGCGATCGCGGCATGTTCGAGCCCGCCCAGGCCCGCCAGTACCGCGACCGGATCGGCGGCGGCTCGGTGGCGGGCGACCGCGGCCTCGACAACCGCGATCTTGCGAACGAGCATCGCGTCGTCCGCCCCGCCGCCCCGGCCGACCGCGGTCGGCGCCTCCACCCCGGCGAACGCCGCGATCAGTGCGGCGGACGGGGTGGTGTTGCCGATCCCCATGTCACCGGTGACCAGGACTCCGGCCCCGTCGGCGACCAAGAGGTCGGCGACCTCGAAGCCAACGGCCATCGCGGCGAGGGCCTCGTCGCGGGTCATGGCCGGCCCAGCCGCCAGATCCGCCGTCCCGGCCCGGACCTTGCGGATCAGGAGACCCGGGGCCGGGTCAAGATCTACCGCGACCCCGACGTCCACGACCGTAACGTTCGCGCCGAGCTGCCGGGCGAAGGCATTGACGACCGCGCCGCCAGCGAGAAAGTTGGCAATCATCTGAACGGTCACCTCGGTCGGCCACGGGGTGACGCCACGTGCGCAGACGCCGTGGTCACCGGAGAACACCGCGACCGCCGCCGGTTCTGGCATCGGCGGAGGACACGCCCCGGCCAGCCCCGCCAGGCGCACCGACAGGTCTTCCAGCGTTCCGAGAGAGCCAGCCGGCTTGGTCAGACGGGCCTGGCGCTCGCGAGCTTCGGCCATAGAACGATCGTCCGCCGGGCCGATGGCGGCGAGGACCTGATCCAGTTTTGCTGCATTGTTCACGAGATCATCCTGCCAGTTTGCGAACGGCTCTCTTTCGATGTGGTAGGTGAAGCACGTACGCTCCATCCCCGGATGGCAGGGTGGAGTTGAATATCGTGGCGATCGTCGAAAGTCGCGTCAACGCGTGGGGCGCCCTTACCGGCCAGGGATCTGGCCAGGGCGGCGCCGTTCCAACCGGCGAGCGGCAGGGCGCGGCGGGTGGCCTGTCGGAACTCCGGCCGGCGCTGCGGCCGGGCCTGGAAATTGCCGAGTTGATCTCACAGCACGGCATTCCCTATATTCTTGCCCGTTCGTCCCATTCCGGGCAACCGTTCTATCTGCGGCTCACCCCCGAAGAGTTACGACTGGCCGAGTTGATGGACGGCACCCGCACGATGGACGAGCTGGTGGCCGCGTTCGCGGACATCTCCGGCCGGATGGCGCCGGGCGAGGTCGCCCGGGTGGTCGCCGACCTCCGCGCCCGACGAATGCTCGACGACGACCTGCCGAGCCACCCCGGACTGCGCCCGGTGGAGGGCGCGGGAGGGCGCTCCGGACTCGGCGCCGGCCTCCTCGGGTTCCTGACCGGCAGGCGGGTGGCCGCCATCAGCGTCGATCTGCTGACCGACGTCGTCTACCGAATCGGCGGCCGGCTCCTGTTCACGAGGGCCGCCACGGCCCTCGCCCTGATCGTCACCGTCGCGGGATTCGGAGTGTTCGTCAAGGACTGGGCCGAGGGCACCAGGTCGCTGTTTCTCACCAACGGTTCCTACCTGACCGGCGCCGCGGCGCTCCTCGCGGTCAACCTGCTGGTCCTGGCCACGCACGAGGCCGGGCGCGCGCTGGCGACCAAGCACGCCGGCCGCCGGGTGCCGGTCGCGGGTCTGTGCCTGCGCTTCGGGCTCCCCGGGGTGTCCGTCGACGCCACCGACGCCTGGATGGCGGGACGACGCGGTCGCCTGATCGCCACCGCCACGGGACCGGCCGCGGTCGTCACCGCCGCGGGTGCCGTCGAGCTGCTCGGACTGGCCGTGCCCGGACTCGCCCCGGCGGCCTTCAAGTTCGCCGCGCTGGGCTATCTCAGTACCCTCATCGCGCTCAGCCCGTTCCTCGCCCTCGACGGCACCGCCCTCCTGACCGATTGGCTGGAGATCCCCAACATCCGGGCGCGGGCCCTCGCCTGGCTGCGGGGCCGGGGCCGGGTCGAGGACGCCGAGGGCCGGTTGATCGCCCGGTACGCCCTGCTGG
>JABDRL010000336.1 GCA_013041765.1 Dactylosporangium sp. | reverse complement strand
CGGCTCGTGCTCGCGGCCCGCCGCGCCGACCGGCTCCGGGCGCTGGCCGCCGAACTGCCCGACGCCCTGGCGGTACCGACGGATCTGACCCGGCCCGACGAGATCCAGGCGCTGGCCGACCAGGCGGTCGCGACCTACGGGCGCATCGACGTGCTGGTCAACAACGCGGCCCAGGGGCTGCACGTACCGCTGGCACAGGTGGCGACGGATGACTTCCGAGCGATCATGGAATTGAACGTGTACGCCCCGCTCCGGGCCATGCAGGTGGTGGCGCCGGTGATGCGGGCCAGCGGCGGCGGCGCCATCATCAATATCAGTTCCGGCACGACCAGACGCGTGGTCCCCGGGCTCGGGGCGTACGCCGCCACCAAGTCCGCGCTGAACACGCTGTCGCAGACAGCCCGGGCCGAATGGGCGGCGGACGGCATCGTCGTGTCGACGGTCTACCCGTCGCTGACCCGCACCGATTTTCACGACTCGCTGCGCGCCGGTTCGATGATCGACAACGGCCTCCAGTGGTATCCGGCGGCGGACGTGGCCGAGTCGATCCTCCAGACGATCGTCACCGGTGCGGCCGAGACGGTACTGGCTCCCCGGCAGACTCCGAAGTAGCCCCCATCGTCCCTTGGAGAACCGATGACCTCCGTCCCCCCACCGCGGGATCCCGCGCCCAGCTGGAGGCTGGGCCTGGTCACCCTGGCGGGACTCGCATTCCTGAACCTGGCGATGGAAACCACCAACGCCATCGTCTTGCGGTCCATTGCCGCCGCTCCGCATGCCAGATTCGACGGGAATCCGCTTGGCCTGGTGTCGGTCGGCAGCGCGACGATCGGACTTGTCTTCGCGATCGGGCTGATGGCCCTCGTCGTCGCCCGCGGCAGCCGCTGGACGGCCCCCCGCGCGGCGGCCTGGACGGTTGGCACCCTGTATCTGCTCTATGCCCTGATAGGTGGGTACTCCGTCGGCACGGCAGACTCCTGCTCGGAATCACCGGCCATGACCAAGGCATGGTGGACCAGCTATGGCAACAGCGTCTGCCCGTTCCCCGACTGGTATGCGCCGACGAGGGTGGCCGCGATCATCGCCAGCGCCCTCGTCGTGTCGACCGCGATTGCGCTGCTGTCCCGCGGGGCACGGGGGTGGCCTGGCGGCGACCGGCGGGGTTGACGACCGGATCGACGACCGGGCCACGCCTTCGAGGCGTTAGCCCATTTCAATCTACTATCGAGCAATTCGTTGTTTATGCCAGGCTTGGAGTTGTCGAGGAACCCTCATCTGGCAAGGGAGAACCATGCCGAATCCAGGCCAACCCACCATCCGTCTGGGCGACAAGGGCGAGCATGTCCGATACGCGCAGCGCGGGCTCCGGCGAAGCGAGTCCCAGAATCTTGTCGTGGACGGGATCTTCGGCCCGCAGACGGAGGAGCAGGTCCGAGATTTCCAGCAGGGCATGAGTCTGCCGGTCGACGGCATCGTCGGACCAGCGACCTGGAACGCCCTGCCCGACGGCGCTCCGATGCCCATCCTCCGCGAGGGGTCGACCGGGCCGGTGGTGGCCAGTCTGCAGCAGGTGCTCACGGAGCTTTCCAATGGACGCTGGCCGACCCCCGGAGCGGCCGACGGAGTATTCGGTCCCCTGACCAGGAAGTCCGTCGTCGGGTTCCAGCAGTGGGGTGACGTGGCACAGGACGGCGTCGTCGGGGACCAGACCTGGTTTGTCCGGATCGACGGGATGATGGCAACACTCGAAAGCTACGTGGGGTTGCAGTACCTCCAGCGATGACGAAACGCCCGCCAGGGCCGCGGCTGGCCCCGTCCTGGATCCCGGTTCCGGGGCGGGGACCACACGCCGGACTCTTCCGAGCACCTCGGCTCTGATCCGGGAGAACACCGCTGATTCCGGTTCTCGCGCCGGAGCGCGATGGGCGAATTAACCTGTATGCCGGGTTCTCCTGACAAAAATGGCCCTGAGCAGGGGAAACACTCCCCACAGGACCGCCGGGGACGTCGCCAGAACGTCAGGGTCTACTGACGCTGGCGAAGGGCATCCGTGTCGAGCTGGAAATCAAATGGGCTGTCGGCGGTCAGCGTCTCGCCGCCCTTCACCACCGAATACTCAACGTAATGTGTGCCTTCGAGGCGGTGTAGGCGCAACGCAACCGAGCCGGAGGGCTCCTGCTCCACGATCAGGTACCACTCGATCCGCGCGGCCGCGTACAGCTGCATCTTCACCAAACGGTCAGACGCGGCATTGCCGGGCGAAACTATCTCGCCGATCAGCACCACTTCAGACGCGTCGACGATCGTGCCCTCATCGTCGGAATCGGCCACCACGAGATCGGGAATCACGATCCGACCGCTGTGCAGCCGAACGTTGACCGCTTCGAACACCCACAGGCCCGCCGCGACGGCACCCGGATCGAGTGCGTTCGCCAGACGACGCGACACATGCTGATGGCGCTTGCTCGGCGCCGGACTCACCAGCAGGCTCCCGTCGATCAACTCGATGCGATTCGTGGTCTCACCGAGGGCAAGATACTCTTCCTCGCTCCACGGCCCCACATGATCGAGAACAGCCACGCTCATCGGCAGACTCACCTCCGCTACGGATGCTCCCACAAGCCTCCCACGTGCACACCCCGCGCACGATCCCACGCCGACGATCGCCGCCGAAGCGGTCACCTCGCCAGCCCTTCACGCGGGTGCCCCCGAACAGCTGGTCAATCGCGAGCCGGGCACGCTTCTCGCTGGACGGCATCAGGTGCG
The DNA here is from genome assembly GCA_013041765.1 of Dactylosporangium sp. Lineage (GTDB taxonomy): Bacteria > Actinomycetota > Actinomycetes > Mycobacteriales > Micromonosporaceae > JABDRL01. The sequence continues at coordinate 3,715 of JABDRL010000336.1, read as the reverse complement.
TATCCACCCGAAGCGTGAACGCCGGATCCGGGTGGCCGAGGTCGACAATCGGGCGGTATCGCGGTGCCCTGCCCGCCCGGATCGCTATCACCTGATCGACCTTCCAGGGCACGACCTTGCGCTCGACCGGTCGCGGTTGCGTCACCGACTTCGCCGAGCACGAATTCTTCGCAATCCGCTCATCGTCCGCGGCTGCCGAAACAATCACCCGCAGATGCGCGAACACCACAGAGCGGGTCGACACCGCGAGCATGCCGACCATCTGACTATCTGACTATCTCACTCCCGGATCATGCCCGGCTTGATCGACGCCAGTTGCCGAGCGCCGAAGAACGGCACCAGGTGCTGGCGAACCCGGTACTCCATGGTCGCAGGGCCGACGCCGTTGTCGCCGAACAAGCCCACAAGACGCACAGCACCGAGCATCACAGAAAGTGATCGACCCACGAGACCACCCAGAGACGGGAAGCGGGGTCACGACAGGCCCAGGATCAGGACGTCTCCAGGATGTTAGGACATGACCAGGGCGTCAAATGTCGACCGGTTTCGACAGACGGCGACTACAGACGACGCCCTGTAGGGCCAGGGCAGAGGGGCGAGAGGCCCTCTGCCCAGTGGCGCGATGGGCGAGTTGGCCTGTACGCCGGGTTCTGTGTCCCCCGGCCGTTGCCGGCCGGGGGCGACGGCCATCCATCTCGGCCCGCTGTTGCCAGCGGGCTCCAGCGGCCCACCCGCGAGCATCGGGCGGGCAGCCCTCCAGCGCTCGCGCAGGCCGGTCCGGAGCGGACCGACCCTTTTGGCCTTGCTCCGGGTGGGGTTTACCGAGCCGCCCCGGTCACCCGGGGCGCTGGTGGGCTCTTACCCCACCGTTTCACCCTTACCTGGCCGGCTGGTCGCCCAGCCTCCAGGCGGTCTGTTTTCTGTGGCACTCATCCCGCGGGTCACCCCGGGTTGCCGTTAACAACCACCCTGCCCTGTGGAGCCCGGACGTTCCTCGGCGGCGCCTTCCGGCGCCGACGCGACCGCCCGGCCAACTCGCCCATCGCGGTCCCATGGTACGCATCGCCGGGGCCCGTTCCGGTGCGGGGAACCTGCGGGGACGGCCGCAGGGACGGCCGCAGGGACGGCCGCAGGGACGGCCGCGGGGACGGCCGCCGGCACCGGTCCCCGTACCTCCACCCCGGTGCCGCCAGATCGTCCGGCTGGCCGGCAACTACGTCCAGCCGTCAGTCCGTGGACAATTCCATATCATAGAATTTCACCCATTCCTGCGCCGAACCGTCATACATCTTGACATCTCGGTACCGCAGCATTTCGGTCAGAACGTATAGCCACGAACTCGCATAGCCGCCAACGCCGCAGTACACAATGATTTCCGCATGCCTGCTGTGCTCCCCCAGCGCCTCTTCGGCGAGCGCCTTGAGCTCCTCCCGGCTCTTGTAGGTCCCGTCCTCGTTCCAGATCAGCGGAGTAGGCAACGATACGGCCGAGGGGATGTGGCCGGGCTTTTCCGCCCAGGGCTCGGTGACCTCTCCCGAGTACACTTCCGCGTCTCTGGCGTCCACGATGAGGGACCTGCCGATGCTGCCATGGACGTAGTCGATGTCAACAAAGGCTTCGCCGTTTGTCGTTCCGTCGAAGACCGATGGAGTCACCTCGGGGATGTCGGTGGTTGTTTCCCTTCCCTCTGCCAGCCATGCTGAATAGCCGCCGTCCAGGATGGATACGTTCTCCACTCCCGCGTAGATCAGCGTTTCGGCAACGCGCGTGGCGTTGGACAACGGATACGGAGGCTCGGCGACCGAGGTAACGATGACGACTCGGGAACGCTCCGTAATTCCAGCGTCACCAAGGACGTTCGACAAATCCGTTTTTTCCGGCAGTTCAAGCAGCAGGTCATCCTTCACGGTTATCCAGGCCGAGAGCGGAACCTCGAAGGGAATGCTAATCGAATTCTCGATATGGCCCGCCGCATATTCATCGGCGGTCCTGACGTCGAGGAGCACCAGCCCCCTCATGTCGACATGCGATTCCAGCCAATCGCAAGAGACCACCGGCCGCAGCCGATGGTGCGCCGGCCTGGCGTGGGCGGTGCCCCCCAGGGTCAGGGACAGGGCGAGAACCGAAGTCGTCAAGATAAGCCTCTTCATGTTTCCTTCCTCACGGTGAAGGCTAGAACAAGAAACCTGACTGAAGCGAAAAATCCCTGGTGTGGGGATTATTGATCCTGGCGCCCGACGCGAAATGAGAAACGTCGATACAACGTCACGTAGCCTGACCGTCACCACGGTGGCTACGGGAGGTCTGTTTGTCACAGTCGGGGGGGCCATTCGGCCCACCCGCACGCCCGCGCGTGACCGCCACGACGACGCCCACGACGCCCACGACGCCCACGGCAAACGTCATGCCACACACCACTCCCCGGTCAACGCCGGAGCGGCCAGCGACGCTGCGCTAACCTTCCCTCGATGGATCTTGCAAGCATCGTCCTGCTCCTCACCGCCGGGCTGGCGGCCGGTGTCGTCAACGGCATCGCTGGCGGGGGGTCGCTGATCACATTCCCGACGCTCATGCTGATGGGGCTGCCGCCGATCGCGGCGAATGTCACCAACTCGGTCGCGGTGTTCCCCGGCCTCGCCGGCACCGTCGCCGGCAGCTACCCGGACCTTCAGGACCTGGTCGGTCGGCGTGGATGGCGCCCGTTCCTGCTGCTCGTGCCGACGGTCGTCGCGGGAACGCTGGCCGGCTGCGGGCTGCTCCTGGTGACCCCGCCACGGGCCTTTGACCTGATTGTCCCTTTCCTGGTGCTCGGCGCCGGCGCGGTTCTGGCCTTCCGCGAGCGCCTCCAGGTCCTCGTCGGCCACCCGGCCCGGCTGACGCCCCGCCGCCGAGTGCTGACCATGCACGCGGTCATCGGGCTAATCACGATCTACGGCGGCTACTTCGGGGCCGCCATGGGCATCCTCATGGTGTCCGGGCTCGCCCTGGTCCTCGACGACCGGCTGGTCCGGATCATCGCGCTCAAAAACGCCGTGTCGGCCCTCTGCGGGTTCACCACGGTCATCGCGTTCGGAATCTTCGGACCGGTGCACTGGACGCACGCGGCGTGCATCGTGCCGTCCACCATTCTCGGTGGTTACCTGGGCGCGCGCCTGGCCAGGCGCCTGCCCGCCGGAGTCCTTCGCGTGGTCATCGTGACGTTCGCCGGAACGGTCGGGTCCTACCTGCTCTGGCGGGCTATCCGGCCGTGACCCCAGGGTCCACGGCCAGGTGGGCGGTGTCGTTGACCGTCCGCACCGCGATCCCACCGTCGGGGTAGAAGTCGACAATCGACACCCCGGCCGGCGAGAGGTAGCAGCGATGCAGGAACGCGTCGCCGGCCGCAAGGGCGTCCCGCAACAGCAGCTTGATCGGCGAGACGTGGGTTACCGCGATGACCAGCCCGGTCCGGTGAGTTTCCCGCAGCCGGCGCACCCACCGCCGGACCCGTACCGCGACGTCATGGAACGATTCACCGCCCGGAGGCGCGACCGCTGGCGAGCCCAGCCATGCCTCCAGCGCTGCCGCATACCGCTGGCCGACGTCCGCGAACGTCAGCCCCTCCCACCTCCCGAAGTCGCATTCGACGAGGTCCGGCTGCACGACCGCCCGGACCCCGACGGTCGACGCGATCGCCTCGGCCGTCGCCACGCACCGCCCCAGCGGCGAGCTGAGC
>JABDRL010000315.1 GCA_013041765.1 Dactylosporangium sp. | reverse complement strand
ATCACACCCAGGGGTGTGATTTTCTACGGCGCTGTCCGGATCACGCACGTCGGGCTTCGTGGGATGGTTTCGGGGCGGCGGGCTGCGTCCTCAACGACGACCGTCCGGGCCGGGCACTGGGTGCCCTGGCGCCCCTGGTCGACCAGACCGACCAGACCGACCAGACCGCAGGATCGATCGGTGCGACAGCGATCGACGCGTTCGGCATCGACGTCACCCGGGTCCGTGGGACATGACCTCCATCTCCCTGTACGGCACCCACGGCCAGGTCGACGAGAAGCATCCCGCCCCGGCCCATGGCCATCCCAAGGACCGACGCATCGATCTCAAACAGATCCAGGCCGGTCTCGGGGTGGCCGCCGATGGCGGAATTCCGGTCTTCCACCATCTGGTCGGTGACTCGAAGCTCCTTTCCCACACCAACGTCACCGCGATAATCAGAGCCAACGTCACGTTCCTCGCGCCCCTCGCGGCCTCCCGCGTGCCCGACGGGCTGCTCGCCGGTCTCGACCCGGCCGAGGCCGCCTTCGTGAAGTACACCGCCGAGCGCGACGAGAACGCCCGTTTCTGGGACCGGGGCACCTACCGGGTCTGCGAAGACACCAAGGACCTGACCGGAGCGCGGAAGAAGGACCCCGTCCACCAGGTACGACGGATCCTGGTGTACTCCAGCGCGAACGCCACCGGTCGTTCGACCAGGCCGCCCACGACGCCGACACCGCCGCCGCTGGCTGGTACGCCCTGCTGACCGACCCCCCGAGGTCGAGGCCACCGAGGTCTTCTCCCGTTACAAGGACCAACCCATCGTCGAACGCCCAGCGTTCGAGCCTCCGACTCGGCCCTCGCCCTCGACGACGAGGAGGCCAAAGGGGCCGCACACACCCACCCGACACGATGGGTGGTCGGCGACGAGTGTGCCCGCACTACCCGGTCGGCCATCGATGGCTTGAGGATGGCCCAGCCCGGCATCGAGCTACTGTGCCCGCCCATCGTTCACGAGCCCGCGCACACGCTGAACCAGGTCGTCTGGCAAGACCCCAGCGAGGAAACGATCGCCGAGCGCCTCGAACCCCACAAGGTGGCCTTCCTCGCCGCCGCGAGACACAGCCTGAACTGACCGTCATATTAAGGTTTCGCACCGTACACAGCCAGGGCCAATGCACATCATCGAGTCTCCGTCGTATCCCCCAGCAGGTGAACTCCATCCCATACTTGGCGGCCAAGTGTCGCCCGCCCTCCGGTGACTCAAGCGAGGTGCGTTCCGCCTCGGTGATTTCGATCATCGGTCCGAAGTACAGTTCCCAGAGCCGCTCGAACTCGGCCCGCAACTCCAGGCCGTCGGCGATCGCAATGCCTTGGCTCTTGCTGACGTGCAATCGCTCATCCCAGGATTCGAAGCGGCGCGATCCGCGTCACGAACGCGCCCTACAACGGTGCCGTGGCCGGCAACGGGCCGCGTCGCCCCGTCCCGGTCACCCCGCGGGCCGCGATCCTGTCGTTCGGATACTGGCGCCGGAGATGACCTCGCCGATGTCCGCCGCGACGTGCTCGTCGCTGCTGACGTAGTTCTCCCCGACGGTGCGCAGCCGGTCGGCCGTCGACTGCAACGCGGTCACCGCCTCGTGCAGCGCGTCAACGCCGATCTGCTGGATCGGGCCCATCAACAGCGAGACCTGGAAACACAGCTTCCCGTAGGCCTCCCGGCCGAGGACCACCGTGGCCCCGGCGGCGCGTGCCTGGTCAACGGCGACCGCGATCTCGTCGAGGGTCCCGGCGTGGGCCCGCAACTCGGCCGGATCGACGGTGATCGTCTCATCCGGCATGGTCGCTGCTCCCCCGCTCGTCGCGGCCGGGCCCGGCGGCACCGTCGTCGGCGGGAGCCTCGGGGAAGCGGCGCTGGAACCCGGCGACCACGGCCCGGCCGGTCTCAGAGTCCCGGCCGACGGTGTCCGCGACGGTGTCCGCGGCCTGAGCGGCCAAGTCGCTCTGGGCCCGGTGCATGGTCGTGAGGATCTCCGCGGCGATCCGGTCGGCCGGCCAGTCCAGCACCCGGTCGTCGAGGTCCAGGCCGGTCATCGCCCCGGAGCTGGCGACCGTCACCCGGACCGCGCCATCGCCGCTCGACGCCACCGAGGACAGGGCTGCGACCCGGTCGGCCAACGCCCGAGCGGCCTCGGCCCGTGCCGAGATCGATGCCGCCCAGTCGGCGACCCACTGCTCGGCCGATTCATCCGCCGGCCCCAGCGGAACACGAGTCATGATTTCTCCTTGCTTCTGGGAACGACGTTCCTGGGGTGGGGTCCAGGCCACGCCAGGGACCGCGCGGGTCGCTCGACCAAGCGCGATCACGTCAGCGGTATGACCTCCCGGGCGGAGAAGCGGGTGTACTCGCAGAACCTGGTGATGAGGGCCACCGGGTCTCCGGGGTCGCGCCGCATCAGCAGGAACGTCATCGACTTGGGCTCGATGGACCCCATCAGGGCGACGACCTCGCCGGATCGCAGTTCGAGAATCATGACCGGCAGCCGCTCCTCGCCCAGGGGCACGAAGTCGAACGCGGCATTGAGGATGCCGTTGATCTGGTGCATCGGTCGGACGATCTTCGCGATCGCCCTCGCCTCGCCGAAGGCGGCCCACTCCGCGATGTCCCGCTTGACGAACGCGGGGCGCGGCCACGGTCTTGCCTCGTCGAGGCATTCCGCCAGCAGGGTAAGAAACCCCAGCAGCTCGGCCTCGGAGTAGCGCCGGCTCATCTGGCTGGTCTGCGGCGAGAGTCGTCCCGCGCCCAGGGTGAGGCTGAGCGCCTCCGCGTACCACTCGACCGGATGGGAGAAATGCCGGCGATTGATGATGCTGTCGGCGCAGCGGGCCGCCATCGATCGGTCGCGCGGGTCGTCCACCCGGTCGATGTCGTAGAGAATCTGGTTCACCAGTCCCCGGGCGGTGTTGGCCTTCATGCCGCTACCTTTCGTCGCCGCAATGGTCGTAGTGCTTGAAGTCGGAATCCTTCTGAAGCCCCTGCCCGTCCAGGACATCCAGCGCCCGCTCGTTCGCCGTCGACCAGTACTGGCCGTAGTGGCCGCTTCGATCGTTCATGGACACCAGCCGGCCATCGCTCACTTCGATCTCCCCAGCTCCGGACACGTCCACTCCGCCGAGGAACGAGGAGTGGCAGGTCTGGCCGGCCTGGGCAGTCAGCGTCGAATAGAGGTTGCCGTGCTCGTCCATCACGAAGATGGCCCATCCGGGCTCTCCCACCGAGGTCACGGCGGTTCTGGTGTCGAACAGGCTGCCGTCGGAAACGCAGCGCAGGCGGCCCTCACCGTCCACGAAGAGCCGGCAGGCTTCCCGCTCCGCATCGGTCATGTAGTGCACCGTCATGGGGTAGAAGGCGCGGTCGGGGTTGGTCGAGTCGTCCTCGCCCACATACTGGGCACCGAGCTCCAGGTCGGCCGGGACGCCACCCCCGTCGAGGGGTGGCGGGATCGGATCCCCCTCCTGCCATCCCAGGTCCGTCCCATCCGCTGAGTGCGGCGACATGGCCGGGACCGATCCGCCCGGCGCATCCGGGCCGGCGGCCTTCTTGCCCGATACCCAGGAGGTGTCCGCCGGGCGACCGAGCTTGCGCAGCAGCGCCGTCAGGGTCTCGATCAGCTCATCGAGCCGGCGCAGGATGGGGATCAGGCGCTGGATGGACGCGAGCACGCCGTTGAGCAGCCGGGCGATCTTGCCTGCCCAGGTCGCCACCAGTGACGACACCTGCGCGATCACCACCGGCGTTGCGAGGCCGAGCGTTGCCGCCTCCTCGGCCAGCCACTCCCACAGCCGCACCAGCAGGATGGACACGAACTCCGCGATCAGGTCGCGGACAAGCTCCCGGGTCAGCGCCACCAGCAGCCCGGCGCCCTCCACGGCGGCCCCGATCAGGTCAGTCAGCTGCCCGAGACCGGTCAGGGCCGCATGCTGCTCGCCGGCCTGCGCCCGGTAGGCGGTGGCGGCGGCCCCGGTCCAGCGGGCGAGGTCCCCGCTGACCGCCTCGGCGAGGACCTGGGCCTGGTCACCGGCCCTGCCAGAGATATTGCGCCAGGTCTGGGCGAACGCCGTGATCTGGTCGGGGTCGCCAGCCAGCCAGTCGAGCGCGTCCGACAGCGGCTTGCAGTGCTCGATGAGCCACGACACCCCGCAGGCCGCCAGCGATCCCAGGGGATCGACGATCACGCCAAGGGCTTCCAGGCTGGCGGACACCCCGCCGATCGAGCTGTCGATCCACGAGCCCGACTCGAATCCGTTGGTGACGTCGGCGATGCTCTCGACCAGGCCGAGCCCCGAATACCACTGTGTCGAGTCCTGCCGCTGTGCCAGGAGGGAATCGATGGACACACCAGGCATGGAGCACCCCGAGACCATTGATTGATCACGATAGCCCGAACAGATACGCACCGATGCTACGGAGGGGGTGCAACCGGGGCGGGGGCGACGTTGCCGCTGAACTCACCCGTGGTCGCCCCCCGGGCGGCGGCCGTTCGGGTTGCCGCGCGTTGTGTCAGCTCGCGACGCAGTCCAGGGTTGGAACGGCATTCGTACCGTTCCAGGTTCCGATGAACCCGAAGGTCGTGCTGGCGCCGGCGTCGATCCCACCGTTGTGGTTCACGTTTCGGGCGGTCACCGATGAGCCGACGCTGGTGATCGAAGCGTTCCAGGACGATGCGATCGTCTGCCCGTTGGCGAACGTCCAGGTGACGGTCCAGGCCGTGATGGCGCTCCCGCCAGCGGTGACCTTGATATCTCCCTGGTAGCCACCCGTCCACTGGCCGACGATGGAGTAGGTCGCGGTGCAGCCGCCCGGGTCCGCGCTGGGCTCGCCGCTGGACGGCGGCGGCGTGGACGACGACGGCGTGGACGATGACGGCGTGGTTGGACTGGCCGACGAGCCGGCATCGTTCAGGCTGTCCGGCACCGACTGGAGTGCCTCGTACCACACGTCAGCCATCTTGCTGTAGCCCCCCGCGTTGGGGTGCACGCCGTCTGCAAGGTCTGCCGTGGTCAGCGCGCTGTACATCTCCACCAGGTGAACCCGCTTCCCGGCGGACGCCTGGGCCTGCACGATGCCGGGAATGGCGGCGTTGTAGGTGCGCACCGCCGCGTCAGCGAACGACAGCGGGATGATGGTCGCGACGAAGACCTCAGCGTTCGGCGCCGTGGTCGTGATGTGATCCAGCAACGTAGACAGTTGCGACGGCGCGCTGGAGGCGGAGCTGATCATGTCGTTCGTGCCGATGTGCAGCAGGATCGTCTTCGGCGTATAGGTGGTGAGCCAGCTGACGATGTTGGCATCGATCTGGCTGATCGTCCAACCGGAGTGACCCTCATGATCATGATCACCGAGGTTACCTGGCCCATTGGACATGGAGCCGACGAAGTCGACGGTGTAGCCACCGGCAACCAGCGCTTCCCACAGCTCGATCCGGTACCCGCCCGGGACGGTCAGGCCATCGGTGATGGAGTCACCCAGCGGCATCACTCGCACCCCGCCGTTTGACTCGGCCCGAGCCGGGCCGGCCACCAGTGCGGATCCGGCGATCACCGTCGCGCCGAGCGCGATGCTGGCAAGTAGGTACCCGATTCTGGCCATGGTGCCCTCCTCGCCACGCCGACGGTCAACTCTCGAAACGATTCGTATCTATGATTGACAACGTTCGCCTTCTTGTCACGCCACCTGGCCCGGCTGGCGTCCCCGACCGGACCAGAGGCCTCGGCCGTGGCCTGCGCAGAGTCTCGCCGCCACCGGAGGCGCCCCCGCCGGCGGGCAGGGCGGGGCCGCCCCGCCGCTGGTCTTCGAACAGCCCGAACAGACCTGGCCGAGGGCACGCCCCGCGGCGGACGGACCGCCCGGGCCGCGCCTTCCGAAATCGTCGGAACGGATGGGGAAGTTTCACTCCCGGAACGCCCCGGAACGCCCCGGGACGGACCTGGGCCGGCCCCGCTCGGGCCAGATCCACGCTGGGGTCTCCCGCACCACCGGCGGGACGTGGCACAGCACACCGGGAACCGAGCTGAAGCGGCGCATGTCGATTCATTTCTTTTAATAGAAAAAATAAGATATCGAACTTTGCCCCATTTTGTGACTGACTCTCGACTTCGGTAGCATCAAAAGGAGCGCTTCCGAACCCGGTGACCTGCGCCAACCACACGTTCCGTCGCGATCCACGAGACACAGGTGTTGACTTACTTTTTTTGGCAAGTTAATAATCATGTGATCGACGCAACAGGCGTAGACGGGCTACGTCCGGCCCCCATCGCTTCGAACCCCTGGAGGACGTGGCAATGATGTGGAAGACCAAACGGCGAGGAACCCGGGCCATGGCGGCGCTGGCCGCAGCGGCACTGCTCACCACGGCTTGTGGGTCCTCCGGCAGCGATACGTCAAACAGTGACGCCGAGAGCGCCACGCTGGTCGCCTACACCGGCCAGTCAACGGACTACCAGATCAACTTCAACCCGTACTCGCCCAGCTGCATCGGCGGGATCGGTAGCATCTTCGAACCGCTGTTCTACAACAACGTGCTCAGCGCCAAACCCTCCACGCCGCTGCTGGGCACCGAGTACTCCTGGAACGCCGAGGGGACCCAGCTGTCCATCACCCTCCGCGAGGGTGTGACCTGGTCCGACGGCGAGGCGTTCACCGCCAGCGACGTGCTGTTCACGCTGGACATGATCGGCCAGCACCAGGAGATGAACGGCATCGGCTACGACGGCGCCGCCAGCGCCCCCGACGACACCCACGTGGTCATCACGTTCGACCGTCCCGCGTTCGTGGACGGTCCGGAGATCCTCGGCAAGGTCGTCATCGTGCCCGAGCATGTCTGGAAGGACCTGGACGACCCGGCGACCGACCAGATCAGCGAGCCGGTGGGGACGGGCCCGTTCACGCTGGACGAGTTCAAGCCCCAGGCCTTCACCTACGCCGCCAACCCGGCCTACTGGGACGGCGAGCCGGCGGTCAAGAAGGTCCGCTTCCTGGCCCTGTCCGGCAACCAGTCGGGCCAGCAGGCGCTCAAGGCCGGCCAGGTCGACTGGCAGTCGGCCCCGGTGCCGGACATCAAGGACATCGAGAAGAACTACCCGGGTTACCAGGCTGTCATCGCCCCGCTGAACCAGATCGTCCTGGAGACGTGCGCCAACGCCGCGCTGGGCTGTGCCGGGCCGCAGACCGACCCGGCCGTACGCCGTGCGATCTATTACGGCATCAACCGTTCCCAGGTCAACGCCCTGGCCTTCGAAAGCACCTCCAGCGAGATCTCACCCGGGTTCGGGCTGCTCCAGCGGGACACCGCCGTCATCTCCAGCAGCCTCCAGGACCGCACCGCCCCGATGGACCCGGACACCGACCAGGCGCGGCAGTTGCTGGAGGGCGCCGGCTACGCCAAGAGCGGCGACTACTACGCCAAGGACGGCCAGGAACTCGCTCTGACCGTGACGACGGTGACCGGCTGGGCCGACTACATCACCGCGGTCAACACCATGGCCCAGCAGCTCAAGGAGGTCGGCATCAAGCTGACCGTCGAGCAGCTGTCCTGGAACGAATGGACCGCACAGCGGCAGACCGGGCAGTTCCAATTGACGATCGACTCGGTACAGCAGGGCTCGGGCCCGGACCCGTACTACGCCTACAGCTACTTCTTCGGTTCCGACGGCACCGCCCAGGTCGGCGACAAGGCCGCCACCAACTGGAGCCGGTACTCCGACCCGGGGGTGGACGCGGCCCTGGCCGCGCTGACCCGGATCAACCCGGAGGACACCGCGGCCCGCCAGCCGCACTTCGACACCGTCCAGACCAGCATCGAGCAGGCGATGCCATACATCCCGGTGCTCACCCAGGGGACCGTCACCGAGTACAACGCCGCCAAGTTCACCGGCTGGCCGACCGAGGACGACCTGTACGCCTTCCCGGCGGTCTGGCAGGCACCCGACAACGCCCAGGTCCTCAAGCGGCTCAAACCGGCCGGGAAGTGAGCGGCGGGCCACACCGATGCGGTATTACCTGCGCAAGCTCGCCTTCTATGCGATCGCATTGTGGGCGGCGCTGACGCTCAACTTCCTGATCCCCCGGATGCTGCCGGGCGACCCGGTGGACATCCTGCTGGCGAAGCTCCAGCAGCGGGGCGGAAGTGTGGACCCAGCGACCCGTCGCGCGTACGAGCTGCTGCTCGGCACGGACACGGACGAGTCGCTGGTCCACCAGTACCTCAGCTACCTGGGCAACCTGGCCCACGGCGACCTCGGAATCTCGGTGAGTTCCTTCCCGGCCCCGGTGTCGTCGGTCATCGCGACGTCGCTGCCGTGGACGGTGACCCTCGTCGGTCTGGCGACGCTGCTGTCGGTACTGCTGGGCACCGGGCTCGGGGTGCTGGTCGGGTGGCGGCGGGGCACCTGGCTGGACTCCCTGGTGCCGGCCACCACCGTGCTGTCGGCGGTGCCCTACTTCTGGCTGGCACTGATCCTCGTCGCGGTCTTCGGCTCGGCGCTCGGCTGGTTCCCCCTGCTGGGTGGCTACGACGTGGCCCTGGACTCCGGCTGGAACGGGCCGTTCATCTGGTCCGCCCTCTACCACGGAGCGCTGCCGGCGCTCACCATCGTGATTTCCTCGGTGGGAGCGTGGTTGCTGGGCACCCGGAACATGATGGTGTCCACGACGGCGGAGGACTTCGTGCTCACCGCCAGGGCCAAGGGGTTGCGCAACCGCCGGATCGTGGTGTGGTACGCCGCCCGGAACGCGGTCCTGCCGACGGTCGCCGGGTTCGCCATCTCGCTGGGGTTCGTGGTCGCCGGCTCCGTGGTCACCGAGCAGGTGTTCGCGTATCCGGGGATCGGCTCCAAGCTGCTGCAGGCCGTGCAGAACAACGACTACGCGCTCATGCAGGGGATCTTCCTGGTCATCACGGTCGCCGTGCTCGGCGCCAACCTCCTGGTCGACCTGCTGTACGGCCTGGTCGATCCTCGGATTCGGGCGAGTGGCTGAGGTGGGGGACGTTCGATGACAACGACCGATTCCGGTCCCGAGGTGGCCCGAGCGGGCGTCACCTGGCGGCAGCTGCTGCCGCGCCGCTCGCTCAAGCTCCTGGTCGGCACCGCGCTCATCGTGACGGTTGTTCTCTGGGGCGTCGCCGGCCCGCTCCTGGTCAGCGATCCCGAGACGATCCGGGATCTGGGGCTGACTCCGCCGAGCGCCAAGTACCCCCTCGGCACCACGCAGACCGGCCAGGACGTGCTGGCCCAGCTGGCGTACGCCACCCGCGGGTCGCTGGCCATCGGGCTGCTGGTCGGGCTCATGGCGACGGCGCTGTCGGCACTGTTCGGGATCGTCGGCAGTTACATCGGCGGCATCGTGGACGAGGCGTTCTCGCTGCTGTCCAATGTCATGCTGGTGATCCCCGGCCTGCCGCTGGTGATCGTGATCTCCGCGTTCGTTCCGGTGGAGGCGCGCGGCTGGTGGACGATCGCGGTGGTCCTGGCCGTCACCGGGTGGGCCGGCTCGGCGCGGGTGCTGCGGGCGCAGACCCTGTCGG
>JABDRL010000306.1 GCA_013041765.1 Dactylosporangium sp. | reverse complement strand
GCAGCGGGCCGGCCCGATCGCCCGCAGGGTCACCGGCCGGCCCGCCGGGGGCGTTCTCCCCTGCCTCCGGTGTGCGCTCCCGCCGTGCCCGTCGGCACCGCCGTCGCGCCGGCCAGGTCGCCGCTGTCGCACCTGCCGCCGGTGCCCGTTCCGGACACGCCACCGTCGGCATAGATCCGACGCCATCGAACTCCGCCGTTTCCCAGAACGTGCACGGGTTGGCCATACTGCTCGCAGTGGGGACATCACGCGGCGACGGAGGGGCCATGTATCCAGGTGGAGGGTCCGATCAATACCCGAACGGCGACCACGGTCCGAGCGGTGGGGGATGGCCAGGCGGCTCGGAGCGGGCACCGGGAAGCGACCCCGACCAGTGGCAGCCCTCCACGTACCCTCTCCCGCCGGAGTACGCCCAGACCCCGTATCCCGAGCAGCCCGGCTACCCGCAGCCCGGCTACCCGCCCGGCATGGGACATCCCCAGCAGCCCGGCTACCCCCAGCCCGGCTACCCGCCCGGCATGGGACATCCCCAGCAGCCTGGTTACCCCCAGCCCGGCTACCCGCCCGGCCCCGTGCCGCCGCCGAGAGGGTCCGGTCAGGGGCTGCTCATCGGGATCGTGGTGGGCGTGGCCGTGCTGGCCCTCAGCGGGATCGGGGTCGCGCTGTACGTCAACGCCTCCGGCGACGAGCCGCAGCCTCCGCCGCCGGTCGCCGGTGCCTCCGGATCGGCCACGAGTTCCGCCGACCCGGCCCGGAGCCCGGCATCCCCCGAGAACGGGCTGGTGGTCGGGTCCGGGCCGGTTCGCGTCGATGTCTACGTGGACTACCAGTGCCCGCCGTGCAGCACCCTGGAGGAGGCCACGGCGGACATCCTCGAAAGTTACATCTCAACAAAACGCGTCACCCTCAGTATCCATCCGGTAGCGTTCCTGGACCGCAGGTCGGAAAACGACTACGCCACCCGAGCGGCGGCGGCGGTGGCCTGTGCCGCCGAGGAGGGCAAGCTACTGGAGTTCCACGGCCACCTGCTGCGCCGGCAGCCGGAGGAAGACACCCCCGGGCCCACAGACCACCAGCTCATCAGCGCCGGCACCAGTATGGGGATGGGATCGACCTTCGAAGACTGCGTCTCCGGCCAGCGGCGGGTCGACTGGGTGCAGGAAGCCACCGACGCCGCCGTGGACTACGGGGTGTCGTCGGTGCCAGCGCTGTACGTCAACAGCAGGGAGATCGAAGCCTCCAGAGCGGATCTGGTGGCCGCCATCAGCGACGCTCCGTGAGGGCCGGACGGCCGCCGACCCGCCACGGGCCATGGCCGCCGGCCGGGGACGGCACGTGGCCGGTCCGGCCGGCGGCGGTCGCGTAGACTGCGGCGGTGACCGCGGCGGACACCGATATGCGGCCAGGTGGTCGCCGGAAACGGCTGACGGTGGCGGCTATCGCGCTCCTGGCTGGGGTGTCGGCGCCGACCGTGTCCCGGGTGCTCAACGGCCAGACGGGGGTGTCGGTGGACACCCGCCGGCGGGTCGAGGCCATCCTGCGGGAGCACGGCTACCGGCGGCCGGAGAGTACCGACCCGCTGGCCCTGCTGGAGCTGGTGTTCCACGCCCTGGACAGCCTGTGGGCGCTGGCCCTCATCCAGGGTGTTGAGCAGGTCGCTCGGGATCACGATCTCGCGGTCGTGCTGACCGAGATGCAGGGACGGCTCACGCCCGGCCGGGGATGGACCGAGCAGGTGCTGTCCCGGCGCCCCACCGGCGTGATCGCGGTGTTGTCCGATCTGACGATCCACCAGCAGTCGCAGCTGGCGACCCGGTCCATCCCGCTGGTGGTCCTGGATCCCACCGGTGAACCGCTGCACCAGACCCCGTCCATCGGAGCCACCAATTACAGCGGCGCGATGGTGGCGACCCGCCACCTGCTGGAGCTGGGTCACCGGCGGATCGGGATGCTCGCGGGCAACACCCGGTGGCCGTTCTGCCGGGCCCGGCTGGATGGTTTCCAGGCCACGATGGACGCCGCAGGTGTCGCCGTGGATCCCCAGCTGGTCCGGGTCGGCTCGTTGTACGTCGACGGGGGCCTGCGCGAAGGCGCCGAGCTGCTGCGGTTGCCCACCCCCCCGACGGCCGTCTTCACCACCAACGACCTCCAGGCCCACGGCATGTACGAGGCGGCGCGGCGGGCCGGAGTCCGCATTCCCCAGGACCTGAGCGTGGTGGGCTTCGACGATCTGCCGTTCAGCCAGTGGGCCGGGCCGCCCATGACCACGGTGCGCCAACCGCTGACGCTGATGGGCGCCACCGCCGCCAGGATGATCGTTTCGCTCGCCGCCGGCGAGCGGCTCGACCAGCACCGCGTCGAGCTGTCCACGGACCTGGTGGTGCGGCAGAGCACCGCCGCACCCGGCTGAGCGCCCCGGAAGCCGCTGCTGGCAGCCGGGCCGGGCGTGCCCGGGCCCGGGGCTCTCCCCCCCGGCGAGCGGGACCCGGCGTGGTCATCGCCAGCCTGGGGGGACCCCGCTGTCGACCGAAACCGGTAGCGGGGACGGGTCTTCCGGGCAGGGGGGCGGGGCCGATCCGGTGATTGTCACCGCATGCTGTCACTAGATCGGTGCCAATCGCCGTTATCTAATCCAAATCATTGATCAATTGACATAAGGTCGATGCTCAGTCGCAGGTTGTATACCCAGCATCCGGACCAACCGCGCTGCTGGCGGTATGACGGTCCGGGTCGTGAGGCAGTCCCGTGTCCCTCTTATCCCTGACGTTCCGTGACCGACCCGACGGTATCCAGGTACTCCTCGCTGGTGAGATCGATCTGTCGGTGGCCGGACAACTTCGTAGTGCACTGAATTCGGCGCTACGGCATACCACCGGTGTCGTCGAGGTCGACCTGTTCGGCGTTCGGTTTCTGGACTGCACGGGGATCGGCGTCCTCGGCCGCGCCTGGAGCACCGCTGCGGCGCAGGGCTGCTGCCTCTACGTCAGCCACCCGCAGGCATTCGTGCTCCGGGTGTTGCGGCTGGCGGGGATGTCACCGCTCCTGGCGGGGAATGCGCCGGCGGCCGGCCCGGACCGGCCGCCGCGATCAGCGCTTGTCCAGATAGACCCATGATCTGGTTCCGGACGCCAGGTCGACCTCGGCCCGGTGGTAGTCGTCGACCTCGTACTCGTCCGCCGCGAGGAGTTCCGCCTCGGTCATCTCGAACACGGTTCCGGGCACCCGGTCGGCCGGGTCGCCGGTGAAGACGACGATCGGATGCCGGCTGGAACCGCTGAGCGCGATCACGGCCGGGTCGGTGATCTCCACGGTCATCAGGCGGTAGCCCACCAGGTGATCCGGTCGACCGGACAGTTCCCGGCCGAAGTTGCCCCGCTGTACCTCCGCTCGCCGCAGCGTGCCGTAGGAAAACAGCCGGACGGTCCCGTCGCCGGGGGTGCTGCCCGTGGTGTCCATTGATGGCCTGCCCGAAGATCGTCGCGCGCCGCTGCCTGCCGATCATCGAACCACACGGCGACGGCGCGGCGTCCCCCGCCCGGCCGTTCCGGGCCGCCGCGGCACGGTCCACCCGGCAGGTGCTCGGCTGTGCTGCAATGTCTTCCGATCACCCCCCAGCCGAGCCGGAGCCGACATGCTCGTTCCCGACGCCAGCACACTCATCCCGGTCGACGAGGTCACCATCACGGTCCTGGTCGACAACACCTACGACTCGTTGGCGACCGACACCGGTCCCGCCCGGCGGGCTGGACTCTCCCGTATCGCGCGCATCCCGGCGACGCACTTCGTCGGCGGCAGCACCATGCCGGGGCTGCGCGCGGAGCACGGCTTCGCCGCCCTCGTCACCGTGCGGCGGGGCGCGTCGAGCCGGGCTCTGCTGCTGGACACCGGCATCACTCCGGACGGCCTGCTGACCAACGCCGACCTCCTGGGCCTCGATCTTTCCCCGGTGGAGGCGGTGGTCCTCAGCCACGGCCACTTCGACCACACCGGCGGGCTGGCCAGCCTCGCCGCCCGCCACAGCGGCCTGCCGCTGCACCTGCACCCGCGGGCCTGGGTGCCCCGCAGAGTCACGGCCCCGGGGCAGGAGGTGCGCGACCTGCCAACCATCAGCCGCGCCGCGCTGGAGACGGCCGGGTTCGACATCGTCGAGCGCCGGGGTCCCTCCACGCTGCTGGACGGGCACGTTCTCGTCACCGGGGAGATCACCCGCGGCACCGGGTACGAGCGGGGCATGCCCTTCCACGAGGCGTACCACGATGGCGTCTGGACCCCGGATCCCCTCCTGCTCGACGACCAGGCCGTCGTCGTCCACGTCCGGGACCGGGGCCTGGTCGTCCTCACCGGCTGCGGCCATGCCGGAGCGATCAACACCGTGCACCACGCCCGCCGGCTCAGCGGGGTCGACCGGCTCCATGCCCTGCTGGGCGGGCTGCACCTCAGTGGCCGGGCCTTCGAACCCGTCATCGCGCCAACGCTGGACGCGCTCCGTGGTCTTGCCCCGGACCTGGTCGTACCGGCGCACTGCACCGGGTTGGCCGCGCAGCACCGGCTGGCCTCGGCCCTTCCGGCCGCCTTCGTCCCCAGCGTCGTCGGCAGCAGCTACATCCTGTCGGCCGGTCGCCGATAACCGTGCTCCCCCCGGGCCCGGCTATCGGCGACCGGACTGGAAGGTCACAGCAGCTGGAACAGGTGACCGTGGGAGAAGCTGGCACACTGTTGATTGGACTCGGTGGCGGAGAAGCTGACCGGGACGCCGTCCCAGTACCCCTGGGCGCTGATATCGACCGGCTGCCAGTACGCCAGGCACACGCTGTTGGGCACCGGCGGAACGTTTTCCACCCGACCGGCCGCGGCAGCGAGTTCCTCGCACGCCGCGGTGAGGTACGGGTGGTCGCCCTGCTGGACCGGGGCGCACATCAGCCATGCGGTGAGCGGTTCGGTCCGGTCGTCGACGCCCGGTCCCTGCGGTACGCCCATCGTCACCTTCATCAGGTGTGACAGCAGCCGGAAAAGGTGACCGTGGGAGCTGCTGGCGCACACCTCGTTGGGCTCGGTGGCGGAGAAGCTGACCGGGACGCCGTCCCAGTACCCTTCGACACTGATGTCGACCGGCTCCAGGTATTCCGGACATTTCTCGTCGGCAAGCGGTGGCACGTCCTCGGGGTTGCCCTGCGCGGCGGCCAGTTCCTCGCAGACCTCGGCGAGGTACGGATGGCTACCCACCTGCAGGGGCGAGCACATCGCCCAGACCGTGACGGGCTCCGTCCGGCCGCCCGACTCGACCCCCCGCGGAGCCCCGATCGTCACATCCAGCATGGACAGTCGCTGCGGCGCCGCGGCGGCCGGCGTCGCCATCACCACCGTCGCCGAAGCGATGAGTCCCGTGACAACCGCGGTGGCCATCACAACACGTCGTCTCATGGTTAGGTATCTCCCGCCTTCCGTGGCCTACGGCGAAACATTCGCCGGCTTCGAAAGCCCGCGGCTCATACATTCCGGCGACCCATCCGCAGGATTCCCCAATAGGGCATGCCGCGATCCGCCGGGGCAAGGCACAACCGCCACAACGCGCGCCGAATCCCGCTACCATCGCCCCGGCACGCCGGGCATCACCAGTCTGTCTTGATGAAACACCGATTTCACGAGGAACACCTGCATCCATGAACCTTTCTCAATACGTTTCATCCCGGGCCACCGAGATGGCCGACGCCGGCGAACCCGCGCCCCGGTCGTCGGATTATCACCAGTCCGCGCCAGCACCCATCCGGCCCGAGGCTCGTTACACCACCAGACCGCACCAGGGAGGAAAGGGAAAGGGACCGGCATGACCAGCAGTACCGACTACGACGCACCACGGCGTTCCCTCGTTGACGTTCCCGGCGAGGACAGCCTCGAGGAACTCAAGGCCCGTCGCGCCGCCGCGCAGTCGCCGACCGCGGACCTCGACGACGCCGAGAACCCCGAGGGGTTCGAGTTGCCCGGCGCCGACCTCTCCGACGAAGAACTCACCGTGACGGTCGTCCCGATGCGGGCCGACGAATTCCGCTGCTGCCGGTGCTTCCTCGTGCACCACCGCAGCCAGCTCGCCCCCGGCCAGAGCGGCGCCGACACCTGCATGGAGTGCGCCTGGTAGAAGGCCGTCCGGAAGTCCACCACAGGCGACACAGGACGTTCAGCAAGCGCAACAGGCCTCACGGCCCTGTGCCGGAGCTGATCACACCTCGAATGTCAACGGCGGCAACCTGTCTCCGGCCCGAATGCGAAGTTACGACCATGAGACGCGCGGACCTGACCGGCCCAGCTCGCAGTTCAACGCCCCCGATCCTCCATCCGGATGGCACCCCAGCCCACGGCAGCGTTGCCGCACTGGAGCACATCACCCTCGGCGAATCCCACCAGTGGGTGCTGCTGCGTGGTCATAGCAGCACCAACCCCGTCGTCCTGTTCCTGTCCGGCGGTCTGGACGGTTCGGACATCACCACGATCCGGCGCCTGCTCGGAGAGATCGAGGCACAGGCCACGGTCGTGACCTGGGATTCGCGAGGGGCTGGTAAGTCCCTTTTTGCCGGATTCCCCAGAGGCACCATGACGGTGCGACAGCTGACCGCCGATGCCCTGGAGCTGGTCGCGCATCTGCGGAAACGCTTCGGGCAGAAGCGCATCGTCCTGGTTGGCCATTCCCTCGGCACGGTCGTCGCCGTCCGCATGGTGCAGGAGCGGCCCGAGTGGTTCTCGGCCTACGTCAGCCTCGGCCAGCTGGTCAA
>JABDRL010000288.1 GCA_013041765.1 Dactylosporangium sp. | reverse complement strand
CCCCCCCCGCCCTTGCGCACGACCCGGCGATCCGGCCCGGCGATCCGGCGGCTGGCATCGGCTCTGAGGAGGCCGGCGATCACAGACATTCGGACCTGGCCGGCCAATGCTTCGCCGGCCTGGAACGCTCTCGCCACACCGCACCACGGCCTACGATCCGCCGGCCCGACGCTCCTCCCGCAGGCGCGGCTCGGTGCGCCAGGCTGGCCGCAGGCCATGCTTGTCGGCATAGAAGGCCCGGATCTGGTTCATGTCCTCGACGACGTTTCCCGTGACAGCGAGCGTCGGCCCGAACCCGACGGTCTTCGTCGGCCCGTCAATGAACCCCATGGCGATGGGCAGGCCCGACTGCACAGCGATCCGGTAGAAGCCCGACTTCCAGTAGTTGGATTTCCTCCGCATGCCCTCGGGGGCGATCACCAACGGGAACACCTCGTCGCCCCGCAGCCCGCCGACGAGCTCGCGCACCATGCCGGCGGCGTTGCGGCGGTCCACCGGCACACCGCCGACCTTCCGGAGGAACCAGCCGACCGGTCCCCAGAACCAGCCCTCCTTGATCAGCACCTTCGGGCTGATCCCGCCAGCGCCGGTGACCAGCAGCATCAGCGCGAAGTCGACGTTGGAGGTGTGGGGTGCGCCGATCAGCACGCCCGCCTTCGGGACCTCTCCGACCAATCTCCACCCAGCCGCGCGCAGGATCAGCGGAAACAGCTTCTTTCTGATCATGAGCGTTCCTTACGGTCCCCAGCTGATCGTCGGCTCAGGGTACCGTCCCCACCGGGTGGGGTATCCCGGTCCGGTCGTGCGGGCGATCCTCGTCCTGGACCCGTTGTTCGCACATGCGGTCTACGTCAGTCGGGTATTCAGGGCCGGGATACCCGGCTGACGTAGACAGAAACTGCGGCCCACACTCGGCCACGGGCAGGACCCGCTGACGTCGCTGTTCTCACCCCGGCTGGGAGCCGGCCCACGATCGCCGTTTCCAGAACCCCGCCCAGGCGACTGGCCTCCACTGTCCCCGTCCCCCCGCCGTGGCGCGGATTGCATTGACGTTTTCTCTGCGGGTGTCCCATCGGCCGGTGACGGTTCCGCTGCGGGCGGTCCGCTACCTGGGGTGTGTCATCCGCCGACGACAAGGTCATCGTTCTCGCGGTCGACACCCACACCGGCGGCCAGGACATGTACAACCTCACCGTCGACGACATCCACACGTACTATGTGGTAGCCGGCAACGAGCCGGTGCTGGTGCACAACAGCAGTTGCGGCAACCTCTTCGAAGGCGACGGATGGCAACACGTGCTTTACGAGCATGTCGATGGTAGTCCGGGAGTTACGCCGGAAAATAGGCAGTATTCCAATTACCTTGAGTTAGATGATATTGGTGATCTAATCGAAGATACTGCCAAAACTCCAGGTCGATCAAATACACTGGACCCCGTGACCGGACTTTCTCGGGACGGGACAATTCATACCCAGGATCTCGAGTATCCCATTGGATCTCGGGGTGAGCAAATTGTAGAGGTCGTGCGCAATCCAGATGGAACGCTTCGGACGGCGTACCCGAAGGGCTGATTTGATGGATGAGTTGTCACTTGAATGGAATATCGAGAACGTGGGTTCGGCAAGTTTAGTCTGGAACTTTCGGGGAGAGGCGGTGAAGGTCCGTACCACTTATGTGGGAGATGGTCTCGGATCATTGGTTCAAGCCGCAATTGATTTGCGGCGCGGATCTAGTTCGGCGATTGCGTTTCTGCCCGCAGAGCCGGGCGGTAACTGTATATTCTTTGCTGGTGCCGCAGAGGGTGTGTATGTGCAGATAGTGAGCTTCTGTGATATGGAGTCGGAGCATAAACGGTGGAGCGGTGGGGTGCTGCGCTGGCAGGGCAGCGTTGACACCGCAAATCTGATTCTCCAGGTGCGAATGCTGACCGAAGCCCTCCTCGAACGGTACGATACTGCTGAACTGTATGCGGGGGCTTGGCAAGGGGCTTCTTTCCCTCTCGAAAAGCTTGAAATCCTCCGTGATGATAATCCATAGTTCCTACACCTGCTGAATGGTCAGGGTCAGAGTCAGGGTGGCCAGGGGATCTCGGGTTCCAAGGTCATTCCGGTCTGGGCGAGGAACCCGGCTGCCAGGTCCGGGTGTCGCTGGATGTCGCGCATCCCGTCGTGGACCAGCCGGAGCAGGTCGTCCAGTGTGGTGATCACCTGGTTGGCCAGCCGGGCCTTGAGCCGCGACCAGATCCCCTCCGCCGGATTGAGCTCGGGTGCGTGGGCGGGCAGACGGATGACCGTCAACCAGCTTCTGGCCTCGACCAACGCGCGCATCCGGGCGCTGAGGTGGGTGTTGGCTCCGTCCCAGATCACGATCATCGGGGCGCCCAGGCGCTGGTGGACGTGGTCGAGCAGCGTGATGTAGTCAGCTTCGCTGAGGCTGCGCCGCTCACCACGGCGACCACGGTGGACCCGCGTGCGGTAGAACACCTGGCCCACCTCGCCCGGGCTCAGGCACAGCAGCCCGGCGATCGATACCCGCCCCGAACCCCCCGCACTGGTCTTGACCACCGGCCGGTGACCGCGTCGGGCCCAGGTCTTCGCACGCGGCGGCCGACGGGTCGCCCCGGCCTCGTCTTCGAAGCACAGCCAGGCGCTCCGGGCCGCCGCTAGCTGTCAAGCCCCGGGTTTGATGGAGAGTTGGTTAGCTGGTTTTCAGGGATGCGGTGACCGGCTGGGTCATCGCGTGTAGGGCTTCGTACTCGGCGGGTGGGACGTGGCCGAGTTCGCCATGCAGCCGCCGGTTGTTGTACCAGTCGATGTACTCGACGGTGGCCATCTCCAGGTCGTCGAGTCCGCGCCAGGGTCCCTTGTTGCGGACGAGTTCGGCCTTGTGGAGGGAGTTGAAGGCTTCGGCCATGGCGTTGTCGTAGGAGTCGCCCTTGGATCCGACCGAGGCGACGCCCCCGGCCTCGGCGAGGCGTTGGGTGTAGCGGATTGCTCGATATTGGACTCCCCGGTCGGAGCGGTGGACCAGTCCTTGCAGGTCAGCATCCTGGTTCTCGCGGCGCCAGATCGCCATCTTCAGCGCGTCGAGGGCCAGGTCGGCGTAGAGGCTCGTCGATATCTGCCAGCCGACGATCATGCGGGAGTACACGTCCAGGACGAACGCGGCGTACACCCAACCCACGCTGGTGCGCACGTAGGCCAGGTCCGCCACCCACAGCTGGTTCGGGCGCACTGCGGTGAAGTCACGTTTGACCAGGTCACCGGGGCGTCCGGTCTCGGGTGCGGGCCAGGTCGTGCGCGGTGACCTGTCGCGCAGCAGCTCGTGCCAGATCTTGCGAGCGCCGTAGACGCCGTAGTTCTCGACGTGAATTTGCTCGATCATCGCGGTCAGGGCGTCGTCGCACCGTGAGCGGGCCGAGGCCGGACGGATCTTGGCAGCGTAGTAGGTCGACGGTGCGATCTGTGCCGGCGTGCCTTCGAGCGCCCGCGGGACCGGCTGGACACCGTGCTCTTCCCGCTGGGAGTCGACGAATTCGACCTTCATCGCGATGGACGGTCCAGCTCCGCCGCGAAGAAAGTCGCCGCTGACCTCAGGATTTGGTTCGCCCGGCGCGGCTCCCGATTCTCTCGTTCGAGGGCGGCGATGCGTTCGGCGTCGGTGCTGGTGGTGCCCGGCCGGTCACCGACATCGGTCTCGGCCCGTTTCACCCAGGTCCGCAGCGCCTCGGGGTGCACACCGAGTTGACCGGCGATCCGCCGGATCGCTCCGACCGCGCTGGCCGGATCACGGCGGGCCTCGGCCGCCAACCGGGTCGCACGCTCACGCAGGTCGTCGGGGTACTTCTTCGGTGCGGGCATCGCTGGTATTCCTCCCAGGCTTCGATGTCTCCATCAAACCCGGGGCGGGACACCTTCGGCCCGCGCGCACGCGCCCACGCAACGAGATCTGACCCGGGTGAGCAGCAGCCGAGCACCGGCCGGAATCGGCCGTGATGATCGCTTCACGAGTCAACCGCCATCGTGCTCCCGGCGATCCGCGCCACGGCGCTACGCGGTGTGCCACCGAGCCAAGTCATTCGACCGTCGCAATCGGACAGCCTCGTATCCATTAATTTACATACGTACCAAGTGCGTGACAGCGGCCGGGACAGCAACCGGGACGAACAACCACGGCCACCAGCACACAACGAGGTGGTAGCGATACGCTCAGTAGTGACACCAATCCTCCAATCAGCCGCTAATTGTCCTGACGCTCCGTCGATCTATCTGTGGCCTCTGACCAGGATTCTACTAGCGCTTCGAGACCTGCGATCGCTTCGTCTATGGCAGCCAACGATTCTAGTGGCATTGAGTTGATCTGCCCGCGATCCACCGCGACTGCATAGACCTGCTCAAGAGTCCACCAATGGCCCCTGAAATCGTCGCTCCACTCCGAGGAGGAAAGCCTACTCCACACAACGTCTAGGTCCTCGATGAGCCGTCGCAACGGAACAGTGCCAGCCCTGTAGCCAGCCAGCGCGCTACTGGCCACGGCACGAAGCCGCAGGTCAGGAGCCACGTCGTCCTCACTCATTGCCGAATCTTCCCATAGTCTACCGTGACGACTCGACCGCTCGCGCTATCGGTAATCACGGTGATGTTGTTAGCGCCGTCATAATACGCCGTCGTCCCAGGCACCTTTCCTGGAATGGCTGGGCCGCGGGTGGCATTTTCGACCGCTGACGGCATGATTCCCTGCTGCTGCACGCGATCAAGCGCGTGACCCGAATAATCACGTCCATTGATGGTGCCCGGCTGATTTGGCGTCCTTGTGAGTAAAGGATTTCCCTTGCTTCCCGTCGGCGTAGCTGCGTCAATATCGCATGGTCCAGTGTTGTGCACCAGCACCGGCGCGCTACCGGCCACCACATAGTACGTGTGGATGTCGTCGATGGTGAGGTTGTGGACCCCGGCCTGCTGGGTCCACCGGCTGACGGCCGTGACCTGCACCCACGTCCCAGCCGACGTCCGCAACCACTGCCCGGGTTGAAGAGCGGTGGCCTTCACCCACGCCTGGAGATCAACCACCCAGAACGGATGCCCATCGGTGGCCACGATGACCCCGTCGCCCGCCCCAGCCCCCGACCGCGTGGCCTGACCAACCGCCCCATCGCCCACCCGGCCGAACCGTCGGTGTCCACCGTGACCTGAACCAGGTTCCTGTCACCGTTGCCCACGATTGTGGCCACCACGGTCTTTGGCGCACTCTGCCCGGTCTCGGGATCGGTGGCCAGCACCGTATCCCCGGCCTCGACCTCCTCGATCGGCCTGGTCGACCCATCGGCCATCACCACCAGGGTGCCCGGCACAAAACTGTTGGCCGTCGCACAACTCTCAACGGCTGCCTCGGCCTGTTTGAGGGCCTTACGACCCTTCATCCAGTCCCCAACAGCATCAATCAGCTTGCTCCCCAGGTTCTTCAGCCTGTCAATCAGCCTCCCGAGTTTGGCCCAACGCGCCCCGTACTTCGCGATCAACTTCCCGGCGATCCCCCCGATCAAACTGGAAATCACCGTCACCGCCGTAGCCGCACACGCCCCCAGATTCCCCGTGGTAAAACAATCCAACGCATCCGTGATTCCCAACTCATCCATGAGAATCTTCCCAAGCTCAATCGCAACCTCGGTCACGACCTGCTTGGCACGATTGTTCTCCCCCCGGATTTTCCGCATCTTGGTCTGCGTCGTGTTGACCGTCGGATCAACCGCCCCCGAACACCCACCACACCCATCGTTGTGCCCCGGCACCTCATGGTAATTACCAGCCAGGTCCACATAGTCCGCACCCATCCCGCAGGAATCATCCGAACACAGCTTCAACCCCGACGGATCACTGAACGACACCGGACTGTTGTTCGAATACCCATACGCATTCATCTGCTGCGGATCGGTCACATCCAACACCGGATCCACCGAAATAAACCGCCCGGTATCCGGGTCGTACTCCCGCGCCCCCAGATGCGTCAACCCCGTCGACACATCCTGAGTCCCACCGACAAAGCCCTTCTCGCCCTTCCACAGCCCCGCATCCGGCTGCACCCCCCGAGGCGACCCGAACGGCGTCGACCGCCGATACGCCAACTCCCCGGTGGTGGCGTCCACTGCGGCCTGACCGGTCCCATGGCGGTCGGCGATCTGGAACTGCACCCCACCCGAGGTACGCACGATCATCGCCGTATCCGAGATCGGGTAGTAATGCGTCGTGGCCACCGCCCCCGTGGCCGTATCCAGCCGAAGCTCCATCCCCGGCAAATACACCGTCGTCGCCCCGGACTCCCGCCGCAGCAACCGGTCCCCGTCGGCGGAATACACGAACCCTGTCGTCTCCCCCGCCCGGGTCGCCGAGTCCAGATGCCCCGCGGCATCCCAGGTCAGCGCCTGTTCCTGGTCGACGATTTCCCGCCCGGTGGTGTTCCCCGCCGCATCGTAGGTATACGACGACAACCGCTCCCCGGTCGAGGCCGTCTCCACCATGGACGTCAGCGCATGCGGCCGGTCCTGCCCAGCGTCCGGGTAGGTGTAGGTGCGCTCCACTTCCCCGGTGGTCACCCCCGACACCAAACTCTGCTCGGTCAACCGGTTCCCGGCCGTATCAAAGGTGAACGACTGGGCATACGGCGCCGGACCCCCGACCCCACCGGTCTCCGGACCCCCAGCACACGGATCCTCGGCGGTAGTGGCCGTGCTCCACGCCTGCGTCATTCGCCGCAGGTAATCGTGGGCGAAACACTGAATATCCCGCTCGCCCGTTGCCGGGGTATCCGCGATCGACAGCACGTTCCCGGCATCGTCATAGCCATAGTGCTGATCGATGTCACTGGTCGGCCGGGGCACGTCCGTCGTCGACTGCCTCGTCAGCATCGACCGCGTCAGCCGCTTCGTACCCTCCTCGTAGGTATTGGTCACCCAGGCCGTCTTGCCCCCGGTGTTCAGCGCCAGTTGCAGCAACTCACCGGTCTGCGCATAGGTGAACCCGCTTGCCAGACCGCTGGTGGCGCTGATGATGCTGGTCACCCGTTGCAGGTCGTCGTACATGTAGACCACGGGCTCGCCAATCAGATCCCCAGCGGCGGGAACCGTAGTGCCCTGCACCGTGCCGTCGTAGTTGTATCCGGTGGTGAAGTCGTAGACGCCCTTGAGTTCGGCCCCGGCATCGGCGGGGATGACATACCGGGTCCGGATCGGCCGGTACATGGCATCCATGTCCATGGCCAGCACCATGTACGCCTGCCCGTTGACATACTGGGTCGAGGAGAACAGCTGCCCCTTGAACTTCGTGTCGTACCCCAAGCCGACAACTTCGTACCCGTGGCAGCATCGCCCTCGTAGCTGGCCGTCCGCCGGCCCAGCACGTCATAGGTGGTCGTCAGCAGCACGCCCCGGGCGTCGGTCGTCGCCGTCAACCGGTCCAGATCGTCGTAGCCGAACGTGCTGTACCCGGCATCCGGGTCATCGGCCCAGACCTTCCGACTCCGCTGGTCATAGCCGTAACTCCAGACGTTGCCCGCCGGATCGGCCACCGACGCCAGCTGGCCGGCGGCCGTGTACGCATACGTCGTCGCGTCGAAATCCCCCGACGGCCCGTCCCCGTGGTACTGCCGCAGCCGCACCGTCTGCCCGCGAGCGTCGGTGATGGTCGTGGTCGGGGTCCCCCCGGCCGGGGGATCCACATGCGTGCGGTCGCCGCCGTAGGACGTGACCGTCCGCCACCGTTCCTGCCCGGCCACCAGCGTGATCGTGTCGGTGACCCGGTCGGCACCGTCATAGACGTAGGCCATCTGCAGGTCGACATCGCCGTTGGTCGATGGCAGCAACTCCCCCGAGGCCCCGCCCTCGGCATAGTAGGTGTCGTTGGCCTTCGCCACCTGCCCGGTAGCCGTATAGAAGGTGTCGGCCACCAGCCGCCCGCCATCGGGCCCAGGCACCTGGGTCTGTCTCGGCCGCAGGAACCCGTCATAGATCTGGTACTCGGCCATGTACTCGCCGCTGATCTTGACCTTCTCGGTCATCACCGCGGTGGGATGCACCCCGTCCAGCGTGTAGCTGTACCGGATGCTCGGCGTCTGCCGGTCCTGGTACCGGTTGGCCAGCCACACCCCGGTCAGCCGCCCCAGGGCGTCGTACCCCAGATCCGTGCGCCGGCCGTTGACGTCCACCTGCCCGACCTGCTGCCCCCATTCCGGGGCGAACTCCGTGGTCGTGGTGAACGCCACCTGGGTGGTCCCCACCGTGACCGCCGGGGCGGTCTCCACCTTCGCCGTCGCCAGACCATCGGTCTCGGTGTACCCGGTGGTGGTCGTGGCCCCGGTGGCATCAGTGCTGGTCAGCTGGCGACCGTAGGTGTCGAACGTGCCCTCGGTGACCGTCACGAACGTCGCCGTCGTGCCGTCGTGCCGTCGTGCGAGGCGAGTTTCTCGGTCCTGGTCGGATCGCCGCGCACCGGCTCCGCGCCGAAGGACAGCCCGTCGTACCAGGTACGCCCGTGCGCGATGACCTGCGTGGCCCGGTCCGGGGTCGCCGAACACGCCACCGCCCCACGACCAGGTCTGGCTGGCCGTCTCGTACCGCCACGGCGACGTGGTGGTCTTCTCGACCACCGCCGACCCGTTGCAACTCGCGCTCTCGATCTCGAACCCGGCCAGCTCGTTCTCGTCGACGTAGGAACCGCCGACCGAGTCGGTACGGGTCACCGACCGGGTTCCGCCCCCGGGCAACTGGTCGCCGTGCATCCCCCGCAGATACGTGTGCTCCGACAGGGTGGTCATGGTCTGGCCATCGCCCCGGCGCACCCGCACCCGCTCGTAGCCGCGCCAGCCGTTCCAGGT
The DNA here is from genome assembly GCA_013041765.1 of Dactylosporangium sp. Taxonomy (GTDB): domain Bacteria; phylum Actinomycetota; class Actinomycetes; order Mycobacteriales; family Micromonosporaceae; genus JABDRL01. The sequence continues at coordinate 38,221 of JABDRL010000288.1, read as the reverse complement.
CAGGTACTCCGGATCGCCGATGCCGTCCGGTTCGGCATGCGGGGCGAGGCGCGATGCGGCACGGCGGAGCGGAAACGGCAGCGTGCCGAGCCTCGATCGTCCTGGCCGCGCCCGCTCAGGCCAGGGAATATGCCTGGCCGGCCAGCACGACCACGGCCATGGTGGCGACCAGCCAGCCGAAGCCCTGCCGCAGCCGCCGCTCGTCGATCCCGCCGGCCAGGCGCGCGCCGCCGACGGCGCTGACCACCGCCACAGCGGTCACCGCGATCGTCATCGGCCAGGGCAGCGCCACCCCGTGCAGGTGCCCGGCGAACCCGGCGAAGGCCTGCGCGGCGATGACCAACAGAGACGTCCCGACCGCCTCGGCCATGCCCAGCCCGCCGAGCAGCACCAGCGCTGGCACGACGATGAACCCCCCGCCGGCCCCGACCAGCCCGGTCACGCTGCCGACGGCGGTGCCCTGGGCCAGGATCACGCCGAGGCGGCGACCGGCGGTGGCCCGGCGCGCACCGGGGGCCGCGCCGTCACGCGTCCCGGCAGGCTCGGCGGACCTACCGGTCCCCGGCCGGAGCATCGCGACGGCCGTCGCCGCCATCATGGTCCCGAACCCGATGAGCAGGAGGGCCGCCGGAAGGTACTCGGCACCGCGACCACCAAGGTAGGCGCCGACCATGCCGCCGGAGGCGAACATGGCCCCGGTCTTCCACCGCACCCGTCCGGCGTGCGCATGGGTGGCCAGGCCGGCGAGGCAGGTCGTGCCGACGATGAACAGCGACATCGCGATGGCCTGCCGCGGGGGGATCTGGGCGACGTACAGCAGCAGCGGGACGGTCAGGATCGAACCGCCCCCGCCGAGCGTGCCGACGACCAGCCCCACGACCACGGCGGCGACCAGGGTCAGGGCGATGTTCACGCCGGCTGACCCCGTTCCGCCGTGCCGGATGCCGCCGTCACGAACCTCCCCGTTGTCTCAGGCCGCGACGAGAACCGGAAGCCCCGTGTCGCTCACCCGGTCATAGTCATCGTCGACGAGCACCACGGAAACCCCTTCCCTGGCGAGCATCGAGGCCGCGATCGCCGCCCGGTAGCCGGCGGCGCAGTGCACCCACACCTGGCGGTCGGTGGGTACCTCGGCCAGCCGGCTGGACAGCTCGTGCAACGGCACGTGCAGCGACCCTAGCAGGTGGGATGCCTGCCGCTCGGCCGCGCGCCGCACGTCGAGGACGGTCGGGGCCGGGTCGGTGCGCATGGCCTCCCGCAGGGCGGTGAAGTTGGCGGTGGGCAGGATCGCCAGCGGCATACCGCCGGACCAGGCCTCCGGCGTACCGACGGCGGCTGCCTCTGGCCGGTCGATGCCGATGCGGGCCAGGTCGCGCTGGGCCTCCGCGACCTGCTCCGCGCTCTCCCCGAGCAGGGTCACCGCCATGCCCCAGGGGATGAGCCAGCCCAGGTACGTCACGAAGTTCCCGTCGAGGCCGATGTTGAGGGTGCCGCCCAGGTGCCCCGCGGCGAAGGCCGTGCGCTCGCGCAGGTCGATGACCCATTCTCCGGCGTGGATGCGGCGACGCAGTTCCTCCGGGTCGGCCTGCTCCGGCGGAGTCAGATCCACCTCGGCCGGGCCGGCGGCGTTGGCCGGCGCCATGTGGGCGTAGTACGCCGGGTAGGCGTCCAGGCCGGCGAGCAGCACCCGCACGTACGCCTCCTGGTCGAGGGTCAGCACCGGGTTGGTCTTGGCCTCGGCGCCGACGGTGGAGGACAGCCCATCGGCCTGGGTGGCCGAGCAGAAGCTGCCGAACCCGTGGGTCGGGTAGACCTCGGCCTCGGGCGGCAGCTCCGTCGCGATGCGTCGGGCCGAGGAGTGCTGGTGCCGGGCCAGGGTGTCGGCGTGCTGGGTGCCGAGCAGGTCGGGCCGGCCAGTCGATCCGTACAGCAGGGAACCACCGGTGAAGATCGCGAGGTGCTGGCCGTCGGCCTCCAGCGCGTAGGACAGGTGCGTGAACGTGTGGCCCGGGGTGTGCAGCGCCCGGACCCGCAGGCGTCCGGTCTCGAAGATGTCACCGTCCCGGGCCGGCACCCGGTCGAAGCCGACGGTGTCGTCGGCGTTGAGGACGTAGGCCGCACCGACCGTTCTCGCCAGGCGGTATCCCCCGGTGACGTAGTCGTTGTGGATGTGGGTCTCGAAGACATGGGTGATACGCAGGCCCCGGGGCCCGGTGACCGCGAGCACCCGGTCGTAGTCACGCTGCGGATCGACCACGATGGCGACCTCGCCGTCATGGACGATGTAGCTGCGATCGCCGAGTGACGGCGTGTCCAGCGGAATGATCTCAACCATGACGAACCCCCTTTTCTATACCCCGGCAGGTATAGTCAGCGTAACACCGTCCGGTTGTCCGTACATTCCCGATCGGAACGCTAGGTTCACACCATGATCAATACCCTGGATCGGGACAGCCCGGTCCCCCTGTGGGCGCAGCTCGTCGAAGACCTGCGCCGACGCGCGGACGGCGGCGAGTTCACGGCCGCCTTCCCCTCGGAACCGCGCCTGGCGTCGGAGTACGCCATCAGCCGGCACACCGTGCGGGAGGCACTGCGCCGGCTGCGAGCCACCGGCGTCCTCGTCTCCCGCCGGGGCTACACCTCCCGACTCGCCCCCACCGGGTTCGATCAGCCCCTCGGCGCGCTGTACTCGTTGTACCGCACCATCGAGTCCACCGGTGCCCGGCAGCGCAGCGAGGTCCTCGACCTCGCCGTCGTCACGGACCCGGAGGCAGCCGAGCGCCTGGTCCTGCCCGGCGAGACGCCGCTGATTCTGCTGCGCCGCCGGCGCCTGGCCGACGACCAGCCGCTGGCCCTGGACACCGCGTGGCTGCCGGCCAGTCTGGCCCGGCCGCTACTGGAAGCCGACTTCACCCACACCGGCCTCTACGACGAGTTGGCCGGCCGGTGCGGCGTCCACGTCGACGGGGGCCGCGAAGTGATCGTGCCGGTCGTCCCCGACCAGCCGATCCGCCAGCACCTGGACATCGCGCGGAGCGTCGGGGTGTTCGCCGTCCAGCGCACGGCCACCAGCGGCGGGCGCCCCGTCGAGTGCCGTACCACCCTCGTCCGGGGAGACCGCTACCGGTTCGTCTCCACCTGGTCGCCCGGCGGCCCGCATCAGATCGATCTCGTGACGACCGGGTAGGGCACCCCGGCACCGGCCGCCGGGCGCGGACCCCGGCGCACCGACCCACCGGCGCACCGACCCACCGGCGCACCAGTTCAGTGGCGGGGCGCGGCCAGGTTCCCCCGTACCGTCTCCGCCTCGGGAAGATCCAGGTCCGTGTAGCGGACCAGCGCCTGTCGCCAGTGCTGCTTCGACAAATCGTCGGCACCAGCCAGCTGGTACAGGTGCGCGATGCCGTCGTGTGCCCTGGCCTGCTGGAACCGGTCGCCCAGCTCCGCGGCCACCGCCAGCGCGTGCTCGTGGCAGGCCATGGCCTCCGGCCTCCGGCCGGCGGCCCGCAGGGTCTCGCCGAGGTTGTTGCTGGTCTCGGTCTCCAGCCGGCGGTTGCCGGCCCGCTGGTGGATGGCCAGGGCCTCCCGGTGGTGGTCGATCGCCTCGTCGTACCGGCCCAGGCGCTGGAACACCAGGCCAAGACCGTCCAGGGCGAAGCCCTCGCCCTGCGGGAACCCCGCTTCCCGGACGATGGCCAGGGAGTGCCGCAGATGCCGCTCCGCCAGGTCGGCGTTGCCCAGCCGGTGCTGGACGATGCCGATGTTGCCGAGCACGATGCCCTCGTTGAGCCGATCGCCGGTGCACCGGTGCACCTTGGCCACCTGCTGGTACAGGTCGAGCGCCGCGGCATAGCGGCCGGCGATCCGATGGATCTCGCCCAGTGCGTTGAGGGTCCGGGCGACGCCGTAGGTGTTGCCGGCCGTGCGGTGCAGCGGCAGCGCCTGCGCCGCGTACTCCGCGGCCCGCTCGTGCTCACCGCCGTGCAGCAGGGCCGTGGCCAGGTTGGTCAGCGCCCGCGCCTGGCAGATCCGGTTGCCGGTTTCGATCGCCGCGGCGACCGACTGCTGGAGACAGGTGATCGCCTGCTCGTACTCTCCCCGCTGGAAGTGGGCCGACGCCAGGCCGTTGAGCAGGGTCGCCTCGCCATCGCGGTCGCCGCTGGCGCACGCGATCCGCCGGGCGAAGCCGCAGACCAGGAGGATGTCCGCGTAGCGTGCCCCGGTATCGAGATAGCGCCACAGGACGGCGGCCAGCCGGACGGTGTGCCCCGGCCAGCCGTCCCCGGCGGCCAGCAGCGTACTGATCAGGTTCGCCCGCTCGGCCGACAGCCAGGCCACGGCGCTGGACAGCTCGTTGACCGCCGGGCAGAGCTGGTCGCCGGGGGAGACCTCGGGCCGGTGATGGCGCTCGGCGGGGTAAGCGGCGTTCACGGCGCTGGCGGTGGTGGCCAGGTAGTAGTCCAGCAGCCGGGTGATCGCCTCGGACCGCTCGGTCTCGTCGCCCTCCGACCCGGCCAGCTCGGCGGCATACGCCCGCAGCAGGTCGTGCATGCCGTGCCGGGCACCGGCCGCCATCGGGGCCGGCTGAACGAGGTGCGCCCGGGTGAGCACCAGCACCAGGCCGCGGGCCGAGGCGAGGTCGATGCCGGCGAGGGCCGCGACCACGTACTCGTCCCAGTCGTGGCCCGGATAGCACCCCAGCAGCCGGAACACCCGCGCGGCCGGGGCCGGCAGGTGGCTGTACGACCAGGAGAACACCGCCCGCAGCGCCGTCCGGGTGTCTCCCCCGGCGTCCAGCACGTCCAGCCGCTGGCGCTCGTCGGCCAGGTCGGCGGCCAGGTCGGCCAGCCCGACGCCGGGCCGGCTGGTGGCGTACTCGGCGGCGATCCGCAGGGCCAGCGGCAACCTGGCACATCGGGAGGCCAGCCGATCCGCGGCGGGCAGGTCGCAGACGACCCGGTCACCGATCATCGTCTGGAGCAGCGCGACGGCCTGGGCCGCCGGTAGCAGGTCCAGGTTCAGGCGGCATGCCCCGTCCCTGGCCACCAGGCCCGCCAGGCTGTCCCTGCTGGTGACCAGCACCCGGCAGGAGGCGTCCCCCGGCAGCAGCGGGCGCACCTGCTCAACGCACCCGGCGTTGTCCAGCAGCACCAGCATGCGGCGCCCCGCGACCAGGCTGCGGAAGCGGGCCGAGCGTCCGGCGAGGTCCCGGGGGATGTCGCCAGCGGCGACACCGAGTTCCCGGAGGAACCCGACAAGCACCTCCTCCACCGGCAGTGGCCGGTCCGGGTCGTAGCCCCGCAGGTCGACGTAGAGCTGCCCGTCCGGAAAGCGCGCGCGGGCCCGGTGCGCCCAGCGCAGGGCCAGTGCCGTCTTTCCGACCCCCGCCGTTCCGGCGATCGCGGAAATCACCACGGCCGAGGGATCCGGGTCCCCGAGCAGGAGGCGGTCCAGCTCCGCCAACTCCTCCTGCCGGCCGACGAACCCGCGCACGTCCCCGGGGACCTGGGCGGGAACCGCCCCGGCCGAGGCTCCGGGATCGGTGCTGGCCGGGCCGCATTCCGGTCTGTCCACCCGATGCTCCCCCTGGCGCAGCAGCATCATCTGGGCCCGCAGCAGCTTCGGCGAGGGATCCAGCCCGGTCTCCTCCGCGAGGGTGCCGCGAAAGCGTTCGAACACCTCCAGCGCCTCCGAGGTGCGGCCGGCGCCGTGCAGCACCCGCATGGTCAGCTCGACCAGCGACTCCCGCTGCGGGTACTCGGCGACCAGGCCGACCAGGGCTTCCAGCGCCTCGGCACACCGCCCCGCCAGCACCATCGCCGCCGGCCACTCCTCCGCGGCCTGGGCTCGAAGCTCCTCCAGCTGCGCGAGTACCCGGGACCGCAGCCGGTCCGAAGCGACGTCTACGAGGGCCGGACCGCGCCACAGCTCCAGCGAGACCCGCAGCAGCCTCGCGCGCCCGCACGCGTCGGGCTCCGCCCGGGCCTGGCGGACCGTCTGGCGAAAGACGTCCACGTCGAGCGTCAGCCCGGGCGCGCGCAGCGCGTAGCCCGAGCGGGCGGACTGGATCCACTCCTCGCCCCCCACGGCCCGCAGGGCCGCGCGCAGCCGGGACATCTGAGACTGGATAAGCGCCCGGTACCGAGCTGGCGACTGCCCGTCCCACAGCAGATCGGCCAGGCGCTCGGCGGGGACTGGACGATCGTGTTCCAGCAGCAGCAGCGCGAGGAGGGCCCGCTCCTGTCGCCGGCTGATCAGAACGGGCCGACCAGCCACCTCGATCTCGAACGGACCAAGCAACCGCGCCGTGATCGACACTCTCGGCCCTCCGTATCGATCCCCCCTGTCGCGAGACTAGGAGATCTACCGGTGCGAGGGTACCCCGGAATGCCAAACGTGCCTCCCTCCGAACGGTGCGACTCTCAGCGAGCCGCATGGTCCATCGGAGGAGGGCACGTTTCCTGCCCGTACGCACGCAACTTATGTGATCTTGGCGTAGGTGGAATCCCCTGTTCCAGCGGATTCCCCCAATGATCGTTCGGCTGCGCCGGGACCACCGGCCGCTGTCCCGTCCAGATGATGCCGCAGCCACCGCCGCCCCGACAGTGGTGCCAGCTCGATCCGGACAAGGACAGCGACCGGCGTTCTTCCCAATGGCGCATCCGAACGCCCCCGTACCGCGCGTGGATGCTCAGCTCCCGCAGCCATGATTCAAGCGGTGCGCGCTTGGCGAAACCTTGCCATGGACATGCCACGGGCATGCCGCGAGCCACTCGCCACTGCCGGCTATCGCCGGAAGCGGCTCAGCGAACTCTGCCGATTCTGCCATCCGCTGGAGCTTTCCAATGCCCGCCGAATGAGTTGCTGCTCGCGTTCCCGCCGTTCGGTGACGTCCCGCATGGTGATCACGAACCCTCGGACCATCCGGTCCGCGCGCAGGTCCCGGAAGCTGACCTCGACGAGAATCCGCTCGCCGTCCGCTCGCCGCAGGTGCCAGGCCCCCCGGACCCCCTCGGGGTCGTCCAGCCGCCGCGCCTGCTCGCGCATCCGCTCGACCTCGCCGTGGTCACAGGGGTGGACGAGATCGAGCAGGGTCGCCGCCGCCGAGGGATCGATCCCGAGGGCCGTCGTCAGCGACGGGCTGGCATACCGCAGCCGACCGTCCTCGTCAAGGATCAGGACGATGTCGGCCGTGTGCCGGACCACCGTCCGCAGATACTGGTCGCCATCCCGCCGGTTGATCACGTCGCTCAGGGCGATCCGTTCCAGGGCGAGGGTCGCCTGCGCTGCCAGCACCTCCAGCGCGTCCCGCATGGTGTCGAGCACCCGCTCGTCGGCCGCCACGCAGAGCACGCCGGCCCCGGCGTTGCCGGGCATGCAGGTACCGGGCACCAGCGGGCAGATCAGCGCCATCTCGAAACGGTCCAGTCCCTGCCGCAGTTCCGGGTGGAGCCGCTGGGGACGCAGCATCCGGCTCCGCCGGTCCCCCGCCGGGGCCGGAACCGCATCGATCCCTGGTGCGGCGGCGGCCGGTGGCCCGGTGTCGACGGTGGTCGCGGCCCGCTCCCGCAACGAAACCACGGTCTCGTAGTCGGCGCCAGAGGGCATCAGCTGGTCGACGGCTACCCGCACGGCCTCGACGACCTCGGCATCCCCGAGGCCGGCGACGAGCGCGCCGCAGGCCTCCCGCAGCGCGCGTTCCCTGGCCATCGACCGGCGGTGGCGCTCGATGGTGTCGGTCAGCCGGGTGATCACCAGTTCTCCGATGATCACCCCGGCCACGGCGATCGCGAGGATGTCCTGCCCCTGGCCGATCGCCGCCACGACGAACAGCGTCCCCGCGGGGGCCGCGAGGGACAGCCGCAGCAGCACCGTCGCCGGCCGGGCCAGCCGGCCCCGCTGGCTGGCGACCGGCATGGTCAGTTCGACCATCGACGGATGCAGGGCCGCGGCGCCCCAGCAGGCGTAGCACAGCAGGTATCCCACTTCGGACAGAGCGCCGGGGTGCCATCCACCGTGCACCTGGAGCAGGGTGTAGATCACGTCGCCGGCCAGCGTTCCGGCGGCGCCCAGCCCGAGGAGCACCACCGACCAGGTCCGCCGGGCGGCGAGGACCAGCCGCACCGTGACGACCAGGATCAGCAGGTCCCCGAGGGTGCACATGGCGATGGTCGAGCGCTCGGTGTCGTCGAGGTTCGCGGCCCGCAGGCTGGGGCTGACCAGGAACACCCAGGCCACCAGCGTGGCGGCGCAGGTGAACATGAGCAGGTCGACCAGGCCGGCCCGATCGCGCAGCACGACGCTCGCCCGGGTGAGGGCGATGAGGCTGAACATGGTCAGGGGCAGCACCGCGAAGTAGCACACGGTGGCCAGGAGCGGCAGTCCTGGCAGGTGGTCGGCGCTGAGACCGTACGCCGCATCCCCCAGGGTCGTGAACAGCATGGCCGTGGCCAGCAGCAGCCACGCCAACCGCTTCCGCGGCGCGTTCCGCAGGGTTCCGACGACCATGGCGGTGGCGCTGAGTAGCCCGATCGCTCCCCAGATCGCGACATTCCAGCCGGGGACGGCGAAAACGCAGGTCCCGAGTACCGCCATCACCAGGGTGTAGCCCGCCAAGATCAAGGTCGACACCGGCCCCTACCGACCGTTCCCGCCGCGACCCCGCAGATTGGGCATGTCTTCGGTATAGCAGCTCAATCCGCCGCCGACTATCACTCGACAGATCGACATGGCACGCTCGGGTACCGGCGAGGGCACCCGCCGGGCGCGGCAGCGGCGGTGCGTGATCCCCGGGAGAGCCGCCGATCGTGCGGCCCCGCCGCCCGGGGCCCGACGGTCCCCGACGCTATGCCACTGAGCTGGCTATATGGAGAATGCTTCGCTCAGCGCAGTCAGCCGAGCGGCGATCGTGGCGGCGGTCTGGTCCATCCTCTGGTTTCTGGTGAATCGGCAGGGGGACGGGTCCGTGGACGGAGACCCGGCCGTCGGGCGAGGACTCCGTGTCCCGGCGACGATGGCGCTGCCCGGACGGGCCGGCTGGGGGCCGAACCGCCGGGCAAACCGGCCCGACACCCCCGCAACGAGCCATTGGAGATGTTCGACGCCCGAACCATCATCATCTACGCTGACGGTCACTCCACGGCCGCCGGTCGTGGAGGGCTACAGCGAAAGGTCAGGCGATGGTGAGTGAATTGCGGGTACCCCTGGGGGTCGACCCGACCAAGCCCAGCATCGCCCGGGTGTACGACTACATGCTCGGTGGCAGGAACAATTTCGCCGTGGACCGGGACGCGGGCGACAAGGCCCTACGCATCACGCCGGACGCTCCGGTCGCGGGCCGGGCCAACCGGGCTTTCCTCGGCCGGGTCATCCGGTATCTCGTCACGGAGGTCGGGGTCCGCCAGCTGCTCGACATCGGGTCCGGGCTGCCCACCCAGGGGAATGTCCACGAGATCGCCCATTCGATCGATCCCAGCGTGCGAGTTGTCTACATCGACAACGACCCCATGGCGCTCGCCCATGGGCGGGCACTGCTCGCCGGCACCGGCACGACCACGGTGATACAGGCCGATCTCCGGCAGCCCGAGGAGATCCTCGCGCATCCGGAGATCCGCGAACGCATCGACTTCACGCATCCCGTCGGGCTGCTGCTCATCGGGATCCTGCACCACATCAACGATCACGAGGACCCGGTCGGCATCACCGACCGGCTGCGCGCCGCACTGCCGCCCGGCAGCCATCTGGCCCTGTCCCATTTCCACAATCCCGGGGACCGGCTGCCAGACATCGCCTGGAAGGCGCGGGCGGCGGAGAAGGTCTTCAACGAGACGCTGGGGACCGGCCGCTGGCGCTCCACCGAGGAGATCATGCGCTATTTCGGGGACATGGACGTGCTGGAGCCGGGCCTGGTCCCGCTGCCGGACTGGCGCCCCGATCCCGGTCAGACGCACGACCTCCAGCCCCACACATACCACACCTTCGTCGGCGGGCTGGCCCGGATGGCGTAGGGCCGGGGCGGTGCTCAGCCACCCTGCGGCTGGAACCGATCAAGCATCTCGTGGAGTATCTCGACGGTACGTGCCGGCGTTTCGGCCTCCACGCACAGCGTCTCCATCGCCGTGATGTACAACTCGACGTCATCGCGCTTGTCCAGGTACAGGGCGCTGGTCAGCTGCTCGATGTAGACGACGTCCGGCAGGTCGCCCTCGGGGAAGCGCAGGATGCTGAACGCCCCGCCCGCAGCGGCGTGGCCGCCGGCGGAGAACGGCACGATCTGGATCCGGACGTTGGGCCGCTTCGTGATCTCGATGAGCGCTTCGATCTGGCCGCGCATCACCGAGACGCCGCCGATCGGACGCCGCAGCGCCGCCTCGTCGATCACGGCCCACAGTTGTGGCGGGTTGGCCCGGGACAGCAGTTGTTGCCTGGTCAGGCGGACGTTGACGCGGCGGTCGATCTCCTCCCCCACCGACCGACCGTGCCCGAGCAGGACCACGGCTCTGGCGTATTCCCGGGTCTGCAGCAGCCCGGGAATGAACTGCACTTCGTAGGTGCGGATCAACGAGGCCGAGGACTCCAGACCGAGGTACGACTGGAACCAGTTCGGCAGGATATCGCCGTACCGGTGCCACCAGCCCGGGGTATTGGCGTCGCGAGCCACGGCGAGCAGGCGGTCCCGCTCCTCGGCATCGTCCAGGCCATACAGGGTCAGCAGGTCCTCGACATCGCGCTCCTTGAAGCCGACTCGGCCGAGTTCCATCCGGCTGATCTTTGACTCGGACGACCGGATCTCCCACCCGGCGTCCTCCCGGCTTACGCCCCGCGCCTCGCGGAGCCTGCGCAGGTGCGCGCCAAGCAGCATACGCAGCACGGTCGGACCACTCGTTGTCTCGCCCTGCTGCGAAGACATCGCCACCTACCGTCCTCCCCCGTACTCTTCTTCTTCGATCGCCAGCGCTGGCCGGCAGTCCCCGCGTAAGCATGCCATGACAGGAATGAACATGGGGCAAGGAAGTTCATGAAGACGCGGCGTTCCGCACGGACAGCGCTGACGCCGCGTCCGCATCAGCCAATGAGATTGTCGAAGTCCCCGTCCCGGACACCACCGATGAACGCCGACATCTCGTCCAGCGTGTAGACCAGCGCCGGTCCGTTGGGATCTCTGGAGTTCCGGACCGCGATGCCACCGTTCGGCAGCGGGGCCATCTCCACGCAATTTCCGCTGGGGTTGCTGCGCTTGCTCTTCTGCCAGGCCAGGGGCGGCAGGACCGCCGTGGTCACAGCGCTGTGTTGTTTGTGCATGGTGCTTCTCTCTCATCCGCGATGCTCCGAAGAGGTCCAGCCCTATCCCCACCCGCGTGATGTGTGGACCTCAGCGACCCGGGCCAGATCCGGCACCCCCATTCCGCTAATATCGGTCGTCTGCACGTGCATCCGCTCTTGCTTCTACACGAGATAACGAGCATGATAACGCATATGCATCTGATTCTCTCAACCTAGAGTCGGGCAAAACTTCCAAACCACCCGGCCAGTGACCCCGAACCGCCGAGTCGTCGTTCGCTGAAGGGACATCCACATGGACCCCCTCACTGTCACGGCGGCCAGCGTTGCCGCCCTCACCACACTCAGCACCGTGCTGTACTGGCGGGGTCGTGCATCCAGTGCCGAAGCCGAAGCGGCCGTGCTGCGTCTCGAACTCCAAGCCGAGCGCCATGCGGCCAGCCACGATCCGCTGACCGGTCTACCGAACCGCCGTGCCTTCTACCAGATGGGCGCCGCGTCCCTCGCCAGCCCGATCCGCCACTCGTTCATGGTTGTGCTGGTCGACCTCGACGACTTCAAACGGGTCAACGACGACTACGGGCACGCGGCTGGTGACGAGGTCCTCGTCACGATCGCGCGGCGCTTCGCGGCGTACGCCGGCGACAACCTGGTGGCCCGGCTGGGCGGCGATGAATTCGTCGGGCTGCTGACCACCCCGCCCGCCGACGAGCACTGGCAGTGCCTGGCCTCGCTGCGACTGGCCGAGTTCCTGTCGGCCCCCATCCGCGTCCTGGAGCGCGATCTCGTTGTCACCGCCTCCGTCGGGCTGGCGCCCATGCGGGACGACGGCGATCTCTCGGACGCCGTCCGGCAGGCCGACACGGCGATGTACCAGGCCAAGTCCCGGGCCAGGGACACGGCCCGGTACCAGATCCCCGACTTCAGCAACACCATCGGCCGCACGTCGATCTTCGACGGGCACATCGCCAGCTAGACCCGCTGTTCGCCCATGGGGTTGGGCCAAGTGCGCTACGAATGCCGCCCACCACGGCCCGGTCTACGTCAGTCGGGTGTTCGAGGCCGGGATACCCGGCTGACGTAGACCGAAGGCAAATCTTCGATCACCGGCAGTGATCCCCATTGCTTCTCCAGCCGGCCGACCGCGGCGATCTGGGTCTGGGGCCGCCGCACCATCCATCGAGGCTCGTCCGATCCGCTCATGGAGCAGCGACGAACCAGCCGGACGCCCCCGACGCAAGTCACTCAACCGCATGTGCGAACGACGCGTCAGGGGACTCCGACCGCGAGCGGCACTAGCGACAGGCTCCCGACGGGGCCCGCCCCGCCCCCTTACCCCACACGCAGGAGGTTCTTCTGCCCCTCGGCCGTCGCGGCGTCTGGTTGGGCGGTTGCCTGCGGTGTGCCCCAGCCGAGGAACTTCGGCGCCCACCAGTTCGCCTTGCCGAGCAGCGTCATCAGCGACGGCAGCACCACCGCGCGGATGATCGTCGCGTCGATGAGGATCGCGGCGGCCAGGCCGACGCCCAGTTGCTTCATCTCGATGAAGCTGAGCGTTCCGAAGATCGAGAAAACCCCGACCATGACGACGGCCGCGCTGGTGACGACCCCGGCGGACTTGGTGATGCCGGCCGCCACCGCGTCCCGGTTGGACGCGCCGGCCAGGAACGTCTCCCGGACCCGGCTGACGACGAAGACGTGGTAGTCCATCGACAGCCCGAACAGCACGACGAACAGGAACAGCGGCAGCCAGGCCACGACGCCGCCCGTCGACCGGAAGTCCAGCAGGCTCTCGGCCCAGGTGTGCTGGAAGACCAGGACCAGCAGGCCGTAGGCGGCACCGACCGACAGCAGGTTCAGCATGATCGAGGAGGCCGCGACCACCAGCGACCGGAAGGTCCACGCCATCACCAGGAAGGTCAGCACCAGCACAAACCCGACGACGATCGGCAGCTTCTCCCTGACGTGCTGGGCATAGTCGATCGTTCCGGCGATTTCCCCGGTGACGGCGTACTCCGCCCCGTCGACCTGCCCGAGAATCTGCGGGAGCAGCGTGTCCCGCAGCCGGTTCAGGGACTGTTCCGCCTCCGTCGTGCCGCTGAAGTACGGAGTGCCGACCTCCAGCGTGGTGACAGCCTGGTTGGGCGAGACCGTCCGGACCGGCTCCTGATCATGGGCGAAGAGCGGATCGGTTGCCGTCCGGGCGGCCAGGGCGTCGAGAGCGCTGGCGACCTGCTTGGCCCGTTCCGGGGCGGCCTTGACCACGATGGTGTGGTTGGACCCGGTACTGGGGAACACCGCGGTCAGGTGTTCATACGCCACCATGGAGGGGACCTCGCGGGGCAGGTCCTGCATGCCGGAGAGTTTGAGCTTCATGTCGAAGGCCGGAACGGCCAGCGCGACCAGGGCTCCGACGGACAGCATCAGGGTGATCACCGGGTGTCGCAGGGCCGGAGTGAGGAGGGCGGTCCACAGCCGGGGCTGGCCGCCGTTCTGACCCACCGCGCTCAGCCGCCACACCAGGGGGATCCTCGGCCGGTCGACCCAGCGTCCGAGCTTGGCGAGTATGGCCGGCAGCACGGTCAGCGAGCCGAGCATCGACACGCCGACGACCAGGATCGATCCCACGGCGAAGGACGTGAAGATGCCGTCGTTGGCCAGGAACATCCCGCTCATCGAAATGATGACGGCCAGACCCGAGACCACGACCGCATGGCCGGAGGTGGCCGCCGCGATCTCGACGGCGTCCAGGTGACCGGCCCCCCTCGCCCGTTCCTCCCGCTCCCGCCGCAGGTAGAACAGCGAGTAGTCGACCCCGACCGCCATCCCGATCAGCAGGATCACGTTGTTGACCGAATCGAAGGCCGGCACGAGATGCGAGGCGAGGGCCGCGAGCCCGATCGCCGAGCCGACGGCGGACAGGGCCAGCAGCACCGGCACCCCGGCCGCGATCAGCGCCCCGAACGCGATCAGCAGGATCACCAGGGTCACCGGGATGCTGAACAGCTCCGCCCGCACGAAGTCGTCCCCGAGTTTCTTGTTGAGGTCCTTGATGATTGACCCGTCGCCGGCCTCCTCGATCAGGAGGGCCGGGTGGTCATGCTGGACGGCGGCGGTCAGGTCCAGGAGCGGCTGGACCCGGTCACTCGCGGTATCCGGATCACCATTCATGGTGATGGACAGCATCAGGGCGGTACCGTCCGGGGAGGGTACCGGGCCCTCGACGTCGGCGACCTCGGGCAGGTTCCGGGCCCGGCCGGCCGCGTCGTCCGCCGCCCGCATCGCCTCGGCGGTGTCCAGCTCGCCGGACCTGGCGGTGATCAGGATTCGCTCGACCGCCAGCTGCTCGGGGAATTCTCCGTCATCGATGAATTGTTCGGCCCGTGCGGCCTCCCCGACGTTGCCCTCGTCCGTGGCCTTCTGCGTGCCAGCGACGCTGCCACCGACGATCGAGGCGGCGACGAACACCAACCAGATGATTATGGCGCGCCAGGGGTGGGTCGCGCTCCACCGTGCGACCCGCACGGTCAATGGTTTCCTGTTCACGATTCGTGGTGCTCCCTCGGCATCCGGGTCAGGCAGGGACGAGTCTGGATGTGCCGCGTCTGACGGTAGGGAATGCGGCAGCCCCAGCCATCCGGTGTCGTGCCGGAAAGATCCCCGACCGGCTGCCTGGACCGGCCGGGGTAGGGCTGGCCGGAACGTCCAGCGGTTCCCCGGCTTCAGGGCGGGAAAGCGACGCGATATGTACGGTTAAATCCGGAAAAACCAACGGGGCTACTCGTTCTTCGGACGGATGCCACGACCCGCGCCCCTAGGGGGGCGCCATGGAGAGGCCGCAGGCCGGGCCGGCAGCCGCCGGCCGGGGACCCCCGGTGAAAGGTACGCGGACACCCGGCCGCATTCGCGGTGCTGACCTGCGGCTTGGCCGAAACGCCAGGTCGGCCCGTGACGGGTGCTCGTTGTTCGTCGATGGCTCGTGCCCAATACTGGAATAGCCCGCGTGATCATCATGTGGGCGGTCGCCTGGACCTGTGCTCGGTCATCGGTAGCCGGCCGGCACGCCGAGGAAACTGGGGAACGCATGCGGAGCGGACGCGTCGTCAAGGTTCTGCTCGGACTGGTGCCGCTGCTCGTGGCGGCCGTCGTGCTGGCCGCCAGACCGGCCTCGGCGGCGTCGCTGGCGGAGGTGACGGACTTCGGCGCCAACCCGAGTCAACTCCGGATGTACCTGTATGTTCCCGACACCGTGGCGCCCAACCCGGCTGTCGTCGTCGCCGTGCACTACTGCCACGGCGACGGGGTCGCGTTCTACAACGGCAGCCAGTTCGCCACCCTCGCCAGCCAGTACGGGTTCATCGTCATCTACCCGTCGGTCACCCAGGCCAGCGACGGATGCTTCGACGTCGCCTCGGCGGAGAGCCTGACCCACGGCGGCGGCAGCGACTCCCTCGGCATCGTCTCGATGGTCGACTACGTGCTGGAGCACTACGACGCCGATCCCACCCAGGTGTACGCCACGGGCGTCTCCTCCGGCGGCATGATGACCAACGTCCTGCTGGGGGCGTACCCGGACGTGTTCGCCGCGGGGTCCGCGTTCGCCGGGGTGCCCTTCGCCTGCTTCGCCGGCACGACCAGCTGGAACAGCGACTGCGCCGACGGGCTCATCGACCGGACGCCGCAGGAATGGGGCGACCTGGTACGCGACGCCCATCCCGGATACTCCGGGGCGCGACCACCGATCCAGCTGTGGCATGGCACCAATGACGAGGTCCTCGACTACGTCAACTTCGGGGAAGCGATCGAGCAGTGGACCAATGTCCACGGCGTGAGCCAGACACCCGCCTCCACCGACACCCCGGCCACCGGGCAGACCCGCACGCGGTACACCACCAGCACCGGCGCCGTGGTCGTCGAGGCGTACAGCCTGGCGGACACGCCGCACAACCTGCCGGTCGACGCGGCGGCGGCCGTCCACTTCTTCGGCCTGGACACCGTGTCGAGCCCGCCGGCCAGTGCCTCGGCGTCCGCCGCAGACCCGCCGTCGACCTCGACCTCAGCCTCAGCCTCGGCCTCGGCCTCGGCCTCGGCGTCGACCGTCCCGGGATCGTGCGCCGCGACCTACGCGGTCGGCAGCTCGTGGTCCACCGGGTTCGTCGCGGCCGTCACCGTGGCCGCGGGAAGCGCGGCGATCGGTGGATGGACCGTCACGATGACCCTGCCGAGCGGTGCGACCGTGGTCAACGTATGGAACGGGCAGGCCAGTGGCACCACCGGCACGGTTTCGGTGACCAACCTGGCGTACAACGGCGCGTTGAGCGCTGGCCAGTCAACGGAGTTCGGGTTCCAGGGCACCGGCTCCGGCAGCGGAGCGACAGTCTCCTGCACGGCCAGCGGCTGATTCCGGCCCTGGGGGTGGTGCGCACCCCACACCGTGGCGCCCGGCTGAGTGCTCCAGACTCGTCGGGCGCCACGCGGTTCCAGCGGACACCCGGTGGCGGTCGGCATGGCGCTGGACCGCCACCGTCAGCAGCACCACCAGCATGCTGGCACAGCCCACGGCCGCGAAGCCCATGGACGGGCCCCCGTAGTCGATGGCCATACCAGCGAGGGGCGCTCCGGCGGACGCGCCGATGGTCGTCGCCGCGCCGTGCCATCCCAGGACCTCCCCGAGCGCGCTGGCCGGGGCGAGCCTGGTCACCGCGTCGGTCGAGGCGGTGAGGGCCGGGGCGCAGAGCATCCCCGCTGGGATCAGCGCCAGCGCCAGCGCTTCCCATCCGGTGGCGAGGCCGACGGGGACGGTCAGGAGCGCCAGCCCGCCGATGAGCAGCGCGGGGGAGACCGACCGCCGGACCATCCCGAAGACGAACCCGCCGACCAGGGACGCGGCGCACCAGACGACGAACACGAAGCCCGTCCACTCGACCTGGTCGGCGGCCCGCAAGACGGCGACCAGGGCGACATCGGTGCCGCTCAGGGAGAGCAACGCGGCACCGGCCAGGGCGAACTGGATGAGTATCGCCAGTCCCAGCCACCGAGGTCTGCCGTCGGCGCTCGGGGACGGCGGTGCTCCGGGCGCCGGCGTCCCGGGCGCGGGCGACTGACCCGGCTCCCGGAGCACCATGGGCTTGGCCGGGGGCGTGGACCCCGGCCGGGTGACCGGGGGATTCATCGTGAACAGGGTGATGCCTGAGACCGCCATCGCGAGGCCGAGGGTCACCAACGCCAGCCGTCCGGAGTAGTGGGTGACCAGGACCACCCCCAGGGCCGGTCCGACCATGAACGACAGTTCGACGCCCATCGAGTCCAGTGCGAACGCCTGGCGGCGCTGGTGGAGCGGCACCACGGCGGTGATGGCCTGCCTGGCGATCGAGAAGACCGGCAGGCGAAGAACGCAGGCGACGGCGACGAATGGCAGCAGGACGGAGAACGGCAGCAGCGGTGCCGTGAACCAGACCACCGTTTCGCCCACCGTGGTGAGCAGCAGCGCCATGCGGAGGCCCCGGCGGTCGATGAGCCGACCGAGCAGCGGGGCACCCAGGGTCGTTCCAACAGTCATGGCGGCGACCGCCGCCCCCGCCGCCGCGTAGCCCCGGTCCAGGTCCTCCACGACGTACAGGGTGAGCGTCATGCCGGCGGCGGCCACGGGAATGCGGGCGAGGAACAGAACTATCGTGAGCGTGGGAAATCCGGGCAGGGCGAAAACCTGGCGATAGTGCTCAAGGCGCATAGGGGGGAGACCTCCACCCCCATCTTCGCCGGGTCCGACGACAAGTCCGAACGATTTTCGCCACTTTGCCCCCGGCTCGGGACGGGGCTTGCGCAGGTACGGGATCCTAGCTAGTGATCAGCTTGATGCTGGCGGTCGGACGGTGGAGGACGGGTATGAAAGCGAGCTTGCTGGTACCACTGCTGTTGATAACGGCGCTGCTGGTATTCGTCATGATTGCGAGGCGTGATATCCGCCGTCGCCCCAGGCCCAGAGGATGGGGCCACAGCATGGTCCACTTCGGCAGCGACTCCGGCGATTCCGATGACCAGGACAGCTGGGGCGACAGCGACAGCGGCGGGGGCGACAGCGGCGGCGACAGCGGCGGGGGCGACTAGGGCGGTGGCGACCGGAACGATCGGTCAGGCTCCCGGCATCACGGGTTTCCAAGATATTGGGAACCCTTTTTGCGGTTCCAGGGTAGGTCTTTCCCACTTATCGTGATCACGTCATCGTCTCCCGCCGCGCGACCGGCCGGGTCGGCGTCGTCGCGGGAATCACCAGCCCTCGGCGGCCAGCTCCAGCACGTGGTCGACGATCGGGCCGACCGCTGCGGCGACCGCGGGGGTCAGGGTGTCGCCGTCGTCGAAGCATGCGGTGCCGACGGCGACCAGCGCGACCGGGGGCGCCCCGCCGTACAGCTGCCGGGCCAGGGCGATGAGCGTCTGCGGGGTGCACGCGTGGGAGGAGGCCCCGCCCGGAGACTGGGCCGCCGGAGACAGCCGCAGGACCTGCCAGCTCCCGGGAGGTGCGTCGGGGGTCGCGTCGACCAGCACGGCGACCGTGGCCCGATGGAGATCCTCGGCCAGTTCCGGCGTCAGCTGGTGGGCCGCGAGCACCTCGAGATCGGCC
Source organism: Dactylosporangium sp. (assembly GCA_013041765.1). Classification (GTDB taxonomy): domain Bacteria; phylum Actinomycetota; class Actinomycetes; order Mycobacteriales; family Micromonosporaceae; genus JABDRL01. Next base: position 19,320 of record JABDRL010000288.1, on the reverse strand, counting down.
GCTCGGGGATCTACGGCCAGGGCCTGTGCGACGTGCCACCCCACGCCGTCGTCGCGGCGCAGCGAATTGCCGTACCCGATGACCAGCGGGCGGCGTGGGGTGGACGTCGGCTCGGTCACGGAGTGGCTAGCTCGTCCAGAACGGTGCCGCTCGGGCCGACCAGCTGGATATGGAACGGCATCTGGCCGACGGCATGGGTGGAGCAGCTCAGGCAGGGGTCGTAGCAGCGGATAACCGCTTCAACCCGGTTAAGCATACCTTCGGTCAGTTTGTCGGATTTGACGTACTGCTGGGCGACCTGCTTGACCCCCCGGTTCATCGCGAGGTTGTTCTGACCGGTCGCGATGATGAGGTTGGCCCGCTGCACGAGGCCGTCGTCGTCAACGACGTAGTGGTGCATCAGCGTGCCCCGCGGAGCCTCGGAGACCCCGACGCCCTCGTTGCGGTTGATCCCGGCCTGCGAGCGCACCCGTCCCGACAGGATTCCCGGATCGCGCAGGATCTGCTCGATCCGCTCGCAGCAGTAGAGCGTCTCGATCAGCCTGGTGTAGTGGAAGTGGAACGAGCTGCTCGGCCACCGGCCGAGCCGGGAGCGCATCTCGGCCAGTTCCTCATCGGCCCGTGGCGTGCCCATCCGGTCCACGACGTTGAGCCTGGCCAGCGGCCCGACCCGGTAGATGCCGTCGGGATATCCGAGCTTGGCCAGATACGTCGACTTCAGGTACGACCAGGGCTCGACCGCCTCGCCGACGCAGTTGGCGAAGTCGGTCGGCGCGATCTCGTCGTGGATGATCGTGCCGGCCGGTCCGATGGCCCGCAGGGTGCCGTCGTAGTGCTCGGCGGTCCCGTCCTCGCTGACCAGCCCGAGGAAGGCCGTCGGGAAGTTGCCCCAGACCTCGGTTTCCTCGTTCCACCGGGACATGGCCTGCTTGTACCAGTCCAGGGCGCGCCGGACGCGTTCGATCGCGTCCGGGACGCCCGCCAGGATCTCGTCGCGCACCTCGGCCCGCAGGGGTGAGGTGACGCCGCCGGGCACGACCCAGGCGGGGTGGATGCGCTTGCCTCCCAGCAGCTCGATCATGTGCTGGCCGTAGCGCCGGAGCGCGATGCCGTCCTTGGCGAACTGCGGGAACTCCTGCACCAGGCCGTAGAGGTGCCGCTTCGCCGGGTCGGCGTCGAAGCCGAACAGCAGGTCCGGCGACGACAGGTGGAAGAAGCTCAGCGCGTGCGACTGGAGGATCTGCGCGAGGTTCATCAGCCGCCGCAGCCGCGCCCCGGCCGGTGGGGGCGCGGTGGCCATGATGGCGTCGACGGCCTTCGCCGAGGCGACCAGGTGGCTGACCGGGCAGATGCCGCAGATGCGCGCCATCAGCGAGGGCATCTCGTGCACCGGCCGGCCTTCGCACATCCGCTCGAAACCCCGGAACTGGGTCACGTGGAAGCGGGCGTCCGTGACCTCGCCCTGCTCCCCGAGCGTGATGGTGATCTTCGAATGCCCCTCGATCCGGGTGACCGGATCGATGATCAGCTGATTGGGCGTGGTCTTGGTGGTCATCGCACCCTACTTTCCGAAACGGGCGAGCTTCGCGGCGGCTGGGGCTTGCCCATCCAGCAGCTCGTTGAGGACCCGCCAGATCAGATCAGCTTGGGGCGGACATCCTGGCAGAAAACAGTCGATATGGACGACGTGGTGCACGGGCAGGGCCTTGGGAAGCAACCGGGGGATGATTTCATCCGGAATGCCCCTGTTGTGCGTTGCGTTGTCGCAGTACGCGCGCTCCAGGACGGCGGCCGTGCCGATGGCGTTGCGCATCCCCGGCACGTTCGTCGTGACAGCGCAGTCGCCGAAGGCGATGAGCACCTTGGACCGTTCCCGCACCATCTGTACCTTGTGGAGGTCATCCTCGCTGCTGACGGCGCCCTCGATCAGGCAGGCGTCGACGTCGGTCGGAAAATCCTTGAAGTCCACCAGGGGGGAGTAGACCAGTTCGATCCGTTCACCCAGTTCGATCAGTCGCTCGTCGAGATCGAGGAACGACATGTGACAGCCGGAGCAGCCGTCGAGCCAGGTCGTCGCGAATTTGACTTTGGTCATGCCGGTACTCCCGCTTTGTCCGTCAGATAGGGCAGGAAGGGGCGTCTGGGCTTCTCCTGGGCCACGGACCTGCCCTTTTCGAACAGCGCGCCGGTCGGGCAGACCTGGACGCACTTGCCACAGCTGGTGCAGGTGTCCGACTCTCCCCAGGGCGCCCCGGCGTCGGTGACGACCCTGGTGTCCAGCCCCCGACCGCTGACACCCCAGGTGAACGCGCCCTCGACCTCGGAGCAGACGCGCACGCACCGCAGGCACAGGATGCAGCGGTTGTGGTCGATGGCGAAGCGCTCGTGGGTCGCGTCGACCTCGAGCCTCGGGTTGACCGGGCAGAGGTCGAAGTGGGTCAGGTTGAACTCGGCGGCCTTGTCCTGCAACTCGCAGTGGTTGTTGGCGACGCAGACCGAGCACACGTGGTTGCGCTCCAGGAAGACCATCTCAATGATCTGCTGCCGGTACCGGTGGAGCCGGTCGCTGTTTGCCGTGATCTCCATGCCCTCTTCCACGGCGACCGCGCAGGCGGGCAGGAGCTTGCCGGAGGGTGCGACCTCCACGACGCACAGCCGGCAGGACGCGACGTCACTGAGCCCGTCGAGGTGGCAGAGCGTCGGAATCTCGATGTTATTGCTGCGGGCGACGTCGAGAATGGTCTCGCCCGCCGTGCCGACAACCTCGACCCCGTCAATCTTCAACGTGCAAACGTTCATGAGGTTTTGGCCTCTCCTGACGCGATCGCGCACACCCCTGCGGGACACGTGCGTTCCTTGATGTGCGCGAGGTACTCCGAGCGGAAGTACCGCAGGGTGCTGAGAACCGGGTTCGGGGCGTTCTGGCCCAACCCGCAGAGGCTCGTCGCCTTGACCATCGAGGCCAGCTCTTCGAGCCGGCTGAGATCGAGCATGTCGGCGTTGCCCTCAACGATCTTGTCCAGCAGCATGCGCAGCTGGGTGGTACCGCTGCGGCAGGGGATGCACTTGCCGCAGGACTCGTCGCGGGAGAAGTCCATGAAGTACCGCGCGACATCGACCATGCAGGAGGTGTCGTCCAGCACGATCATGCCGCCGGACCCCATGATGGAGCCCTTCTCGCTCAACGACTCATAGTCGAGCGTCGTGTCCAGCATCTCCGCCGGAAGACATCCACCCGACGGGCCACCGGTCTGCACGGCCTTGAACGGGCGGTTGTCCAGGATGCCCCCGCCGATGTCGAAGATGACCTCTCGTAGCGTCATCCCCATCGGCACCTCGATCAGGCCGGTGCGCACCACCCGGCCGGCGAGGGCGAACACCTTCGTGCCCTTGGAGCGTCCCACCCCGGTCTTCGCGTACCACTCCCCGCCGTTGCGGATGATCGGCGCGATGTTGGCGAGCGACTCGACGTTGTTGATGAGGGTCGGTCGCCCGCGCAGGCCGGAGACGGCCGGATACGGCGGCCGTGGCCGGGGCGTGCCCCGTTGTCCCTCGATCGAGGCGATCAGTGCCGTTTCCTCACCGCAGACGAACGCTCCCGCGCCGAGGCGGACCTCGACGTGGAAGTTGAACTGGGAGTCGCCGATGTTCTGGCCGAGCATTCCCTTGCGGCGTGCCTGCCGGATCGCGGTCTTGAGCCGCTTGATGGCCAGCGGGTACTCGGCGCGGCAGTAGACGTATCCGCTGTCGGCCCCGACGGCGTATGCGGCGATGGCCATGCCTTCCAGCACCCGGTGCGGATCGCTCTCCAGGACGCTGCGGTCCATGAACGCTCCGGGGTCGCCCTCGTCGGCGTTGCAGATGACGTACTTGTGGTCGGTGGTCGTGGACTTGGCGACCGTCTGCCACTTGATGCCGACGGGGAAGCCGGCACCGCCCCTTCCGCGCAGGCCGCTGACCACGATCTGGTCGATGACCTGGGCCGGAGTCATTTCGGTCAGGGCGGTCGTCAGGGCCTCGTAGCCGGAGCGGGCGATGTAGTCGTCGATGTCTTCCGGATCGACCAGCCCGGAGTTCTCCAGCACGATCGGGACCTGGCTGGCGAAGAACGACGAGGGCTTCGGGCGTGGCTCCCGCGTCGGGTCGGCGGTGGCCAGGTGCTCGACCAGCGCCGCTTCGGCCTCCGACCCGACGCCGACCTCGCTGAAGAGTTGCCCGGTTTCCGGAACGCGGACCAGCGGCCCTTCCGCGCAGAGACCGAGGCAGCCGACCCGCTTGACTGCGGCGTCCGTGACGCCGGCCTTCTGCAGGCGGTCTCCGAGGTCCTTGGACAGCTCAACCGATCGAAGCGAGACGCAGCCAGCGGCTTGGCAGACGTTGGCGGTAACTCTGGGCGATCGGCCCGCGGGGGGACTGGTTTCGGTCATAGCTGCTCCAGGTGTGTCATCACGTCGTCCGGGCTGAGCTTGCCCTGGACGTCGTCATCGAAGACGACGGCTGGCGCGAGGCTGCACGCACCAATACACCGGGCGGTCAGCAGAGAAATCCGCTTGTCTTCTGTGGTCTCTCCGGGACCGATGTTCAGATCCTGGGAGATGCGCTTGATGATGCCGCGCGCCCCGCCGATGTAGCACGCGGTGCCGGTACATACGACACAGGTGTGCTTGCCCTGGGGCTTGAGGGTGAAGTGGGAGTAGAACGTCGCGACACCGTAGGTACGGCTCGGCGGCACGCCGAGTGCCGCCCCGACGTACGCCAGCGTCTCCGGGTCGAGATAGCCGAATGCCTCCTGTGCGGTGTGCAGGACCTCGATGAGTGCGTCCGGGCTGCTGCCGAGTCGTCGTATCCGGGCGTCGATCATTCTCCAACGCTTGTCGTCACTCGGTGCTTTCGGACTTGCTTGGCGCACGCGTCGCCCCCTTCGTTCACTGTCGCCGAGCACCCCGGGCATTTTGCACGAGCGGAGCGACGTCCGAAATTGATCAATCGCATTGATGTGCCGCCTGTGGTTGTTTCATGTGGGGGGCGACGTCAACGTGATCAATTTTCGACACAGCGCACCCAGGTGTACGCACACCCGCGCCGGGGCCCAGCACTATCACCTGATCACACCCTAGCTGATCTCCAAAGACAGATCAGTCACACCCCGGTGGGGTGGAGTGGTCATGAGGCCTATTTGTATCACGGCGAGGTGTGGCCTTCGGTCGGCGGTGTGGCGAAGGGTGCGCGGGGGATAACGCCCAGCCTGAGGCTGAGTGTGTATAAAACATGGCGGATATCAATGCATTGGAAATACTTGATCATGCCGCCTCCAATGGTTTCACCCGTTTGATACCCCAGAACCCCGGCCGTGCCGCTGAGGCGTGACATGGCTCGATAGGATGACGGGGGGAGGTAATGAGTATGTTTGGCATAAAGCGCCCTATTGTGTACTCCTTGGCCATTGCCTTGTGCATGACGGCCCTGGTGTCCGACGTCGACCCCGCGCGCGCGTCCGGCGCACCACCACCGGTGTTCGATTCCCCGAAGGCGTACACGCTGGCCCTTGGCGACTCTCTTGGCTTTGGCCACCAGAGCGCCAGGATCGCGTCGGATCTGGCGGATGGAACATATGTTCCGGACAGCTACCCCGGATACGTCGTGCCCTTGGAACAACTGGTGGAGACGAAGACTCAGCGGGACCAGACCGTGGTCAACTACGCATGTCCCGGTGAGACGACCGATTCGATGATCGCGGGACCCTGCGCGTTCGCGCAGACGGTCCTTGGGCTGGGCTACCCGAGGGCTCTGCACAACGACTACAGCGGCTCCCAGCTCAGCGCCGCTGTCGCCTTCCTGAGAGCGCACCGGGGGAAGGTCGCTCCGGTCACGGTGAGTATCGGAGCCAACGATCTCCTTGCTCTCGCCGACGGGTGCCAGCAGGACATGACCTGCGTGGCGCAGGGGCTGCCAGCCGTCCTGGAGGGGCTTGACCGGCGGCTGTCGCGCATCCTCGGGGGCCTGCGGACCGCGGCGCCGGACACGGAAATCCTTGTCCTGACGCTCTACAACCCGATCTACTTCGTCGCACCTGGCAGCGGCGCCCTCGTTGGCCAGGTCAATGCCGTCCTGGCCGCCGTGGCCAGGCGGCACCGGGCGCGGCCCGTGGACGGGTTCGCCGCCATCAACCTGGGTATCCCGGGCGACGAGACCGCCTCGCTGTGCACCTTCACCCTCCTGTGCACCGCGGAGGCCGATATCCATCCGAGCGACGCTGGGTACGCGCGGCTGGCCGAGGCGTTCTGGCTGGCGTCGGGCTACCAGCGGCTCACCCGGCACCCGCACGCTCATTCGCACGCCTGAGCCCCGCGCCAACGATCCCCGCCCGGAGCGGGCGGGCGTGCGGGTCTTAGAACAGGACAGGCGCCGTACCGGGCCACGATCAGGTGGCCGGCGGTGTCTGTCCTGTTCTGTTATTAGTTATGGGTATGAATCCATTGAATGGGCGAATAGCCCGTTTGATGGCTATACCTCGCTATTTCATCCCCGTACGCTCAAACCGATCAACAGCGGTCGCTGACGAGATCCCCACCCCTCTCGGGCCGGTTGCGGCACGGCAACAGAGGAAGGGCGTGTCTTTCAGCGCTGACCGTGTGCTTGCGTGCTGCCCTGCGACTGGTTCCCGTCGTCGGGCTCGCCGTCGTGCTGGGTGCTGTTCCGTGTTGTCAGTGGGTCGAACCGGCGATGGCCACCCGGGCCGGCGGGTGCACGGAGGTGCGCCTCACGGTTCCGGTGCGGTCCCTCGGGGACGCGGAGCAGACGATCGCTGGAACACTCTGCCGCCCGGCGACGCGGGGAAGACCCCAGCCGGCCGTGGACGTGCTGCTCCACGGCGGGACGTACAACCGCTCGTACTGGGACTGGCCGGTCGACCGGTTCAGGTACTCCTACGTGCTGCGGACCCTGTGGGCCGGGAGGGCGACCTTCGCCTACGACCGGCTCGGCGTGGGCGGCAGCAGCCGACCGCCCAGCGACGCGATCACCGTGGACGTGGAGGCCGAGGTGCTGCACCGGGTCGTGGAATGGCTGCGGGCCGGGCGCGACGGGGCCGGCGTCCACCAGGTACGACGTGCTCTATCCCGCGGACAGCGATCCGAAGTTCGCCGGGCGGGGATACGACCAGGGCTACCTGACCTCGGTGCCGGGCGGGCGGGGAGAGATGTTCTATTCCGCGATCGCCGACCCGAGGACCATCGCGAGCGACGAGGCCCGCAAGGATGTCATCTCCGGGACCTTCATGCTGGACGGTATCGGTGAACTCGGGGCGCCCTCGGGAGCCAACCAGTCCAACCTGGTCAACGAACCGGTGCTGCTGGTCAGCGGTGAGCAGGACGCGCTGTACTGCGGCCACGACCTGACCACCCACCCGACGTCCGGACTGTCCTTCCTGGCGATCAACCAGTGGATCGGCCGCTAGGGCGTGTCTCGTGGATCGACACTCGGAACTTTTCTGACGCTTGACAGTGCTATGTCAGTCGAATGACACAACGCTGTGGATAACACCATGATCAGACGCTTTGAACTCACCGACGCCGAATGGGAGATCCTCGCCCCGCTCCTGCCAGCCGATCCGCCACGCGGCGGGAAGTGGAACGACCACCGCACCGTCATCAGCGGCATTCTCTTCCGTGAGCGCACCGGCACGACCTGGCGTGACCTGCCCGAACGCTTCGGCAACTGGAAGACCGTCTACCAGCGCAAACGCCACTGGGCCCTGGACGGCACCTGGCAACGCATCGCCGAAGCCCTGCGGATGGACGCCGACCTCGACGAAGGCCGCGACTGGACCTTGGGGGTCGACAGCAGCGTCGTGCGCGCCCACCAGCATGCCGCCGGCGCTCGCCATACCCCACTCGCCACACCACCCCAGGCCAGCGCCATGGCAGCCGGGGCCTCCTCCCAGTCATGAACGGTGTGCGGATCCCACATCGCGTCGGGCGCCCCCGCACCCGACCCGGGCGCGTGCTGGCCGACAAGGCCTACGCCAACCGCGCCATCCGCACCTGGCTGCGCCGCCACCACGTCACGGCCACCATCGCCGAACCCGACGACCAGATCGCCAACCGCCAGCGCAAGGGACCCACCGGCGTTCGACCACCGGCGTTCGACCAGACCCAGTACCGGCGGCGGAACACGGTCGAACGCGCCGTGAACAAACTCAAGGCGTTCCGGGCCGTGGCGGACAGGTACGACAAGCGCGACTACATGTACCAGGCCACGCTTGATGTCGCCACCATCAAAATCTGGCTGCGTGACCTGGCCCAACGATGTTGATCCACGAGACAGGCCCTAGCCGAACATCGGGAACTGCCCGGCCAGGTGGCCGAGGACGAAGCACTCCTCCTCGGTCAGCCCGACCCGTCCGGTCCCTTTCAGGGCATAGGTCGCGTCGTCCCAGGACACCGGCACCGGAGTCTCCAGCAGGCCGTCGAGCACCCGCCGGACGAGTTCGAGCGCCACGGGGTCGGGGGCCGGGGCGTTGGGCAGGCCGACGTTGAGGTCCAGCAGATGCACCGCCGCCTCGACCACGAGGGTCGCCACGAAGTCGGCGATCCCCAGCACGTGCCCCTGCGCGGCGACCCGCTCATACGGACAGCCCTGGGCCGCCCGGCAGGCGGCGGCCGACGTCTCCCGCCACTCCCAGAACAGCGCGCCAGGAGGATAGGCGGAGGCCGCGATCCGCACGTGGCGGGCGTGCGCCGCGGCGGCGGCGCCCCCGAGTGCGAACGGCTTGCCGCTGCGCGGCGAGAACGGACGCCAGTAGGACACGTGGTCGACATCGGGCTCAGCCGACGTCGGCGTGACGAACGTCCGCAGCGCCCGCCGAGCATCAAGAAGCACGTGATAGAGCACGTCGCCCACAGTCCAGCCGGCGCACCGGCTGGGGCGGATCAGCTGGGCCTCACGCAGGCCCTCCACCGCAGTGGTGATGTTCCCATAGGTCGCAATCAGCGCGTTGATAACGCTCGACCTGTCTAGGGCACCGGACTCTCCGGTCATTGGCAACACCCCGACCGACATCGCGTCCCGATCCCAGTCCCTCACATCCACCGCCCAGGTCAGATATCGTTGATCACTTTGTCGAAGCCAACCGCTGCTGCCGCGAGTGGGACGAAATGTCCTGGAGAACGCTCCACACGGTCAGGGCGAGAAGCCCATCATCCCCTCCGCCGGCCCGGATGGGAACAGACGCCGGGGAACCGAGTGTGCGCCCGCGTGCGTGCTGGCGTGTGGATCGAAACCCATACGCCAGACCGCACGCCGTCGCGATCGGTAGCAAGCTATTCGATCGTGCAGGTGACACCGTTGAGAGTAAACGCTGTCGGCGAGCTGTAGGTACCGGAGAGGGTCCCCTGAAAACCGAACGAGGCGTCGCCCCCGGTCGGGACCTCGCCGTTGTACGACAGGTTGGTCGCCGTCACCGACCCGCTCGCCGGTGTGATCGCGGCGTTCCAGGTGCTGGTGATGGTCTGCCCGGCCGGCAGCGTGAACCCCAGAGCCCATCCGCTGATCGCGGACGTGCCGGTGTTGGTGATGGTGACGCTGGCGGTGAACCCCGTCGACCAGGTGCTCGGTGTGTAGGTCACCCCGCAGACGCTCGGCGACACCGACCCGCTCGGCGAAACAGATCCGCTCGGCGAAACAGATCCGCTCGGCGAGGTGGAGGGATCCGGCTCGGCGCCCCAGACGAGCGTCGACCCGTCATAGACCGGGATGTTCTCCACGGTCACCGGCGTCGACTGGGCCGTCGACACCCCGGCAAACGACCAGTCCTGGGTGTGGTCGTGCGCGCCGGGGAAGGTGATGCGGAACTGGTTCTCCCGGCGCGACTCGCTCTGACCGACCGGCGCGACCTCCTGCCCCGCACAGGAAATCGTCACGTAGTACATATTACCGGCATGCTGCATGGGGCCGGTCGGGCTGGCGCACTGGGCGTACGCGGTCGACAGCGTGACGGCGGTGGGCGACTGCCCCTCGTCCAGGGTGAAGTAGTAGCGGAAGGAGACGTCGTCGGTCACCCGGGCCGGCCAGGCGGTGTGGTTGTACCACAATGTCTTGATCTCGACGAAATCACTGCCAGCCTGGTTGAGCGCGGCCGTCAGGTAGATCTCGTCGTCCTTCGGGTCATCGGGGAGGCTGGCGGCCGGCGTGCCCCCGTACTCGGTGACCATCCTGGCCAGGGCACTGGTCAGCCCGGCGTTGTAGTCGAGGGCGACCTCCGCCTTCTGGTAGTCGTTGCGGTCCTCGGCGCCGTACACGTCATCGGCCGCCGGCGGGCCGCCGACGAGCGCCCCGTAGAGCGTGTGCCGGTTCTCGACCGGCTCGGCGTAGTTGTTGCTCCACGGGCCGTGCGCCGTGCGGTGGTGCGGGCGCATGATGTGGCTCGCCCCGAAGCCAACCATGTAGCTGACGTTCAACGGGTTGTCACCCAGGATGTAGTTGATCTGTTGCACGGCGAAGTCGTGCAGCTCCTGGTTCCGGGTGGCGTCCAGCCTGCCGGAGTCGGCCAGCACGAAGGCGATGAACGCCGCGCCGCTGGAGTACCGCAACGAGCCCCAGTTGCCGTAGAAGGCCTGGCCACCGGGTGACATCGTGACCGTCGCGCCGTCGACACCCGAGCCCGCGTTGTAGTCGGCCCAGTTCCGGGCGTCGGCCAGGGCCGTGGTGTCGCCGGTCAGCGCCGCCATCAAGATGAAGGAGGCCGCGGTCTTGTCGTCCCAGTCGTAGGTCCAGGTGTACTTGATCGGGTCGGTGGGGCTCTGCCCGGCCTTGGGCATGTCGGCGTAGTAGGCCTTGGCGCGGTCGGCGTAGGCGCTGTCCCCTGTGGCCCGGTACAGCCAGAGCGAGCCCCAGACCAGCTCGTCGGTATACCCGCTCCACGAGTCGTAGAAGCCCTTGACGACCGGCGTGCACTCGTCGTATTCCGCCTTCGCCGTCGACTCGGTGGTCGCGTACAGCTGCTCGGCGTGCGTCAGCAGGGTCGAGGCGTAGGTCGGATCGGAGTCGGCGAACACCATCGACGCGGCGGCGAAAGTGGCGGCGGCGGAGTCCGCCAGGTCTGCGCCCCAGCAGCTCGACGCGTCCATGAGGTACGTCTCCCGGACATAGGTCTGCACCTCGGCCGCGGCCCACACCTGGTGGTCCTTGCTCGGATCGGCGACCTCGGTCACCAGCCTGCCCGCCGAGGGATGCGCCTTGATCAGGTAGTCCATGCCCCAGCGCAGGTTGCTCCGGGCGTAGTCGGCCTGGCCGGCGGCCGTGTACCCGTCCGGCCATTCGACCATGCCCCATGCCAGCGCGCCCAGCGCGTGGACCAGGGGGAACGTCGCCTTGAGATGGTCTCCGGCGTCGGCGAAGCCTCCCACGAGGTCGAGGCCGACGTCGGCCCCGTCGGACAGGAACGAGTCCCCGCGCCAGGGCACCCGGTTGGTGTCCGGCAACGCCCCCTCACGCTGGGCGTCGTAGAACCAGATGGCCTTCTGCAGGGCCTCGACGTAGTTGTACGCCCCGGTCGCCGAGGGCGCCGCCGTCGCGATCCGGGTGACGACCCCACCGGCCACAACCACCACGACGACCACGAGCATGCCCATCAGGGAGCGGGGAGTGAACCTTCGATATCGCACGGCAGGCCTCCGTTTCCTTCCGTCGGCTCGACTTCGCGCACGGTTGCCGGACGGTGACCGGCGGATGTTGCCGGACTGTATCCCCGCCCTGGTCGGACGGTGCAGGACCGCATCCCCCGGGGACCCGCTTGCCCTGCTCACCGGCTCGGTGCCGGGTGAAAGGTCCACGACGGCAGCCAGGCACCAGCGACACGCCCAGCCGCGAGCGGGCGATCGCTATCACATTGACATCCGTGTCCCGGTCTTCGGGACATCGAGCAGCACAGCCACCGGCTAGGGTGCGACCGTGACCTACCCTTCCGCAGACGATCCGAACGCGCAGCCGGCTGGGGAACCACACGACCCTCCTGCCGGCTACACCCTGCCCCCGGAAGCCGATGCGGCGTACCCGCCCGCCCCGCGGCCGGAGGCCGGCCCCCCGCCGAACCTGGAGTACCCCGTCGTTCCCCCGCAGCCGGGCCCGTATCCCATTGACCCGGCACAACCCGGGCCATACCAGGCCGGGCCGCCGCCGCACCTGCCGTACCAGCCGGATATGCAGCCCTCGCCGTTCGGCCACCAGGGCCCACCACACCAGCACAGCGCGCCCCCGTACCCGGGCCCCGGCCAGCCCCAGCCGATGTCCCCCTACCCCGGCCAGCCGCACCAGCCCACCCCACCGCCGGCCTGGCAACCGCCCCCGCCAGCGGCGGCAACGAAATCCCGCAGCCCCCTGGGGTGGATTCTCGGTGGCGTCGCCCTGCTGCTCGTGCTGTGCCTGGGCGGCGGGGTACTGCTCTTCAACAGCCTCGCGAATGGAGATTTTTTCGGCACCGAGCCCAGCGCGACCTCCGATCCGGCCACGCCGTCGTCGACGGCCACCGCCGAGCCCAGCGCCACCGGCACCGTCCCGCCCGGCGGCACCTACGCCATGATCAGCAACCTGTGCACAGAGATCGATCTGTCCCCGCTCGGCGACTGGGCCAGGGAGAAAGAGGGCCTGGAGAAAAACGACTCCGAGGTGGAGGACCTGTACCAGCGGGCCGAGTGCCGGTTTGACCTGCGCTCCGCCGAGGGGGTCAAGGTGACACTCAACGTCGCGGTGCAGGTGTTCGAAGAGCTGGCAGACGCGAAGGACGATTACGAGGTCAGTCTGAGCTTCGACCAGAGCATGTACTACGACACGACCATTTCCGGTCTCGGCGACGAGGCCTACGGCACCAGCCGAGACTGGGACCTGGGCCTCAAGGTGAGCACATACACCGTCGAACTCCGATCGGGCAACCTGTCCCTGTCCACGGAGGTCACCACGTTCGCCGACGCCTACACCCCGAAGTCAAAGATCAAGGACAAGACCGTCGCCGAGGCCAAGGCCATACTCGCCACGCTCGCCAAGGGCTAGCCGGGCCAGAGGCCAACCGGGTCCGGGGCCAACCGGGTCCGGACACCCGGCCGGGCTGGCCCCGGCGGCGAAGCGGCACCCGCCGCGCGGGCCGCGGGGATGGACAGACCCCGTGGCTCGCGCGGCGTCGCTCACACCCGCGAGAGCGCCCGGTCGCTCACCACACACTGCAACCCGAACTGCCGTGCCCGACGCACCGCGAAGTCGGCGAGTCCCGGGCTGTCGGCGTAGTCCAGGGCATACAGCTCAACGTTGAGCTGAAGCAGCCGCTCGGCGATCTGGGCATGGAACTCCAGCACATCCGGCGGCCACGGGGCATAGCCCTCATCCGTCCAGCGGGCGGAGAACGACTCGAAGAGAATGCCGTCGACCAGTTCTGCCAGCTGGGGCAACATGCCGAAGCCCCGGTTGGCCAGCAGGTACGCCGGCTTGGCCTCCTCAACGATCGCCCCGACCAGTTTCAGCAGGTGGGGGACGTCTTCCGGAAACGTCAGTTCCACATTGAGCGTGTCCAGGAACAGCCCGCTGAACCCCGATGCCATGGCGGCCAGGGCCTGCCTGACCATATGGTCCACCCACAGCGGATGGTCAACATGGACGAACATCCCGCCCCAGTCGGCGTTGCGCTCCGGCCGCTGCCACGGTGCCGGCGGCCCCTGGTCCTCTGACAGGGACAGGTACGCGAGGGTCTGCACCCCCCGAGCCGCGAGAAACCCCAGCTGCCTCGGCAGGAAGAACTCCGGTTGCAGCACCACCCGCTGGTACCTGGTCAACGCTTCAAGCTGGCCCGCTCCGTAGTAGAAGCAGATCGGCTTCCTGTCGGTCATGCCAACCTCCCCAGGCGCCAGAGCCGACTCAGGCGCACCGCCGGTACCAGGCGAAGGTCCGGCGCACGCCCTCTTCCAGCGAGACCGCCGGCTCGTATCCGGTCAGTGCCCGCAGCTTGGACAGGTCGGGGCAGCGGCGGGCCACCGAGCCCGGTGGCGCCGCCAGGATTTCCAGGGCGGGGCTGGTACCGGCGACCCGCAGCACCAGTTTGACCAGATCACCAATGTTGGTCTCCTGGGCGTCGTTGCCGATGTGCACGATCTGGCCCGCCGCCGATGGTGTGGCCATCAGCCGGATCATCGCCTCCACGGCGTCGTCGACGTAGCAGAAGGCCCGGTACTGGTCGAAGCCCCACACCCGGAACGGGTCCTCGCCCCGGGCCGCCCGCAGCGACATTTCCGGAATCACATGGTCCGCACCCATTCTCGGCCCGTAGATGTTGTGGAAGCGGGCGACGATCGCACGGAATCCGCCGGCCCGCGCGCCGTGGATGAACGCGGCCTCCCCGAGGATCTTGCTGACGGCGTAGGCGAAGCGGGGTGCGGTGACGTCGGCGACGACCGCGGGGACGGTCTCCGGGGTGGGCACCGTGGCGACCCCCAGCTCGACGCCGCCGGCGTAGACCTCGCTGGTGGAGGCGAAGAAGACCAGCTCCCCCGGTTCGAGCCAATCGAGCAGGTGCAGGGCCGCGAAGGTGTTGACCCGCACCACCCGCGCGGGGTCCCGCTCGACGTTGCGGACCCCGACCACGGCGGCCAGCAGGTAGATCTGGTCCCAGCCGTGCGGCAGGCCGGCCCAGGTCGCGGGGTCGGTCAGATCGCCGGAGATGATCTCGACGGCGGGTTCCGCCCGGACCGCCGCGAGGTCGTCGTCGTCCCGCCCCCGGGAGAAATCGTCAACGATGGTCACGGAGTGACCGTCGGCGATCAGTCGGCGGGCCAGGTGCAGGCCGATGAAGCCCGCGCCGCCGAGCAGTAGCGTCCTCATGCTGGCACCTCCATCGATGATCCGGTCTCCGGGCCGGCCCCGCCGGCCGGCAGGTAGCCAAGGCCGACGTAGTGCACCCCGGCGGCCCGGACCTCGGCTTCGTCAATCACCCGCCACGAGTCGTAGACGAACGCCGGTCGTCTGGCCTCCCCCAGTACCTCGGACACGGTCAGCGCCCGGTAATCGGGATGGTCGTTGATCACCAGAACCCCGTCGCTGTCACCGAAGGCCTTGTCGAGGCTGACCGGTTCGCCGCCGTAGTCCCGGATCACGTCGTCGGTGACCATCGGGTCGTGCCCGAGCACCGTGATGCCGGCCCGATCGAACACCGGCATCATCGACGCGATCGGCGTACCCCGCATGTCGTCGGTCGGCGGCCAGCCCTTGTAGGCCCAGCCGAGGACCGCCAGTCTGGTCCCCGCGGTTCCCCCGCGCGCCCGGCGGAGCATCTCCACCACGGCCTCGGCCACGTGCACCGGCAGCCGCTCGTTGAGTTCCCTGGCCCGTCCCACGAGGAACGGTTCACGCTCCCCCGCACTGTCGATCATGATGTACGGGTCCTTCGACAGGCACCCGCCCCCGACGTAGCCGGGCTTGCACAGGTCGGGTCTGGGGTAGTCGAGGTTGGCCGACCGGATGACCTCCAGCGGGTCCAGCCCGTGGCGCTCGGCGATCAACGCGATCTCATTGCCGTAGGCGTAGATGAGATCGGTATGACAGTTGTTCGCCAACTTGATCATCTCTGCCGCTTCGAGCGATGACACGGGCACGATCTGCTTGGCCAGGCCACTGAAGAATGCCGTCCCCGCGGCGAGGCTCGCTTCGTCGAGCCCCCCGACGACCTGCGGCAGTTCGACCAGTTCTCGCAGCGCCTGCCCCTGGATGGTCCGCTCGGGAGCCATCACCAGCCGGGCGCTGCCCCAGGCCGCCAGCAGCTCGGGCAGGACGATCCGGCGGCTGGTCCCGATGGGCACGGTGCTGCGCACCACGACGAGGGTCTGCGGATCGCAGCAGGCCGCGACCTGGCGGGCGGCCGCGGCGAGATTCGTCAGATTCGGCGTCCGCGTCGCCGGGTCGACCGGTGTCGAGACGCTGATCACCGCGACTTCGACGCCCCGCGACGGCAGCGTCTCCCCGACAAAAATCGTCTTCCCGACATGCTCCGTGCAGATCTCTTCCACCCCTGGTTCAAAGATGTGCGGGTGCCCGCTGGCCAACGACTCGACGACGGCGGGCTGGGCATCCGCACCGTGGACGACGTAGCCCTTTCGGGCGAGGGCCGCAGTCAGGGTGAGCCCGACATAGCCCATCCCGACGACACCGATCGTGGTGAACATGTTCTCCTCCATCGTGTGGTGATGATCCGGCGGTGTCAGCTCCGGACGGCCGCGTTCCACATGGCCCGGGTCGTGCTGTCCAGGTCGTGTTCCGGCGTCCAGCCCAGCGCCGTGCGGATGCGGGTGATGTCCGCCCGGATGTAGTCGACCGTCCCCGACCTGGCCGAGCCGGTCCCCCGCTGGACGATCTCGCCGTCGAACCCCGCGGCCCTGGCCAGCGACTCGACGGCGGCGCTCGCGGGAACGGCCCGGCCACTGCCGACGTTGAGCACCCGGTGGTCGACCTTGGCGGCCAGCGCCGCCGCGACGACGGCGGTCGCGACATCGCGGGTATCGACGAAGTCCCGGTACGCCGTCAGCGGGCCGAGCGTGATGTGGCCGGCCCCGTTGCCCATGGCCTCGCGGATCCTGCCCATCGCCCGGCCCAGCAGGTTCTCCTCGCCGCAGTGCGGCCCGATCGGGTTGAACACCCGCAGGACCACGCCGTCGATCTGCCCGGCCTCGCTGGCCAGGCGCACGAGGTCGGTGGCGGCCACGTGGCTGATGCCGTAGGCGCTGACCGGATGGGTCGCGGCCTCCTCCCCGATCGCCGTGCCGGTGACGGTCGCGCCATACTCGCCGGCCGAGCCGATCCGGACCACCCGGGCCCCGGGCGCCGCCGTCGCGACGGCCTCGACCAGCCTGGCGGTGACCACGGCGTTGCCGACCATGAGTTCCGTCGGCGTGCCGGCCAGCCGCCCGGCGCAGTTGACCACGACGTCCGGTGCGACCTCGTCGATCAGGGCCACCAGCGCTGGCACGTCGTCGGTGACCAGGTTGTGGCGGGCCCGCCCGGGGCAGGTCAACGCCGTGGTCCGGGGGTCGGCGGCCAGCGCCTCCCGCACGGGTCCGCCCATGAACCCCGAGGATCCGAACAGCAGCACCCTGGTCATACCGGCTCCCCACACCGCTCGGGGAGCAGGATCGGCCGCAGCCGGTCGAAGGCCCGGTTGGCCTCGTCGTAGTCCTCCGGCCGGCCGATGTCCAGCCAGAACCCGTCGAACGGGTATGTGACCGGGTTGATCCGGCGCCGGAGAAGGTCCAGCACCAGCTGGTCAAACCCCATGGCGAGGCCCGGCTGGTAGGGCTCCAGCGTCTTGCGGGACATGCCGTACACCCCCATGCTCACCCAGTAGGTCATGGACGGCTTCTCCGTGAATCCCACAACCTTGTCGCCGGACACGGTCAGCACCCCGAAGTCGACCTTGGCGTGGCGAGCCGCTGTCGCGACCGTCAACGGCCCCCCGGACAGGAGGTGGCTATGCAGCAACTCTCCATAGTCAAGATTGGTGAGGACGTCACCGTTCATGACGAGGAAGTCGTCCGGCAGGGTGTCCTTGAGGCAAAAGAGCGGACCGACCGTGTTCAGCGGCACGCTCTCCTCGATGTAGTTGATGTGCATTCCCCACCGCGAGCCGTCTCCGGCGAATGCCCGGATGAGCCGGCCCAGGTGGTTGATCGCCAGTGTCACCGAGGCAAATCCACGCGATGCCAGTTGCTGGAGAACGATCTCCAGGATCGCGTGGTGGTCGCCGATCGGCATCAGCGGCTTCGGCAACACCGTCGTGTACGGCCGCAGCCGCACGCCCTTGCCACCGGCCAAAATGACCGCATGCATGGCAGATCCGCCTCCCCACAGTTCGACTACCGATACCGCTGGACCTGGCCAAGCACCGGGGCCAGGCCCGCAATAAAGATCACTTGGAGCAACACTGCGGAGCCGAGGTACCACAGCGGATCCATGGCCGGATAGATCCACGTCGCTACCAGGTGCGCCGCTATCGCACAGCCGAGGCCGCCGCACAGCCATCCGTACCGGCTGCGCTCGGCCAGAAGAAACGCCAGGAAGTACGCGCCGGCCAGGACCGCGTACGCGCCCGCCATGGCGGCGCTGGCCGGGTCCAGCGGGCCGCGCCACCGGGCGAGGGCCAGCAGCAGCGGCCCGGCCAGCGCCGCGACGACCGCCGCGCAGGCCAGGGTTTCGACCGCCAGTGCCCACCACACCCGCCGGACGAACTGGCTGGGCAGCCGCACCCGCCGCAGCCAGAACCGCGCCCGCTCCCCGAACCGCCGGGCCCGCCACTCCACGAACCCCATGCCGACGATCAGGGGCAGCACGGTGACCGCGATATCGATCCGGTCGAGCAGGTACGGCACCTGCGCGTGCAGCAGGAAGGCCGCAGAGCCGGCCGCGTAGAGCACGACCAGGGGCAGCGTTCGCAGTTCGCTGACCAGGACCTGGCGCGGCATCGGTCGCTGCTGTTGCCGACCGCCCGGCAGCGTCTGGCGCAGGCCCAGGGCCAGCGCCGCCACCGTGGCGGTCCCGGCCAGGGCAATGGCCAGCGTCCGCAGCTGCGAACCGAGGAACAGGTAGCCGATGCCCACCGCGACCGCTGGCGCCATGATCGGGGCGAGCAGCAGTTCCCGCTGGTAGAACATCAGCAGCGTGCTGGCCATCTGATAGGCCAGTTGGCCGGCGGCGACGGCGATCAGCCACGGCGCGTCCCCGGTCACCAGGACGACGCTCAGGCCGAGGGCCGCGGCGAGCGGCAGCCCGCCCAGGGCGGACCAGCGCAGCACCCGGGCGGCGTCGCCGGGGCGGCCCGCACCGAGCAAGCGGTAGGCCAGCCAGCTGGCCCCACCGGCCAGCATCCAGGCCAACCCGCCGGCCAGGATCAGCCCGAGCACCAGCGAGCGGCGGCCGACCACCGTCAGGACCGCCGGAAACACCGCCGCGGGCAGCAGGTACAGCGAACCGTGCAGCACATCGCGAAGCGCTCGCATCCGGTCCGGCCGGATCGCCTCGGCCGGCCACGGGGTCGGTTCGCACGGCCCCAGGCGCCGATAGACCTCGTCGGCCAGCCGGAAGATGTCGGCGTAGCCGTACTCGACGCGGGCGATGCGGTCGCTGAGGCCCTCGGATTCCAGGAAGGCCGCGACCTGAAGGGAGTCGACCGCGCGGGACACCCGCGAGCGGACCCGCTCCACCAGCTCATCGACAGGGTCGGTCGAGATCGTCGGCAGGGCGATGACCACCGTCGTCTCCAGATACGACGACAGGTCCCGGGTCTCCTCGGCCGAGGAG
>JABDRL010000272.1 GCA_013041765.1 Dactylosporangium sp. | reverse complement strand
GGACCGGCCAGTGCGGCGGGACCGGCCAGTGCGGCGGGACCGGCCAGTGCGGCGGGACCGGCCAGCGCGGCGGGACCAGCCAGTGCGGCGGGACCAGCCAGTGCGGCGGGACCAGCCAGCGCCAGGGCCGGCGTTCCGGGCGCGATGGCGCCCACGAGCAGGAGAACGACACCGCACGCGGCGACCGTGAATCGGGACAGATACGAACGGCGCACGGGTTCAGTGTGACAAACCCGGGCCCGTCCCTGGTCCGGTCCGCCGCGACTTGTGATTCGTGGTTGGCGCCACCTAGGGTGTTTGCATGGCGGCTATCGATACGTTTCGGGTGGAAAGTCATGAACTCCAGGGCAGTGAGACGCTGCCCATGTCCGCGGTTCACGGCTCGGCCGGAGGCGCCAACGAAAGCCCCGCCCTCGCCTGGAGCGGCGAGCCGGCGGGGACGCGAAGTTTCGCGGTGACCATGTACGACCCGGATGCCCCGACAACCGTGGGATTCTCTCACTGGATATTGTTGAATGTCGATTCGGAAATCCATGAGCTCAAGGCCGGTTCCGGCGGCAGAGGGCGGAATCCAGCGGGCACGACGCTGGGCTTCACGGACTGGGGAGGGAGCGCATACGAGGGGGCGGCCCCTCCACCCGGGGACGCTCCGCACCGGTATGTGTTGACCGTCTACGCCCTGGACATTCCAGAGCTGGATGTCGACAGCACGACGACGTACGCGCTGTTCCGGTTCCTGGCCCGGGAGCACATCCTGGCCCAGCACAGCCTGGTGCGAACATTCGGAAGGTAGGACCGGCCGGCGTCAACCGCGCCCGCGCGTCACAACCCGCCGACGTAGGTGTGCTCCGCAAGGCTGACCCGGTCGCGCCCGGTGGACTTCGCGACATGCAGGGCCTGGTCGGCCGATGACAGCAGGGCCGACGGGGTCCTGCCCGCGCCGGGGAAGGTGGCGACACCGGCGCTGACCGTCCGGGCGATCGGACCGTCGGCCGTCTCGACGCCCACGGCGGCGCAGCGCCGCCGCAGCTGCTCGGCTCTGGCACAGGCCTGGCGGGAGGCGGCTCCGGGCAGGACGACGACGAACTCCACCCCGCCGTACCTGGCGAGGACATCTCGACTGCGGACGGTGTCGATCAGTCCCCGGGCCACGGCCGCCAGGAGATCGTCCCCGGCGGCGTGACCGTGGCTCTCGTTGACGCCCTTGAAGTTGTCGATGTCCAGCATGATGATGCTCAGGTTGCTGCCCTGCTGGGCCCGCTTGACCTCGTCCGCCAGCCGCTCAACCAGATAGCGGCGGTTGTGCAGGCCGGTCAGCGGGTCGTGGATCGCCTGATGCTCCAGCTCGGTCCGCAGCCGGTGGAAGGTGCTCTCCTGCTCGACGAGGCGAGCGCTGGCCTCGGTGAGGGACGTGACGTCGCGGATGACGAACACCAGCCCGGCCGGGCGTCTCTTCCGGTCGAGGAGCCGGGTGACCCGCAGGCCGAGGGTCCTGTCCCGGCCGCCGATGGTGAGGTCGTACTCCCCGCTGGCCAGGGGCTCCTCGGGCAGCCGCGGACCGAGCACCTCCGGCGCGGACCGGCCGATCAGCTCGGCCGGGGCATCCGGGACCAGTTGCCGCACGAGGCGGTACCCGGCCGGGTTGAGATGGAGGAAGCGTCCATCCGGAGCGACAACGACGACCGCGTCGCTCGTCCGCTGCACCACCAGGTTCAGCGCGGCGGGGACCAGCCTCGCGGAACCACGGCGGAACAGGGCGCGAACGAATCCACCCCGACCCGACTGCACCATGCTCGCCCCATCGGCAGCCAGTCGCCCGACTGGAGGGCGATGGTCCGGGTTTTGTCCCGACGGGCGGGATGCTCCGGGGGCATGGGCAGCAGTCCCCCACCTGGGCCTATCGTGAGCGACAGATCAACTTGGAAGAAGATCAACGGGGGATCGGGCATGGAAGACTTCGTATCTCCGCAGATAGCAGTGCGTATGCGAAATGTCAGGTCCTCGGCGATTCGCGATATTTTGGCCCTGACCGCCAACCAGGACGTTGTCTCGTTCGCCGGGGGTATGCCGGCGCCGGAGCTGTTCGACGGCTCCGCCCTGCGAGCCTGCTTCGACCACGTGCTCGGCCACCATGCCGGGGAATCCTTGCAGTACTCCACCACCGAGGGCGATCCACGGCTGCGGGCCCGGATCGCGGCCAGGGCGACCGGCCGGGGCCTGCCGACCCACGCCGACGACCTGCTCATCACGTCCGGATCCCAGCAGGGGCTGACCCTGCTGGCCACCGTGCTGCTCGAACCGGGGGAAACGATCCTCGTCGAGCGGCCGACCTACCTCGCGGCGTTGCAGGCGTTCAACCTGGCCGGAGCGCGGATCGTCTCGGTACCCTGCGACGAGCACGGCCTCGATCCGGCGGCGTTGCCCGACCTGATCCGGCGGGAGCGGCCGAAGCTGCTCTACACCATTCCGACGTTCCAGAACCCCTCCGGGCGGACCCTGTCCCTCCACCGGCGACGGGCGATCGCGGAGATCGCGGCCCGCCACGGCACCTGGATCATCGAGGACGATCCCTACAGCGAGCTGCGGTACCGGGGCGAGCCGGTCGCGCCCATCGCGGTCCAGCCCGGGGCGGAGGACCGGACCATTTCCCTCTCTTCCCTTTCCAAGATCATGGCGCCCGGGCTGCGGCTGGGCGCGGTGCGGGCACCCGGCCCCCTCCTGCGGCAGCTGTGCATCGCCAAGCAGACCTCCGACCTGCACACCTCCACGATCGACCAGGCCGCCGCCGCGGAGTACCTGGTGACAGCCGACCTGGACGCCCACCTGGGGCGGGTACGGCGGGTGTACGCCGAGCGCCGCGACACGCTGCTCGACACCCTTCCCGGCGCGTTGCCTCCCGGGGCGACGTGGAGCGATCCCGACGGCGGCATGTTCGTGTGGGTCCGGCTGCCCGGCGACGTCGACACGACGGCCGCGCTGCCCGGCGCGATCGAGCGGCTGGTCGCCTACGCACCGGGAGCACCGTTCTTCGCCGACCGGCCGGATCGGGCGACCTTCCGGCTGTCGTTCGTCACCAACCCTCCCGAGGCGATCATCGATGGGGTCACCCGGCTGGGCAAGGCCCTGATCAGCTGAGCGGCTTGCGTCCCCGGGCGGAGACGAACTCGATGCGACGGGCCTAGCCGAGGGTGGCCAGCTCTTCCAGAAGGACGTTCGCCAGCGCCCGGCCGTCCAACCGCACCTGGCGCAGGTACCACTTCTGGATGGGGGCGTGGGTGGTCTTCGACAGCTGCCAGCGCCCCCGCGGGCTGTCGATCTTGCCAAGCTTGCCGATCTGCGTGTTGATGGCTTCCGGGGTCGGGTCGTCCCCGGCGGCCGCGATGGCCTTGTCCAGGATGGCCGCCGCGTCGAACGACGACATGGCGTAGGTCGTGGGCGGGCCGGGATGCTTGGCCCGCCACCCGGAGACGAACGACCGGTTGGTCTCGTGGTCCAGGTCGGGGGAGTAGTTGAGCACCGAGTAGATCCCCCTGGCGGCCTCGCCCTCGGCGGCGAGCATGCTGCCCTCGGTCAGGAAGCCCGCCGCGTACAGCGGCAGGTCCTTGACGTCGGACTGGGCGTACTGCTTGACGAACTCGATCGCGCTGGTCCCGGCGTAGAAGCAGTAGACGGCCTTGGCCTGCGAGGACTTGATCTGGGCGAAGTACGGGGTGAAATTCGTGGTGGTCGGGAAGGGCGTGAAGGTGCTCTTGCCCCCGCTGTTGGCCAGCTTCCCGCCGGCCTCGGCGAACGCCTCGGTGAAGCCGCGCAACTCGTCCCAGCCGCCCTGGTAGTCGGGTCCGATGGCGAACACGCTGCCCTGGACGCTGTCGCGGACATAGCTGGCGATCGCCGCGCCCGGCTCCTCCGACAGGTAGGAGGTGTGCCAGACCATGGAGAGATCCTTGAGGTCCGGCCGGGCGCTGGCGCCGATCACGGGGATCTTCGCCTGGGTGATGAGGGGAATGGCCGCGGCGGCGGAGCCCCCGGCGACGATGCCGGTGACGGCGTGGACCCGGTCCTGCTTGATGAGCTTGGTCGCGGAGGGGACGGCCGTCGGGGCACCGTTGCCCTCGTCGGCCAGGACCAGACTGACCTGGTGCCCCCCGAGCCGGCCCTGATGCTCGTCGAGGTACTGCTGGAAGCCGTCGCGCAGGTCCGTTCCGATGGGCTGGTACGTGCCGGTCAGCGGGATCAGCAGGCCGATCTTGATGGTGGGCCGGTCGGCACCGCCCCCGGTGCCGCATGCCGCGGACGCCGCGGCCAGGGCGAGGACGACGAGCGCGGCGAGGACCCGGCAGGGGGCGGTGCCGGATGCGGCGGAGAGGGGCGGAAACATGGCAACTCCAGGGGAGAGGGGCCGCGGGGCGGGGCTAGGAACCGACGGGTACGGGACCTTGGCTGAGGCTGCCGAACCGGTCCCGGGCGGCGGGGGTCAGGGCGTCCCCGATCTGGTTGGCCAGCTCGGTCATCTCGTAGGAGACCTTCCCGACGTCGCAGTACGGAGACGCCAGGACCAGCAGCGATGCCCCGTCGCTGAAGGACATCGAGAACATGAACCCGCCCTCCAGCTGGGTGACGTTCGAGATCACCGCGCCGGCCTCGAAGAACCCCGCGGCGCCGCGCAGCAGGCTGACGAGGCCGCTGCCGGTCGCGGCCAGCTGGTCCCCGCGATCCGGGGACAGGGATCGCGTCGACGCGACCAGCAGTCCGTCACACGAGATCGCTATGGCGTGGCTGACGTCTGGGGTTCGCTCGGCGAAACTGTCCAGCAGCCAGCCAAGATTCCGTGACTCTGTCATGGTCTGCTTCCTGTTGGGCTCGCCGGCACGATGGGCGCCGGCGGAAGGTGACGCCCGGCAACCCCCCGGGCGTATGCGGACAATGCGGCGGCCACCACCGTCGGATCCCGCCGGTTCGTGGCGCTCTGCTGCTCGGTCGAGTCCACGACCGGGGGCACCAGATGCCGCTGGGGTACCCGCTGGGGCAGCCCGGCGGGGGTGGTGGATTCGGCGCTCTGGGAGGACAGGGCGATCGCCGCCCGCCACGCCTCGTCGGACCTGGCCTGCCAGGACTGGCTGGCCTTCCGGGCCCGCCGCGCCGCGCTGGACTCGCCGGTCGGCTGACGCTGCTGGCAGATCTGGCCGGGCGATACCCGCTGGGTGGCGAGCTCGATCGCGGCCGGCGCCGCTGGCCGGCCGGCGCCGGAGCGCTCCGGGCCGAACCATTCGTTGACCTGCCGAAAAATCGGCAGCTCCATGGTGGCATCCGGGTCGTCCGGCACCGGCCCGGCCGATCGGGCCGCCGGGGAATCGCCCGGCTCCCCGCCGGGGCCGGCGCCCCAGCCAGCGGCATCGGCGCCCCTGGCGGTGGCCGGGGC
>JABDRL010000264.1 GCA_013041765.1 Dactylosporangium sp. | reverse complement strand
GCCCACA
This sequence comes from Dactylosporangium sp., assembly GCA_013041765.1. Taxonomy (GTDB): domain Bacteria; phylum Actinomycetota; class Actinomycetes; order Mycobacteriales; family Micromonosporaceae; genus JABDRL01. The sequence continues at coordinate 6,965 of JABDRL010000264.1, read as the reverse complement.
GGGTGGCGACACACCTGGAGGTGATGCCTATGCCAACGCCACACCGCAGGCGCAAGCGCGCCAGCAGCACGACACCCGAGATGCCGGGACCGCGTCGCATCGCGATCTACACCCGGCGTTCCACCGACGACGAGCACCAGCCGTTCTCCATCGACGCCCAGCTCACCGCGCTGCACAGCTACATCCGGTCGCAGCCCGGCTGGGCGCTGGTCGCCGAGTACACCGACGACGCGTCGGGTGCCAGCACCGACCGGCCCGACCTGCAACGCGCCCTGCGTGCCGCGAAGACCGGCCGGTACGACGTCCTGCTCGTCTACCGGGTCGCCCGGTTCTCCCGGCGCCTGTCGGACCTGCTCGACCTGCTCCACGACATCGACGAGGCCGGCGTCGCGTTCTGCTCGGCCACCGAGCCGTTCGACACGTCAACCCCGATCGGCCGGATGCTCATCCAACTGCTCGGCGTATTCGCCGAATTCGAAAGGGAGACCATTATCGACCGCACCATCAACGGCATGACCGCGAAGGCCCGGAAGGGAAAATGGGCCAGCGGCACCCGCCCGTACGGATATCTCGTCGACCGCGACACCTACAAACTTCTCCCCAACCCCGATGAGGCGCCGATCCTGCGCGACATTTTCGCGATGTACACGAAACAGCGGCTCGGCACCCGCGCCATCGCGGCGGAACTCAACCGCCGGGGCATTCCCAACCGCACCGGCGCACCGTGGTCGGGCTACACCGTCGCACGGATTCTCGACAACCCGGCATACACCGGCGACATCGTCTTTCGCGACGTGCACGACCCACTCGTCGACCGCGACACGTTCGCGACGGCCCGCGACCTCGCGGGCGCCCGCGCCGACGCGCACCACCGGCGGGCAGCGTCGCCCGCCGACTACAACCTCACCGGGCTGATCACCTGCCCGGACTGCGGCTGCAAGTACATCGGCACGGCAGCGACCGGCCGCAGTCGCCAGTACCGCTACTACACCTGCTTCTCGCGAAACCGCTACGGCAGTGCCGGGTGCACCGGCGTGCGACTCAACGCCGACGCCACCGACCAGGCGGTCCTGCAGGCCCTCGCCGACTTCTACGGCCGCGCCGACCTGCTCATCGAGCGCATCGTCGCGGCGGCCCGCCGCGAGCACCACGACGCCAATACCGGCCGGCTCGCCGAACTCGACGCCGTCACCGCGATGATCTCTAAAACCGAGGCCACGATCGAGCGGTACCACGCGGCGTTCGAGAACGGCACCATGGACGACGCGACCGCCGGCCCCCGGCTCAAGGATCTCCGCGGGCGGCTGGCCCAGCTCCGCGCCCGCAGGGACGACCTCGCCGACACGACGGCCGGGGAACCGCCCCAGCCGCAGCCAGCGGTCATCGAACAGGTCCGGGCACACCTGCTCCACCTGGTCGCGGCCGGCACGTCAGCCGAGCGCAAGCGGGCCATCGAGGCACTGGTTGCCGAGATCCGCATCAACCAGAAGGGAGAGGTGATCCCCGTGTTCAGGATCCCCACAAACAGCACCGGCGCCGTCATGGACGACGACGCCGGTTCGCGCAATGGCGAGGATGGGGTCCGATGCTCGTCGAGCAGATGGGCCAGAACATAGTCGCGGGATTCCAGCCGCCAGGCGATGGCCCGCAGCGAGTCGGAAACGGCGGTGGAACGACGGGGAGCGGTAGAGCGACGCCCCCCCCGGTCGGGAAGTATCCCCCTGAGGGATATTTCGGGCTGTCATGATCGTGGTGGACATGGGGTCCTCCCTGCACAGTTGGGTTGAGGAAGTGCCGCCCGGCGGCCGAGATGCGACACGGGGGTCCACCCATGGGTCGACCTGATTGAGTTCTTGATCCCACACGGCACCGGTGCTGATGTTGGCTTCGGTCGCCCGATTCGGACCCTGGATCAAGGCGAGCCCGATCGATCTGCAAACTCCAGGTGAGTGTCATGCCTGCATGACATCGTGTGCTGGATTGCACCGGGCAGCCTGGCACTCGATGGCTCGGAGTCGGGAATCTGGGCGAAACCATCGTCCCGGGGCTGCGGCCATCCGGAGACAGAGGCGATCGGCGAGCCTGGATGGGGCCGGGAAGCCGAACTGAGCGTGCGTCCGTGTTGCGGATGCTCTCGCTGGCCGAACACGGACCGGACAGTGACCCGTCCGCCAGACGCTCATTCGGGGTACGCCGGTCGCCTCGAAGTCGGAAATGTCCGTATACGGACTTGCGGGCTGCCGCTCGGTCGTGTCGGCTGATCGGCATGGCTAATGCCGATTTCGCCATCGAGGTGGTGGCCGACAGTGGAGATAGTCGCGGCGCAAGCTTCCCCGTGTCGACCGGGTGGCTGACCGAGGGCTTTATGTCTCTCGATGCGCATGTTACGACGATTCGTCCTGGCTGTGTCCGTGGCAATCACTACCACGTTGCTCGCCGCGAGGTCCTCGTGGTGTTGCACGACGACTGCTGGTCCGTGCACTGGGATACCGGATCGGGCTCTCCCGTGAACAGTCGCAGGTTTACTGGAAGCGGTTGTGTGCTGCTTCAGGTACCTCCAATGGCGTCGCATGCCATCCGTAATGACGGGCGGCGGACGCTGCACGTGGTCGGGCTCACTGACGGGGCGTACGACCCTGCGGCACCCGATACGTTCGCCAGGAAGGTCGTGGACGCGTGATGCACTTCCCGACGTTCTGTCACATCAGTGAGTACGGGCCGCCCGGATACGACCGACTTGACCTGATGGTCGCTGCGAGTGACCCACTGTGCCTGTGGTCACCGTCGAGCACAGAGTTGCGCCACCACGCCGCGCCTGTTCCGGTGGACCTCTTCCTGGACTATGTGGACTGCAATCGGGTACGGATCGCCGGCCGCAGGGACTGGCTCTACAACGGTCCGGCACGACAGAACCTCGCAACTCGATGGGAGGGGGCGAGGTGGGATGAAACGGTCGATGGTCGATTGCGGGAGTTCTGCGAGGGAGACCAAGATCTCCCAGCGGAACAGCGGCGCGTGACGGTTTCCGGAGAAGAAGACGGCTGGGAGTGGTCGTCACAGTACTTGGAGGAGCATCCGGACGAGATCGATTTCTGGTACTCAGCGTTTTGCTCGGCTAAAGCGGATGAGACCATCCCCAGGGGGGTTCTAGAGAACGCGGATCGAGTGCGAATGACACCGCGAGCCGAGGACCGCAGGCGTCCGGAGCCATACCGTGTGGCCAGCGCGATTCTGCGAGACGCCCGCAATCACGTCCAAGCGTTGGAGTTCTCGAAGGCCCAGGCGCCGGTCTTCCTTCACCGGGCCGATCCTGAGTTCTACCGCATGGTCGGCCGAGCGCGGGACGAGAACCAACAGCCGGCCTGGGCCGTGCGGGCCGAGCAGGATCCACTCTCCGGACATGCTGATGCGATCGTCGGGCAACTCCTAGAAGTACTAAACCGTCTGAACGACATCAGCCAAGGCGATCCGCTACACCGCTTCATCGCAGGACCAGGGCATACGGAACTCGCCAAGTGGTCCAGCAGCATTTGTGCGGGACTCAAGCAAGTTGATGCTAGGCGGGTCGATGGTGTGGTGGTACGCGAGCTCCGGGAGGCGCTCAGGCGTGGTGTCTTCAAGACCCCGATTCGAGAAATCTTCGCATCGCCAACTGTGCAGACAGCCGGTATTCTCGGATTCGTCTTTGCCGCACTGGACGTGTTCATTAATGGAGCATCCTCATACGGACGCGCCAGCATTGGTCTGTCTGCGGTGCCGATAGTGGCATTGACGCTACGCCAAATGGGCTGGCTATCATCCCCATTTGACGGCCCACAGTGGCCCTTCCTGTATGTCTATGGCACTGCGCCGACCAAGGAGCATCTCCGGCATCTCGACAGGGTGTTGAGGCGGATGACTGGTTAGCCGAGGGAGGGCCACGGGCTCGTGCGCTATGCCTGGATCCACCAGGAATGATTTCTGATTGAGATCATCGCAGATATAGAGATGCCCTCTGACCTGCAAGAATAGGAGTTGCTGAGACTCTATTCGACCAGTTCGAGAGGGCACCCGTACGGTGAGACTAACGCACCCGGCCCAGACGATGGAGATCGCGTTCGACGACGACCGGCTCGTGGCGCACGCCGGCCTGGTCCCGGTCATGCGGCTGGCCGAGGACGTCGGCCTGACCCAGACGGTGAACGCGGCGGTCCGGCTCTCCGGGCCGGTGGGGTCCAACCCCGGCGGGAAGATCACGGCGATCGTGGCCGGGATGGTCGCCGGGGCGGACACGATCGACGGCCTGGACCGGTTGCGCCACGGCGGAATGGGGCACCTGTTCGATCAGGTGTACGTGCCCTTGACGCTGGGATCGGCGCTGCGGGCGTTCGCGTTCGGCCATGTCCGGCAACTCCAGTCGGCAGCCCGCCAGATATTGGCTGGTTTGGTGGGGACCGCTCCGGTCCTGTTGCGGGATGCTGGGGATTTGGTGTTCGTGGATGTCGACTCGCTGTTGCGGCGGGTCTACGGACGGTCGAAGTAGGGGGTGGGGTTCGGGCACGCGAAGGTCGGCGGGTACAACGTCCGGCTTCGGGGGTTGTGTCCCCTGGTGGCCACGGTGTCCACCCGGCGGTCGGCGCCGCTGGTGGCCGCCACGAGGTTACGGGCCGGGCGGGCCGCCAGCGCCCGGGGCGCGAGCAGCCTGGTGGCCGAGGCGATCCGCACGGCCCGGACGGCCGGGGCCACGGGGGAGATCCTGGTTCGTGGTGATTCGGCCTTCTACGTCGGCAAGCTCGTCAGTGCCTGTCGCCGGGCGGGGGCGCACGTGTCGGTGACGGCGAAGACCAGCCCCGGGCTGCGGCGGGCGATCACCGCCATCCCGGAGCAACGGTGGGTGACCATCCGTTACCCGAACGCGATCTTCGACGAGGAGATCGGCCGGTGGATCTCCGAAGCCGAGGTCGCCGAGACCACCTACACGGCGTTCGCCGGCACGACACACGCGTACACCGCCCGGCTGGTCGTGCGGCGGGTGCCCCACCACGACCCGAACCAGGTTCCCGGCCAGGAGGTGTTGACCCCCGCGTGGCGGTATCACCCAATTTTTACCGACAACCCGGCCATACTGGTGCAGGCCGAGGCCGACCACCGCCACCACGCCACGATCGAACAGGTCTTCGCCGATCTGATCGATGGGCCCTTGGCGCACCTGCCCTCCGGCGGGTTCGGGGCCAATGGCGCCTGGCTGGCCTGCGCCGGGATCGCCCACAATCTCCTGCGCGCCGCCGGGTGTCTGACCTCGTTCACCCACGCCAAGGCCCGTGCGGCGACACTCCGCGAGCAGCTGATCACGATCCCGGCCAAGGTTGTCGACCACGCCCGCCGCACCCGGTTGCGGATGCCCACCCACTGGCCCTGGCACGAGGCGTTCACCGCCCTGTGGCGCAACACCCACGCACGCCCATCGCAGCCTGACCGGCACGAACACCCCACGTACCACCCCGAACCGGCCATAACGTCCCAGGCGAGGAGCAAGCCGCCGAACCCGTCAGCGGCCGATTATCCCTGCCCGGAAAACTCCGGCCCCAATCCCGACCACAACACAATGACCGACGGCTATGTCATGGTGGATCCAGGCTATGGTCTGGCTTGAACCTGCCGCTTCATCCGACTATGGGGAGCCGACTTGCTTATCTGCTGCGACAACGAGGGATGCATCGTCGACGCCAAGGGGACGCAGTTTGATCTACCGGCCCTCGCCGAACTGCGCGCCGCGATCATAGAGTCCGGCTGGCGGTTCTCGATTTGCACTGGTCGTAGTGTGCCGTATGTGGAGGCCATGATCCAAGTCCTTGGTCTCGTCAACTCCACGACGCCCTGCGTATGTGAGGGGGGTGGCGTCATCTACCATCCCGCTACTGACCGCTACGAGGTGCTCGTGGACGGAGCCGATGCAGGATTGATTCGAGAGTTGCTGCCGGTGGGGTCCTATCGCGAGGAATTGGGCAAACTGACGGCGTACAGCGTCTATCCGGAGCCGGGTCACACTGTGGCAGAGCTGTACGACTTGGTGGCAACGGGCGCATCGGCCGTGGCGTCGATAACGAAATCGATTGCTGCTGTCGATGTCACGCCGAAGGGCGTGGACAAGGCGTTCGGGCTGGGGCAGGTCCTCACTCGCATGGATCTCGGTACATCTCAGGTCCTGGCTATCGGCGATTCATGGAACGATCTGGAAATGTTGCGCGAGAGCGGGATAGCTGCATGTCCAGCGAACGCCGTACCCGAAGTTAAGGCGATCGCCGATTATGTGTCGCCGTTCGAGGCAACACGTGGTGTTACCGACATCCTTGAATGGGCGATGCGACGGCACGGACCAACTGCTATCCATTGATGCAGGTGACCGATAGCTACGGAGTGTTGTAGCTCCGGTGCCCTCCCGATCGGTCGGCCTTCCGGTGGGTGAGTCGCTCGGCGCCGGTCGGCTCATCCGGGACGGGACGAGCGACCGCTTGACGGATGGCGGTGGTCTCGCCCAAAGGGTCGCGCGGCGGCCGGGTGGTCATGGTGAACGCTGCGGTCTGGCGGTTGCTGACCACGAGGCGGACGGCAGCGGTGTACGCGTCCAGGTGGGTCAGGTCGTGCTCGTCCAGCTCTGGCAGGGTGTGGCGGGCCAGTTGGTGGGCGTCTTCTGGTGAGCACGAGAAGAAGATCTTGTTGCGGGCGTTGGCGGAGATCGCCAGTTGGGTGTCGCGGGGGACCTGGGTGAGGTTCTGGTGGGCCAGGACCAGGGAGAGGTGGTAGCCGCGGGCTTCGGCGGGCATGTCGGAGACGGATCCGGCCAGGTTGAGCACGTTGTTGCATATGACCGTTGGTGGGAGCCGGTGTGCTCGTGTGATTGAGCCAGCGTGCTCGGGGTGGCGGAGCCACCGTTCTCGCGTCGCCTGAGCCGCTGGGTGGTTCCGTCGGATCACCTGCCCCTGTTC
>JABDRL010000262.1 GCA_013041765.1 Dactylosporangium sp. | reverse complement strand
GTGGACACCTCATACTTGGTGATCGCACTCCCCCCGGTGTCCCCGGGCGCGGTGAACGACAGGGTCGCGGACGCATCCCCCGGTGTCGCCGCCAACCCCGTCGGCACCCCCGGCACCGTCCGCGGCGGCACCGACACCGCACACGACGCCGAACCCGCACCCACCACGTTCACCGCACGAACCCGCACCTGATAGGTGACCCCATTGGTCAACCCCATCACCGCACCGGTCCGGGTACCCCCAGCCCCAGCCGACGTCGTCAACGCACTCCAGGAACCACCGTTGTCCGTCGACACCTCATACCCGGTAATCGCACTCCCCCCGGTGTCTCCGGGAGGGGTGAACGACAGGGCCGCAGCGCCGTTGTGCGGAGTCATCACCAGCCCCGTCGGCGAGCCTGGCGCCACCGCGGCCGGCGTCACCGATGCCGCGGTCGACGCCGTGCCCGCACCCACCACATTCACCGCACGAACCCGCACCTGGTAGGTGACCCCATTGGTCAACCCCGTCACCGCACCGGTCCGGGTACCCCCAGCCCCAGCCGCAGTGGTCAACGTACTCCAGGAACTGGAGTTGTCCGTCGACACCTCATACCCGGTGATCGGATTGGACTCGGTGGCCGAGGGCGGGGTGAAGGAGAGCGCCGCCGAGCCGTTGCCGGGCGTCGCGGTCAGGCCCGTCGGGGCGTCCAGGCAGCCGATCCAGGTGATCCGCACCGACCCGTTGCCAGGTACCGACGCCGTCCCGCTGGTCGCTCCGGACGGCGCCAGGTTCGACCCGCCACCGCCACCACCGAATCCGCCGCCGCCACCGCCGTACCGGCCGCCGCCGCCACCGCCACCGCCCCAGGCATAGGCGGCGCCGCCCATCTGTCCAGCACCGGCCTGGCCGCCTGGAGTTCCGCCCGTTCCGGGGGCCGAGGCGGAGGCGCCCCCTCCACCCCCGGTTCCACCGCCAGCGGATCCGATGTCACCGCCATTGCCGCCGGTGTCGCCGCCGGCACCGCCGCCACCAGCGCCGGCGGCGATGATGGTTGGCACACCGTTGACCAGGACAACGGATGCCCCGCCGCCACCGCCGCCGGAGGCTCCCTCAGCGCCACCGGATGCGGTCCCGCCGCTGAGCCCGCCAGCGGAGATCGACCCGGCACCACCGACCAGCACCCCGATCGTGGCTCCGGTGGGCAGGGCCACAGTCGCCTGGACCCTGCCCCCGAGACCCCCTGGGCTTGCACTCCAGCGTTCTCCACCTGATCCACCGATAGCGTCGATCGTCGCTCCGCAGCTGCCGCTGGGCACGGTCGTCGAGACACTCGCCGCCGGATCCGTATAGGACAGATCAACGGAGATGGCGGACGCCGGGTTCGCCACCCCTCCGGTCCAGGCCGCGACCAACCCGACCACGCCCAGCACACGCAGCGTTCTATGACCACACCATCGACCGGACAGGCCCACGAGACATTCACCCCACCACACGAAAGTCACTCAACGTAATGACTCTAGTGCAGCTAGTAATATCGTCACGGGGTTCGCTCGCAACGCCGGGAAATCCCGATCACGCACTGGCACGAACGGGACGCGCGGAACGAACCCCAGGGGCGGCCGGACTCAGGATGCCGTGCAGGCGACGGAGGGTACGCCGTTGGAGCCGTTCCAGGTGCCGATGAACCCGAAGCTGGTACTGGCGGCGGTGTTGAGGGCGCCGTTGTACACCATGTTCGTCGCGCTCACGGTGGATCCGCTCGTCGTGACCGTCGCGTTCCAGGACTGGCTGACGGTCTGCCCATCGGCGAAGGTCCAGGTGACCGTCCAGCCACCGATCGCGGAGGCGCCCGCGGTGACCGTGATGTCGGCCTGGAAGCCTCCATCCCATTGGCTGGTGACGGTGTACGTCGCCGCGCAGGAACTCGTGCCGGAGGTCGGACCCGTCGTGGTGGTGGGCGATGTGGTGATCGGTGGGGTGGTCGTGGGGATGCTGGTGGTGCTGCCCGACGCCGTGACCGTCGAGATCTGCGTCGCCCCGGCGATGCTGCCGCTGGAGTACATTCCCCCGATGGACGTGCCGGACACGCTGCCGCCGGTGTAGACCCGGTAGCTCTGGCCCGAAATGATCTGGCTCGAGGAGAAGACGATCCCCTGGAACTGCTTGCTGGATTTGAAGGCGACGACCTCGGCACCGGCGGCGGAGACCAGGTGAACGATCGTGCCGGCCGGCTGTGCGGTGTTGAACCTGACGTTGACGAAGCCCTGTGGCGACGAGGTGGCCGGATTGGACGTCGAGCCGGAGGCACCGGAGGCCAGCACGATGCCGCCGGAGAAGGTGACCGGTCCGTTGGCGTCGAGCCCGCCCTCGCCGAAGCTCCCGCTCGACGGACCGTTGACCACGACCGTGCCGCCGGAGAAGACGATCCCGCCGTTGGAGTCGAACCCGTCGACGCCGGAATTGACGATGACGGTGCCCCCACTGATCGTGATGAGGGCGTTGGCGGACACCGCGAACTCGTTCAGTCCCTCTTCCACGGCGTTGATGCCGTCATCGGTCGAGGTGAGCGTGACCGTGCCCCCGCTGATCGCCACCTTCAGCCCTTCCAGGCCCTCGTAGGACCTGGTGATGACGATGTCACCGGCCGAAACGTCCACGGTCGAACCCGCGTGCACCGCGTCGTCGCCGCAGGACAGCGTCTGGACGCCCCCGGTGACGATGACATCGGTGACGGCCTGGACGCAGTCGGTTCCGGCGGTGATCCCGATGGTGCCGCCCGCGACGGCCACGTACCCGAGCGAGGTGTCCGAGTCGTTGGTGGACTTCAAGCCGTCGCTCCCGGAGGTTACCGTGATGGTGCCGCCGTTGATCTGGAGATAGTCCTTGCCCCGGATCCCATCGTCAACGGCGTTGACGTTGATGGTGCCCGATTCGATGATCAGGGTGTCCTTGCTGACGATGCCGTCGTAGGCATTGCCCCGGATCGACAGGGAGCCGGTTCCGGTAATCGTCATGTCCGCCGTGCTGTAGAGCGCCCCGTCCGGTCCGCTGGTCGAGACGTAGGTTGACGCGTCGGAGAGGGTGTTCGTGGTGCCGGCCGCCAGGGTCACCGTCACGGTGTCGGCATCGGTGACGCTGATCGCGGCGCCGGTGGAACTGGAGACACTGGCACCACTGAGAATCACGCCGACATCGCCGGTATCGGTCGTGTCGACCACGATCTGGCCATCGGTAAGGGTACCGGAGAGCTGGTACGTGCCCACCGCGGTGATCGTGACGGTGCTCCCGCTGATAGTGACGCCGGTGCTGCTGGTGCTGGTCGCGCTGCTCCCGTTGAGCGTGATGTTGACGGTATCGGCGGCCTCGGCGAGAACGGAGACACCAAACCAGCTTGCGGCGACCATGGCCATGGCCACGGCGGGCACAGCAAGTTTCAAGGTCGAGCGTTGCACGTGTCGGTCCTTTCCTCGCACCTCATCGGCATACGCCGGGTGAACGGATTTCCCAAACAGCCTTCGCAACGATACGCGTAAATTCCGGTAATACTGTTACCGACGATTGGGCGACCCGCCGAGAAAAGCGGCTTCGCGGCAGTTCAGGCCGTGCGAAGCCGCTCGGTAACTTACATTGCCGCTGGCGCCGGAAGGCCGTGCCACGCAACTCCGAACCCCAGCACCACACCAACCCTGCGTAACAGGTAATTCACCCAGCTTGACCCGACCACTGCCCCACCCATCACCACATACCGATGGATCGCTCCGGGTGAAGCGCCGCGGTGACAAGCTCAGCCGACCGGTTGTTCGGCGGCGCTCGGGAGCAGTCCCCGGATGCCCAGGCCGAGGGCCTCCACCGCGTGCGGGGTCAGGTCCAGGGCACCGCGCTGGTTGACATACCCCCCCTCCCGCGTGATCTTGGCAGCCAGCTGCGGATCCGCGTCGATCAGGGCCAGCAGCGCCGGATACTTCGCGGCCAGCGCCGCCAGCGAACGCCGGTCCAGGTGCACCACCCCATCACCCACGTCGAGGTCGACCATCGACGGCGCCGGCTGCCCGAGGGCAACCCGCCCGACCGCCGGAACCAGAGCGGAGCGCACCACGTCCCCGACGGGATTGGTCTGGAACACCAGCTGGTGCCCTATCGGAAGCGCGCCGGTCAGCCGGTCGAGCAGGAACGGATGGGCACTGGCCAGATACGACAACCGCATCGGGGTCAGGTCCGCACAGAATCCAGCCACGAACTCCCCCCGGGCCACCGGCTGCTCGATCATCTCGGCGATCCGGGCGACGGCATAGCCCCAGGCGGTGGAGCGGGCATTGCCCTGCCCCGCCGGTGGCGGCGTCACCGCGAGACCATGGGCGAGGCGGAGGACCTCCCGCTCCACCACGGTCAGGCCATCCGCCTGCCCGCACAGGTCGGCCAGCATCGCCGACACCCCCGCCGACACCCCCGGGAAACTGGTCTGCCCACGGTCGCCAAGCCCGGAACTGTCGGAACCGGCCGGGAACAAACCAGCCCGGTACGCCACCTCGGTGGCCTCGAACGCGGTCCGAACCCACGGCCAGCCGCTGCCCCGCAACTCCAGCCAAGTCTCCGCATAGGACTCCAGCAGCTCGACGAACTCCTGGCCCTGGTCGGACCCGACCACGGACAGGCCCAGGTCCCGGGGAAGCGGATCTGGCAGGTGCCGATCCGACCCCGCGATGGCCCGTTCCGCCCCGGCCGGCCCCTGAACGGGGTCCCACTGTGCCGGGACCATCTCGGCCGCCGGTTCGGGATCCGCTTCTCCCCCGGTATTGTCCCCGGTCACCGCGTCCCCGGTTCCAGCCAGGATCTCCGCTAGGTCGGTGACCACCTGTTCGGCCGTATTCAGGTCCTGCTTGAGCTGCCCCAGTTCGTGGTTGGCCTTCCGGGCCTGCTGCTCGATATGGCCGACGATGCCGTGCAGCAGTTTGCTCCTGGCTCGGGCCTCGCCTCGATGCTTGATTCTCTCGGTACACCGATCAATGCCAATTTTCATATGTTTCACGGCGTATCCCACGATACCTCCGGAAAACATGGTGGCAGCCGCGACGCCGCCGTAGATCCAGGCGACCTGATCAGCACGGGTAATCGCCGGAATCGCGACCGTGACGCTGGTCAACGCCGCGGTCACGATGCTGGAGACAAAATATGTGCCGAATCCCGGCATTCCCGCCGGACGCTGATCCGCGCGTTTCGTGCCGCCCAGGAACAGCTTCATCTCCCTGGCCCGAACACGTTCGGGATATCCGAAGTCCTTGATGACCCGCTGGGCGTCCTCGGACAGCACCGCGATCGCGTGTTCCGATCCCAGCATGTCCCGCCGCAGGCCCAGCATGTCGATGAGGGCATACAACTCAAGCAACGCATGCCTGCGGGACCGGCGATCCGCCCGACGGACCTCGCCGGCCGCGACCACCAGTTCTGCGGAGTTCTGCCGGTTGGTGCACGCATCCAGGACCTCGGATGGCCGAACCGGACGGGGCCGGCCCTCGGCTGACGAAACCGCCGTGGCTTGGTGGCTGGTGCGATCGCTCGCGAGATGCGACCCCAGCAGGACCGTGCGACGTTGCTGCGTCTGAAGTTCCGCGGTCAGCGCGACGACGGATTCGGCGAGCGCCCGGACCTCGGTGGACATCGCGGCAAACGCTTCGGCCTGGGCCAGCAACGACCGGTCCCCGTCCCGCACCAGGGCGTCCACCGCGCTCGTCAGGCCTTCGACCGAGTGTCTGAGTTTCGCGTACGCCCGGCGCTGCGCCGCGCTGTCCTGCTGTCCGATGGCCAGCAGGTCACGCGCTGCCGAGAACACGAATTCTATGCCGAGTCTGATCGCGGAGACCTTCCCCGCTGTCAGCAGCAGGTTGTCGAAGGTCGCTGAGGTCTGACCCGCTGAGACCTGCTGGCCCGCGTCAATGAGCTTGTCCACCGCCTGGGGCATCCACTGCTTCATCCCGTCCAGCGGCGACGGCGATTTCGTCCCCGCAGTGGCCGCTGGCGCCGAGGTCGACAGTTCGCTGAACAGGGCCGAGACTCCGAGCATCCCCATGAACTGGCTGGCTGCCCCGAGCGCGCCACCGACGGCCTTGGTGCCCATCGCCGGCACCGAAGTGTCTGTCAGCAGCAACGCCGCTCGCAACCGCGACCGCCGGGCGGTGCCGCGTTCGACGATGGACCAGCGGCCGAGCCGACCGAACCGCTCCGCGACCGGTCGAAGATCGGCCGGCAGCAACACTCGGATCTGTTCGAAGCCGGGGGTTGTGCCGTGCAGTCCCAACTCGATCAGCAAGGCCGTGAGTCGTCGGGCGATACGCCGTCTGCCCCACGCTGATGCGGTGTCGTGTTGTGCGGCCAGTTCGCGCAACAGATCCAGTCTCCTGGCGTCGCGGTCACTCAACGTCGAGCCCTCGGAGGTGTCCGCTGACAGCGTGCTCCCCGAGGGCGCGCCGCCCTGCTGCGTGAACGTCCGGTCGCCGGTTTCGGACCGTGGTTGCTGGCTGTGCTCGACGTGACTGGTCCGACGCCGCTGAGAAGCCCGGAGTTCCGCGTTGAGGTCCGCCATCCGCCGGGCCACCTGGTCAAGTTGATCAAGAAGAACCTGGGCCTCCGTTGAGATTTTCCGCTGGAGCCCACTCAATGCGGTGCGAACATCATCCAGCAGGCAATCCGTGGATTCCGCCCGCCGCCGGTCCCAGTCCTGACGCCGCTGCGCCGCTCGGTTCTCCCGCCAGTCCAGCCAGGGATTGATGACCGACCCGATCGCCGCGCCGCCCCAGGCCGCCCAGATCCTGATCGAGCCGACCCAGGGGTCGCCGAATTTCCATGCCGTCACCGCAGCGATGGCCACACCGGTGGCGACACCAGCGACGGCCTCGACGAGGGCCGCCCGCCACGGCGCGATGCCTGAGGGCTTCCGGTCAGCAGCGGCATACCGGTCCTGAAACACCTTCACCGGACCACGCATCCACGCCCGTCGCCGACCCCCGAACCGCTCGACGACGGGTCTCAGATCCTCGGGGAGCGGATTCCCGCTCTCCTCGACGCCGGCCTCTGGCACGGACGGCCCCAGCCGGTCCAGCAGCCCGCGGATATCGCCCGCCAGACGTCGACGCTGGCGGCTCCACCGGTTGGTCGTTGACTCAACGACCACATACCGTTCGTACAATCGCCGCAACTCCGCGAGTGTCACGTGCTCGGACAGGGTCAGCCCGAGGTCGCCGCCGGTCGCCGTCCGCTCAGACCGGGCGTCGGCAGCGACGGAGGTCTTGGTCCCCGTCGAGTTCTTGGCAAGGCTCCCGCCCATGGCGGCGCGGTCCCGCACCTGCTGGTCCAGCCGGTTCCGGACACCACTGATCTCGTTGTTCAGGCTGGCCAGATCCGCTGTGGCAACCTCCACCGCCACGATCGGACCGGTCCCGCCATCATGGACGAACGTGGCGCTGTCGGCGGCGTTCTGCTCGGCGTCCGCCTCGGCGGTCCGGATTTCGCCATGATGTTGCCGTTTCAGTTTGGCTGCCGCCACGACGTGCGCGGCGACCCACTTGCACGGGCCGAGCCCCAGCATGAGCGCACCGTACATCGCGGCATAGGTCCACTTGGATTCGCTGGTGCTGTGCAGCATCCACTGCATGATGGACAGCGTCGTCGCCCCGGACAGGAATGCGGCGGCGCCGGCGGTCGCCCACTGCACCGACAGCGGCGAAACGCCCGACGGCAACGCTGTTGACACCCAGACGCCGCCGTCGCCCAATGGCGAATCTGTCGCGCGCTGATCGGCCATGAGGCTGGTCCGGTCGGCCGCGAGCCGGGGGCTGCTCCGCACGATCTCTGCGATCCTGGCCTGAACCTGGTCGGGCAGGGCATTGAACACCTGCTCGGAACCGAGCACACCATCACGCAGTCCCAAGCGGTCCAGGCGTTGTCGAAGAACGTGCACCGCCTCGTAGTGAGCGAACCGGTCGGGAACCAGGCGAAGCCGATCCAGGATCGCTGCATATGACCGTTGGTGGGAGCCGGTGTGCTCGTGTGATTGAGCCAGCGTGCTCGGGGTGGCGGAGCCACCGTTCTCGCGTCGCCTGAGCCGCTGGGTGGTTCCGTCGGATCACCTGCCCCTGTTC
>JABDRL010000252.1 GCA_013041765.1 Dactylosporangium sp. | reverse complement strand
GTCCGACCACGGCGCGGCACCAGGGGGCCGGGGGCGACCGTCACGGCCGCTGGAACCCGGCCGCGAGCAGCGTGGCGCTGGCCTGATCCGCCCGGACGAAGTCGATGAACGCCTCGGCCCCGGCCCGGTTGCCGGCGTCCCGCAGCGTGACGATCGGGTAGTCGTTGCGCGCCACCGCCGACTCGCCGAACTCGACGCCGGTCACGTCGGAGACCGCCGCGACATCGGTGCGGTAGACCAGGGCGGCGTCGGCCTCGCCGAGGCGCACCTTCGCCAGGGCCGCCTTGACGTCCCGCTCCAGGGTCGCCGGCTCCAGGTCCACTCCGGACGCCACCAGGACCCGCTGGGCCACCGCCCCGCACGGCACCTGCTCGGCGCAGATCGCGGTCTTGACCGCCGGCCCGGTCAGGTCGGCCAGCCCGGAGATACCCAGGGGGTTGCCCTGCGCCACCGCGATGACCAGCTGGTTACGGGCGAAGACCTGCGGCTGGCCGGCGGCGTTGCCCGCGTCGGTGACCGTCGCCATCGTGGTGGGGCTGGCCGCGGCGAAGACGTCCCCGGGCGCGCCGGCGTTGATCTGCTGGGCGAGGGTGGAGCTGGCGGCGAACGAGAAGGTGACCGTCGTGCCGGGGTGCGCGGCCTCGAAGTCCGTGCCGAGCTGGGTGAACACCTCGGTCAGCGAGGCCGCGGCCAGGACCGTCACCGGGCCGGTCACCCGCGCCGAAGCGTCCGGGGCGCCACCCGTCGCCGCGTCGTCGCCGCCGGCGCAGCCGGGGAGGGCCAGCGAGGCCGCGAGGGCGGCCGACGCCGTGAGGATCGTCAGGGATACCCGGAGGGGCAGGTGTCGAGGCATGTCAGGCCACCAATGCGACGGGGCAGGCACCGATCGGAGGGGGCCCAGCCGCTGGGGGAGCAGCGGCCGGAGCCTCCGGGTCATCGAGGTCGAATTCGTCCCTGCGGTCCTCGCCGAGCAGGCCGATCGCGTCGGCCCGGCACTGGCGGCAGTGCCGCATGATGGTCAGCGGTCCGGTCCCGGCCCGCTCGCACCGGCCCCGGGCCGAGGCGAGTTCCGCCGGGGTCGGGCCGCGCTGCCCGCTCAGGCCGAAGACCGTGCCGTGCTCCGGGGCCGAGACCAGGGGCATGACATTGTGGACCGCGGCCCCCAACCCCCGGATGGTGCGGGAGACCTCGGCGACGTGGCCGTCGTTGACACCGGGAACGAGCACCGTGTTGACCTTGCAGATGATGTCGCGCTCTGCCAGGGCGGCCAGACCGGCCAGCTGCCGCTCGGCCAGCAGCCGGGACGCTGCGGCCCCGCTCCAGCGACGTCCCTGGAACGCGACCCACGCGTAGATTCGCGCCCCGATCTCCGGATCGATCGTGTTGATGGTGACGGTGACGTGCTCGATCCCGAGGCCGGCGATCCGGTCGACGTGGTCGAGGAGGGTCAGTCCGTTGGTGGACAGGCACAGCCGCAGGTCCGGGAAATGCCGGCCGACGAGTTCCAGGGTGCGGAAGGTGCGCGGGGCGTTGGCGAGGGGCTCGCCGGGACCCGCGACGCCGACCACCGCCAGCGCCGGCACGCTCCGGGCCACCCGCCGGACCCGCTCCACCGCCTGCTCGGGGCTGAGCAGCGAGCTGGTGACGCCGGGGCGGCTCTCGTTGGAGCAGTCGAACTTGCGGTTGCAGTAGTTGCACTGGATGTTGCAGCCGGGCGCGACCGGGACGTGCATCCGGGCGAAGCGGCCCTGGGCGTTCGGGTCGTAGCAGGGATGGCCGGCGACCCGCGCCGCGAGGTTGTCGATGGTCACCGGGTACCTCCGGTCACAACGGTCTCTGGGCCGGCCGGCTGAGCCGGGGCCGCGACGCTCTGGCGGATGGCCTTGCGTAGCCACGGTGGGGGCGTGCCCGCAAGTACCACCCGCAGCCGGCCGATCAGGTCCTCGATCGGTGTCCCGCTGGGTACCTTGATCGGATGGATCCGGGCGTTGACCACCCGGGCCGCCGCCGGCCCGCCGATGGACGCCACGTGCAGGATCGCGCAGTCGGACAGGATGGCCAGCCGGGCGTCGATCCGGCTGTCGCCGGCCTCGGCCGTCGCGGGTGTCCGGGAGGCGACCAGGACCGATTCGTCCTCGTCAAGGTCATAGACGGCGAACCAGTCACACTCGGCGAAGTGCTGGTCAACCACGGTGCCATCACTGGTGGCGAACGCGACCCGTAGCATGTCAGGTCCTCTCTGCTCGGTGGTCCATCAGCCGGTTCGCCGCATCGAACAGCAGGTCCAGGCTGCCTCGGTACCCGGATGAGCCACGCAACTGAGCGCCCAGCCGGTCATAGGTCGGGAAACCCCACGTCAGGTGGGCCGCGCCGACCCGTCTCGCCACCCCGCTGGCGTGGCTGGACGCGATGATCAGCTCAGCCC
>JABDRL010000246.1 GCA_013041765.1 Dactylosporangium sp. | reverse complement strand
ATCGTCGCCTGTTGGCGGAAACCTTGGCCGGCTCGATAGATGATCTCGTAGATGCGGCGGCGAGACTGGCACTGGTCGGATGCCAGCTGGCGCCGACGCCCCGGGCCGGGGCGACCACCCCGGCCGTGCGGGCGTGGCTGGCGGCGCTGACCGGACGGCGACGGCGGTTCGCCGCCGCCCAGCGGGACGTCGGTGCCCTGGCCACCGACCTCGCCACCTGGCAGCGGGACGCGGCGAGCGGCGCCGTGCGAGCGTGCTTCCGGCTGGTCGAGCCGCCGGCGGAGGCGGAGGCGGACGCCCAGAGCGCCGCGCCGTGGCTGGTGGAGTTCGCATTGCAGGCCGCCGACGAGCCGAGCCTTGTCGTGGACGCCAGCCGGGTGTGGCATGCGCGGGGCGCGTTGCGGGCGCTGGCCCGGAATCTGGAAACTCCGCAGGAGACACTGCTGTCGGAACTGGGCCGGGCGACGCGGCTGTGGCCGGAACTCACCTCGGCCCTGCGGGCTGCCCGCCCGTCCGAACTGCGGCTCGACGGGACGGGCGCGCTGCACTTCCTGCGGGAGCGGGCTCCGCAGCTGGCGGCCGCCGGATTCGGGGTGCTGCTGCCGGCCTGGTGGGGGCGCCCGGCCGCCCGCCTGGGTGCCCGGCTGACCGCCCGCTCGCCGGGCGGCGGACAGCCCGCGCCGGGAACCGTGGCCAGGCAGAGCGGATTCGGGCTGGACGCCATCGTCGAATACGGCTGGGAGCTGGCACTCGGCGAGCAGACCGTGTCAGCGGAAGAACTGCGGGCCCTCGCGGCGCTACAGACGCCGCTGGTGCGCCTGCGGGGCCAATGGGTCGAGCTGGACCGTCGTCGCCTGGAGGCTGGGCTGGCCCATCTCGCCGAGGGCGGGCGCATGAGCGTCGGCGAGGTGCTGCGCGCCGGCCTCGGCGACGACCAGGGACCGGGCGGGCTACCCGTCGTCGAGGTCAGCGCCGACGGTCCGCTGGGGGACCTGCTCGCTGGCCGGTCGGAGCGGCACCTGGTGCCGCGGGAGGCACCGGCGGGGTTCCACGGTTCGTTGCGGCCGTACCAGCAGCGCGGCCTGGCCTGGCTGGCGTTCCTCCAGTCCCTGGACCTGGGCGGCGTGCTGGCCGACGACATGGGACTTGGCAAGACCATTCAGGTGCTGGCCCTGCTGGCGGGTGACCAGGCGGGGACGCGTCCCACCCTGCTGGTGTGCCCGATGTCGCTGGTCGGCAACTGGCAGCGGGAAGCGGCGAGGTTCGCGCCGCGCCTGCGGGTGCACGTGCACCATGGGGCCGAACGGGCGCGGGGCGAGGGCTTTCTGTCGGCCGTCCAGGAGGCGGACCTGGTGATCACCACGTACGCGCTGGCGGCCCGGGACGTGGAGGACCTTGCCGAGATCGACTGGCTGCGGCTGGTCATCGACGAGGCCCAGGCGATCAAGAACGCCGCGACCCGGCAGGCGACGGCCGTTCGACGGATTCCGGCCCCCCACCGGATCGCTCTGACCGGGACCCCGGTGGAGAACCGCCTCGCCGATCTGTGGTCCATCCTGGAATTCGCCAATCCGGGGTTGCTCGGCGGTGCCACGCATTTCCGGAAGCGCTATGCGGAGCCGGTCGAACGCCATGGGGACGAGGCCGTGGCGGCCCGGCTGCGACGGATCACCGAACCGTTCATCCTCCGCCGGGTCAAGACCGATACCTCGATCATTGCAGATTTGCCGGAAAAGCTGGAAATGGACGTCCTGTGCAACCTCACCGCCGAGCAGGCGTCCCTGTACCAGGCCGTGGTCGACGACATGATGGCCAAGATCGAGGATAGCGAGGGTATGGAACGGCGGGGCCTGGTCCTGGCGACGATGACCAAGCTCAAGCAGGTCTGCAACCACCCGGCGCACCTGCTGCGCGATGGTACCCGGCTGGCCGAGCGTTCCGGCAAGCTGTCGCGGCTGGAGGAGATCCTGGAGGAGATCCTGGCGGCGGGGGAGAAGGCGCTGCTGTTCACCCAGTACGCCGAGTTCGGTGGCATGCTGCGCGCCCACCTGGGTACCCGGTTCGGGCGGGAGGTGCTGTTCCTGCACGGGGGCGTCGCCAAGGCCGACCGGGACACGATGGTCGAACGCTTCCAGGACGACCGACCGGGCGGGCCAGCGGTGTTCGCGCTGTCGCTCAAGGCCGGGGGGACCGGGCTGACCCTGACCGCCGCCAACCATGTGCTGCATGTCGACCGGTGGTGGAATCCGGCCGTGGAGGACCAGGCCACCGACCGGGCCTTCCGGATCGGGCAGCGACGAGCGGTCCAGGTTCGCAAGTTCGTCTGTGTCGGAACCCTGGAAGAGAAGATCGCGGCGATGATCGCCGACAAGCGGCAGCTGGCGGCGAGGGTCGTGGGGCCCGGTGAACACTGGCTGACGGAGCTGTCCACCACGCAACTGCGAGCCCTGCTTGCCCTGGAGGCGGAGGCGGTCGTCGAATGAGCTGGGACCGGCGGTACCCTCCGTCCAGGCCGCGCAGGGTGGACGGCGGGATCAAGGCCCGCAGCGCCCGGGGCTCCATCGGCCAGTCCTGGTGGTCGCGACGGTTCGTTGACGTCATCGAGTCGTTCGCCCTCGGTACCCGGATGACGCGCGGGCGTTCCTACGCCCGGGCCGGTCAGGTCATCTCGCTGGAGGTCAGCCCTGGGGTGGTCGGCGCGCGGGTGCAGGGTTCCCGGTCGCATCCATACACCGTGGCCATCGGGCTGAAACCAGTGCCGGAACGGACCTGGCGGCGGGTCGAGAAGGCCCTGGCCGAACAGGCGATCTTCAGCGCCAGACTGCTGGCGGGGGAGTTGCCGCCGGAGCTGGAAGACGTGTTCGCCGAGGCTGGGGTCCGGCTGTTCCCCTCGTCCGTGCGGGAGCTGACCATGCGATGCTCGTGCCCGGATATCGCTGTGCCGTGCAAGCACCTGGCCGCGACGTTCTACCTGCTCGCCGAGTCGTTCGATACCGACCCGTTCCAGATTTTGCACTGGCGGGGCCGGCGGCAGGACCACCTGCTGGACCGGCTACGGGCGGCGCGGGCGGGCACCCGGGCCGCCGGGCAGACCCGCTCGGGCGGGGCTTCCGACGCGGGCGGAGCCGGTGGGGAAGGCCCACGCCAAGCGGAGCCGGAGCCGGTGTGCGTGCTCGGGGCGGGCCCGGCCCTTGCCGACGTCGCGGTGCGACCCCTGGCCGGGTGCCTCGGGCGCTTCTGGGACTCGCCCCAGGCGCTGCCGTCCCGGCCCCCGATGGTGGATGTCGATCATGATCTGCTGTTGCGCCAGTTGCCAGCGCCGGACGAGCGGATCGGGGGCGGCGGCCTCACCGATCAGCTGCGGCAGGCATATGGGCGGTTCCCAATGGTTGCGGATTGAGTGCACTCTAGGCGGCGAAGCGCACTGGTATGCGCGGAACTTTCCACTCTACTCGTAATTCGATGTGGTTTGGCGCCAGTTCTGCGGACGCAGATCTCCTGTGCCCTTTTTGTTATCTCGCGATGAATGGCTTGATGATCCCGGCGACGTTCTTGCTTGTGCATAATGGGCCTTGAATATCTCGTTTGGCGGGTGCCGCTGGTTTTGTTTCGCGATCCTACGTAGCGCCTTTGCTTCGCCACTGTCCGTCCCCCGATGGGTGGCTTGGCGGTTGGCAGCAGGGTGCTGAATACTTCTCCCTGTCGTCAGTTTGACGTGGGGCATCTATCGTCGACTGTTGAGGGCACTCTGTTCGGACATCGGGGTCCGGGAGTGCTTGGGAGAAGCCGCTAAGATCCCATGGCGTGTCGGCTGACACAAGTACGATGCGGAAATCGCGGCATGGTCGCGTCCGGAAACTGGAACGAAGGCTGAGAGATGCGGACTTCAGAGCCCCAGGTCGTTATCGGCCTCGATGTCGGCGGGACCTGTATCAATGCCACGGCGGTGGACGAAACGGGGGGCTTTCTCGTCGATCGCATGGTGGAGATTCCAAGCTGCGTGAAGCAGGGGCCATATGCGGCTGTCGCTGCTTTGGCCGAGGCGATGGAACTCGTGCTGGATATCACGCAGCGGCAGCGAGCCGAAGTCTGTGCTGTCGGATTGGATACACCGGGTCCGGCAAGTGCGGATGGGGTGATCTCCTCCAAGGGCGCCACGAACTTCGCCCAAGAGGCTTGGTGGGGTTTCGACTTCCGGGGGGCGCTGGAGAAGCGGCTCGGACTGCCGGTCTTCTACGCCAATGACGCCAACGCCGCGGCCCTGTACGCCCACCATGTCCATTTCGGTACCCAGACCATGCACCGCTCCTCGGTCGCCGCGATCGTCGGAACGGGGCTGGGCGGGGGCGTCATCGAGGCCGGGCGGGTCATCGGCGGGGCGGCCGGCATGGCCGGCGAGCTTGGTCACATCGTGATCTCGATGGAGGGCTTGCTGGCCGAGGGGCAACCCGTCCCGGCCTGCAACTGCGGTCTGAAGGGCGACGGGGAGAGCATCGCCTCGCTGTCCGGGATCGAGAACAATCTCCTGCCGTACTGGCTCAGCCAGTACCCGGACCATGATCTGCACGAGCTGGGCTCGATGCACAAGGCCGCGAAGGCGGTGCGCTCCTATGGCGAGCGTGGCGATGACCTCGCCCTCAAGATCTTCGAGCAGCAGGCGATCGCGCTCGGCCGGCTCTTCTCCGTCGCCGCCATGTTCACGGATCCGGATGTCTGCTTCGTCGGTGGCGGGGTCGTCGAGGCGGCACCCCACTTCCGCGACTGGTTCCTCGCCAAGGTCAAGGAGCACACGGTGCTGCGGGAGGAGCAGCGGCGGATGACCACCTTCGCTCTGGTGCCAGACCTTGACATGGCCGGAGCCCGGGGTGCGGCCCTCGGCGCGTTGGCCAGCGCGCGGCGCTAGGAGCGCGCTGAACCACCATTTTTCCCAAAATATGATCATATCGAGGCCGAGGCTGCGCCATCATGGCGACGCCCAGCCTAGATCCAGCGCCCTCCCAGCCACATCCGGCTGAACCATTCAGCGTGCGTCAGCGTCATCCCGGTGTAGATGGGGTAGAAGTACGCGAAGCAGGCCGCGATGAGGAGGAGATAGGCGCCCGCGATGACCGCCCCGACCACCCGCCGGTCCGTGGACGCCCCCGGTGCCGGTCGGGGACCGATGATCGCCCCGAGGACGTAGACCACCGCCAGCACGAGGAACGGCAGGGCCGGCAACGCGTAGAAGTAGAACATCGTGCGGCTGTCCAGCTGGTTCCAGAACCACGGCACGATCCCGGCCGCCGCGCCGAGTCCGATGGCCAGGGCCCGCCAGTCCCTCCGGGCGATACCGATCCAGGCCAGCGCACCCAGCGCGGGCAGGAACGACCACCACAGCAGTGGCGTACCCAGCAGCAGCACCTCTGCGGCGCAGGAACCGGCGCCGCATGGACCGTCGCCGGACCAGTAGAACGCCACCGGCCGGCCCAGCAGCAGCCACTGCCACGGCCAGGACTGGTACTGGTGATGCGAGGACAGCCCAGTGTGAAACGTCCACATGCTTTCGTGGTAGTGCCACAGGTTGTGCAACGCGCCGATGACCGGCAGCTCCCGCTGGTTGTTGTCGGCCAGCCAGTGGCGGAAATAGCCGTCGTCGGTGACGAACCAACCGGCCCAGCTGGCGAGGTACGCCCCGACGGCGACCACGGTGAACAGGACCATCCAGCCCGTCTGCGTGACGATGGTGTCAGCCCATGGCGTCCGGCTGCCAACGGACCTTCTGGTGCCGGCCTCCCACAGGATGAGGAAGAGTAGGAAGAGCAGCAGATACCAGATGGCGCTCCACTTGACGGCGGCGGCCGCGCCGATGCAGACCGCCGCGGCCAGCCGCCACCAGGGGAACCCCATCCGGGGAGAGCCGGCCTTGCCCCGCCGATTCGGATTGAGCCCGCCCTCCAGCGCCCGCAACCACTGGGCCCGGCGTCGATCACGATCAAAGACCAGGCAGGTGAACGAGGCGACGATGAAGAACATCAGGAAGATGTCGAGCAGGGCGCTGCGGGAAAGGACGAAATGCAGCCCGTCCAGGGACATCAGCAGCCCGGCGGCGCAGCCCAGCAGCGTCGACCGGAACAGCCGCCGGGCGACGATGATGACCAGAAGGATCGACAGCGTGCCGAAGACGGCGGCGGAGATCCGCCAGCCGTACTCGTTGTAGCCGAACAGCTGCTCGCCCAGCGCGATGCACCATTTGCCCAGCGGGGGATGAACGATGTACTTCGGGGTGTCGAGGACGGTCTCGATGCCGTCCTCGACCTTGACATCCCACTCCACCCCATGGGTGAGCATGGTGTTGGCCTCGATGGCGTAGAAGATCTCATCGAAGATCTTGCCACCTGGACGCCGCAGATCGATCAGTCGCAGGGCCGCGGCGATCAGAGTGACCACACCGATCATGACCCAGGACAGGGGGTCGCGGTCGCTCCACTTGGCCAGGCGGCGGCGGGTCCACTCGGAAACCGTCGCCTGGTCGGCAACGGCTCCCTCGGAACCGGCCTCCGGCGCGGCAGCGGACTCGCCGATTGACGGCGGCTCGGTCAACACCCCTGAAGTCACCCCGCGATCGTAGGCTGCAACAGTGACGGGGCGCACCCGCCGCTTTTCGTGGAGGGTCGACAGCGATGCCACTGGTTCTGCTTGGAGCACCGCTCGGCAACGCCGAGGACGCCTCCGCCCGCCTGCGCACCATACTGGCCAGCGCGGATATCGTCGCAGCGGAGGACACCCGACGACTGCTGCGACTCGCGCACGACCTTGGGGTCACCCTGACCGGGCGGATCGTCTCCTACTTCGAGGGCAACGAGCGGCGCCGGACAGACGATCTCGTCGAGGCGCTGCGGGGCGGGGCGAGCGTCGCCGTGGTGACCGATGGCGGCATGCCGAGCGTCTCCGACCCGGGATTCCGGCTGGTCCGGGCCGCAGTCGACGCGGGAATCCCGGTGACGGCCGCCCCCGGGCCCAGCGCCGTCACCACGGCGCTCGCCCTCAGCGGGCTGCCAACCGCCCGGTTCTGCTTCGAAGGGTTTCCGCCGCGGAAACGCGGGGAGCGCCGGGCCGCCCTGGCAGCGCTCACGGACGAACCCCGGACACTGGTGTTCTTCGAGGCTCCGCACCGAGTCGCGGAGACCCTGGCCGACCTGGCTGCGGCGCTGGGCGACGAGCGTCCGGCCGCTCTCTGCCGGGAACTGACCAAGACCTACGAGGAGGTACGCCGGGCGTCCCTCGGCGAACTGGCCGGCTGGGCCGCCGACCGGCAGCCCCGAGGGGAGATCACTCTCGTCGTCCAGGGCGCCCCGCAGCGGGTCGCCGAGCCTCCGGCGGCCGCGGAGTTGGCCGAGGCCGTCGAGGCGAAGGTGGCTGATGGCGCTCTCCGCAAGCTGGCCATCGCACAGGTGGCACAGGCCCTCGGGGTGCCGAAACGGACCGTCTACGACGCCGTGGTCAGCCACCGTCGAGCTTCTCGATCACCAGGTGATCGCGAGCATACCGAGGAGTAACGCCAGCGGCGCAGCAAGACTGGCGAGGAAACCGAGCACCTTGGCCCGCCGGGTGGCTAGCCGGGCCGCTCCGCTGACCCAGCCCAGCGCGACGCCGCAGCCCAGTATCAGGGCCAGTCCGACGAGCCACCCCAGCCGCAGGCCACGGCGGCCGTCGAGGTACGCGGCCCGGCCCTGGTCGTTGACCATCCGGGCCGCGAACGCCGCGCCGACCTGCCGCTCGGCGGGCGTTGCACCAATCAGGGGAACGTGCTCGGCGATGATCCCGCCGTCGATGTCGGTGAATGTCGCCAGGCAGCGTCGCGGCAACCCACTGCCGGTGCAGTGGGTTGCGGTGGCGATGCCCGGCTGAGAATGCCCGACCGCCAGCCAGAACGGTTCTGCGGTCACCCACGCGAAGAATGCGGCCAGCAGTGCGAGGCAGACGGTCGCCGGGAGCCCGATGCCCGGCCGCCGGGGCTGGCGGGTCCGCCGCCGGGGGCGGTTACGTGGCCCGGCGGTGGCCTTGCGTCCCTGCGGCACCGGCTGCGTGGTCATCACCGAGGGCAGGATCGCGTCGTTGGACAGCCGCGTCTGCTGGCCCCCGGCCGCCTGCTGGGCCGGCTTCGGATCCGGGCCGCCGGCCGTGCAGAGACCGGCGAGCGACAGCTGGAACTCCGACAGGTCCGGCTCGGCGGCATCGGCGGCATCGGTGGTGTCCGGGGCCGGGGGGCTTCCCCCGGTGTTCGGTGGTGGTGTGGTGTCCGGGGCTGTGGTGCTCGGCGTTGCGGTGGTCGGTGGTGGTGTGGTGTCCGGGACCGGGAGGCTTCCCCCGTTGCTCGGCGTCGGCAGGTCCGCTGGCTTCGCCTTGGACCGCACCCTGAACCTGGCCCTCTTCGCCTTGACCGCTGGCGCTGCGGCTGCCTCGGCCTCGGCCTGGACCTCCGGCCCGCCGGCCGTCCCGGTCC
>JABDRL010000113.1 GCA_013041765.1 Dactylosporangium sp. | reverse complement strand
GGCCGGCCTGACCGACCACACCCGTGCCGTAGTCCGCCAGCACCTGGCTGGCCTCTCCGCCCGCGAGGGCGACAGCCATCCCCGCAGCGGCGGCCCCGGCCCCGAAGACCAGGAGCGCGGCGACCGCGCCGGTTCTCACCGCGTCCCGGACCAGGCCGGGCGCCGCCTGAGCGGCCCGGTCCAGCAGCCCGGACTCGACCGCGGCGCCGACGACTCCGGTGACGATTCCGAACACCGTGAGCGTTATCCAGGCTCGCGGCACCGAGACGCTCATGCTCGGCAGCTTCGCCGCGGCGGCGGTGGCCGCGCCGAGCAGGCCGTAGACGAATCCAACCCCCACCCCGGCAGCCAGCGTGCGCCAGGGAGAGCGGGACCGGCGGGCCTTGAGGGCGCGGGCGGTGTGGACGCCGGCCCGCATCACCCGCCACGCCGCGAAGGCGGTGATGGCCAGGGGAGCCAGTCCGATCGGTCCCAGTTCGGTGTGTACCGGCACCCCATGGGCCAGCAACCATCCCGCCAGCACCAGCCGCGCGACGGGAGCGATGGACGCATCGGCGCTGTCTGCGGCGTAGACGACGAAGACCACCGCGATGGTGGGTGCGAGAGAGACCAGCCCTGCCCAGACCGTGGTGACCGTGGCCGCGAGGGCCAGCGGTGCCCGGCGCCGTTCCGCCGACCCGCGGGGCGATGGCCCGGCCCCGGCCCGGCCGGCGGCGCCCGCCGCCGGGTCAGACGGTCGGTGACCGTCGTGCGAGGCATGTTGCGACTCCACCACACTCACCCGGCACTCATGACCCCACGCGTGAGCCGTGCGGTCTCGCCGGGAGTCCTGCCCATCCGAACGCCAGCCGCCTCCAGCGCCCGGCGCTTGGACTCCGCGGTGCCGGAGGAACCCGACACGATCGCCCCGGCGTGCCCCATCGTCCGGCCCGGTGGCGCGGTGAACCCGGCGACGTAGCCGATGACCGGCTTGGTGACATGGTCCCGGATGAACGTGGCCGCCTGCTCCTCCGCCTCGCCGCCGATTTCGCCGATCAGCACGATCGCCGCGGTCTCCTCGTCATCCTCGAAGGCTGCCAGGGCATCGATGTGGGTGGTTCCGATGACTGGGTCACCACCAATGCCGATACAGGTTGAAAAACCGAGGTCATGTAGTTCATACATCAATTGGTAGGTCAGCGTCCCCGATTTGCTGAC
This sequence comes from Dactylosporangium sp., assembly GCA_013041765.1. Lineage (GTDB taxonomy): Bacteria > Actinomycetota > Actinomycetes > Mycobacteriales > Micromonosporaceae > JABDRL01. Next base: position 14,683 of record JABDRL010000113.1, on the reverse strand, counting down.
AAGGCCCACGCGTCCGGGACCGGTAATGCCCTCCGGAATGATTCCGGCGTTGGACCGCCCAGGGCTCACGATGCCGGGGCAGTTCGGTCCGATGATGCGCGTGTGGTTCCCGGCCCTGGTGGCATGCGCCCAGAACGCCGCCGCGTCGTGCACCGGGAGGCCTTCGGTGATGACGATGGCCAGCCCGATCTTCGCGTCGATCGCTTCGATCACGGCGGCCTTGGCATGGGCAGCGGGGACGAAGAGGACGGACACCTCGGCCCCGGTCTCGGCCATGGCCTCCTCGACGGTGGCGAAGACGGGGATCCGCGTGTCGCCATGGTCGAGATACTGGCCGGCTCTGCGGGGGTTGGTACCGCCGACGATCTGGGTGCCGGCCGCGAGCATTCTTCGCGTGTGCTTTGTCCCCTCTGCCCCGGTCATACCTTGAACGATGACCCGGCTGGATTCGGTCAACCAAATTGCCATCTCAGACTCCCGCCGTACTGGCGATCTCTGCGGCCCGGCGTGCCGCCCGCTCCATCGTGCTGACCCGTTCGATGCACGGGTGGGCCGCGGCGAGCAGGATCCGGCGGGCCTCTTCCGCGCCGTTGCCGTCGAGCCGAACCACCAGCGTTCTCCCCAGCGGCTGGCCGCGTTCGGCGATGAGATCCAGCGCGCGGAGTATGCCCTCGGCCACGGCGTCGCACGCGGTGATGCCACCGAACACGTTGACCAGCACGGAGCGGACCGCCGGGTCGGCGAGCACCGTCTCCAGCGCGTCGGCCATCACCGCCGCGCTGGCACCGCCGCCAATGTCGAGGAAGTTGGCGGGGCCGACGCCGAGTGTCTCGCCGGCCTGGGCAACGACATCCAGGGTCGACATGACGAGTCCCGCTCCATTACCGATCACTCCAACCTGCCCGTCGAGCCGGACATAGGGGAGACCGCGCTCCCGTGCCAGACGTTCAAGCGGATCAACCACGGTGCGGTCGATCAGGCCGGCGTGCTCCGGGTGGCGGAAGCTCGCGTTGTCGTCGATCGTCACCTTGGCGTCGAGACACCGCACCATTCCGTCCGTTGCCAGGGCAAGTGGATTTACCTCGATCAGGGTCGCGTCCTCCGCCACGAACGCTCGCCACAGGCCGATGGCGATATCGACGATCTGGTCTGCGACGTGGTTCGGGAACCCCGCCGCGGCCACCATGTCCCTGGCGGATTCCACGTCCATGCCCCGGTCGGCCGAGAGCGGAACGCTGACGACCCGGGACGGGGTTTCCCGCGCCACCTGTTCGATATCGACGCCGCCGGTGGCACTGGCGACGCAGACAAAGGCCCGGCTGGTTCGGTCAAGAAGATATGAGAGGTAGTACTCCTCGACCACATCTGCGGCGGCTGCCACCATGACCGTCCGGACGGTATGCCCATTGATGTCCATGCCCAGGATGTCGGCGGCCGTCGACGCGGCGGCGTCCGGGTTTTCGGCGAGCCGTACTCCGCCGGCCTTGCCCCGGCCTCCGGTCTTCACCTGCGCCTTGACCACGACACCGGCACCGAGCCGGGTCGCGATTTCGCGGGCGCCTTCCGGAGTCGTGGCGACATCCCCATCCAGTACGGGCAATCCGTGCCTGGCGAGCAGAGCGCGCCCCTGGTACTCAAACAGGTCCACTGCTACCTCTTCGCTTCCGGCTGTGAGGTTCCTGGCGGCACTACTGTGCCTCAGCCCGCCCATCGACGAAGACGGCTTGCTGTCCGCAGCCTATCGAGCACAGCTGGGAAGACAGCGACGCGGGGTGTGGCGTGTCTGGCCGCTCAACCATACGACCACCACATGGCCGCGTCGGCCCGGCGGAAAAGGACATCGGCGGCGCGTAACCGCCGTGCGAGGCGTTCGTTGAACCGGGCGGCACCATGCGAAAGCCGGTGTCAGCTCGAGGAACGGCCGATGCCCTGTCGGTCGAGGGGTGGCGGCGGGGCATCGTGCGATAGAGAGGCCGGGCGTGTGAGGGGTGCGCCCGGCCTCTCCCCCCGATGGTGCTGTGTCGCTCGATCGGATGGCTGGTATCCGTGTGGTTGTGTCGACACGCGCGTGTGCCAGTCCCCCTTGCTCCGCGCCCGGCTGGGTTCCCCTGGCCTGGCAAGGTTCGTCCAGAACGGCGAAGTGGCAGCGGGTGACGGGGAGGATGCGCAGGTCGGCTTGTGAGAGACCCAACAGGTTGGCTACCGTGGCTGCCAGCTGTCAACCGAGTCGCCCGCATCCAGCTCACACCGACAGAAATCGATGGACGACCGACTGACAGCGCCGGCTCGCGGTGGACGTCTTCCCGTCAACGCGCGCCCGGACCCGATCGCAGACAACGGAGGCTCTGCGTGGACCAGCAGCTCTCTCGCGGGCGTTACCGAGGTCGTCGTCGCGCGCCAGCACCGTCGCGAAGCCGCTACGCCGCGGTCATGACCACGGCACTTGTCGGTGCGGGTGTGGTCGCGCTCGGCGCTGGGGCCGCGTTGCCCGATCACGCCGATCCGCTGGGCATCGCCGCGGCATCGGCCAACGAGGATCTTGCAGAGCGACTGCTGGCCGGTGACCGGGCCAGTCGCGGCGACAGCCGGGAGACCGCCGGCAACTCCAACCAGCCGGCCCCGGACGTGTGGCTACTGCCAGTACGCACGTACCACGTCACCTCCCTGTACGGCACCCGGTGGGGCAAGCTGCACGCCGGTGTCGACCTGGGAGCGAGCGAGGGTACGCCGATCTATGCCGCAGCGGCCGGGATCGTCACCCTGAGCCGCTGGAACGGCGGATACGGCTATGTGGTGCAGATCGACCACGACGGGGGGATCACGACGATCTACGCCCACGCCTCGAAGCTGCTGGCCAAGGAAGGCCAGAAGGTGAAGGCCGGCGATCTGATCGCGAAGGTGGGCAACACCGGCCATTCCTACGGTGCCCACCTGCACTACGAGATCCGCATCGATGGCACGCCGATCGAGCCCACCGCGTTCATGAAGGACCATGGAGTGGACATCCTCACCCATGCCGAGGCCGTCTACGGCGACATCATCAGCGACTGACCGGCCCGGTCCCCGCACGCTGCCCAGCGCCCGGGGACCGGCGAAGCCGGCGCTCAGGCCACGACGTGCCGCAGTTCCGCAAAGTGGCAGGCGGACAGGTGCGGGTCAGCCTGCTGGGCCGTCAGCGGCGGCTCCTGCTCGGTGCAGATGGGCTTGGCCTTCCAGCAGCGGGTGCGGAACCGGCAGCCGGATGGGGGATTCGCCGGGGACGGCACATCCCCCTCCAACCGGATGACGTCCCGATGGGCTCGGGCCGTCGGGTCCGGCACCGGGACGGCGCTCAACAGCGCCTGGGTGTACGGGTGCGTCGGCCGACCATAGATCTCATCTTCCGTGCCGATCTCCACAACCTTGCCGAGGTACATCACGGCGACCCGGTCCGAGATATGCCGCACGACGGAGAGGTCGTGCGCGATGAAGATGTACGCCAGCCCCAGCTCGTTCTGGAGACGTTCCAGCAGGTTGATGACCTGTGCCTGGATCGACACGTCCAGCGCGGACACCGGTTCGTCGCAGACGATGATCTTCGGGCGGAGCGCGAGTGCCCGGGCGATGCCGATCCGCTGCCGCTGGCCGCCGGAGAACTGGTGCGGGTACCGGCTGATGTGTTCCGGATTGAGCCCGACGTAGTCCAGGAGCTCCTGCACCTTCCGGCGGCGGTCGCCCCTGGGCGCCACATCTCTGTGGATCTCGAACGGCTCGCCGATGATGTCGCCGACCGTCATCCTCGGGTTGAGCGAGGTGTAGGGATCCTGCATGACCATCTGGATGTTCCGCCGGAGGCGCCGCAACGCACTGCCGGGCATGGCGAAGATGTCCCGGTCCTGGTAGAACACCTGGCCCCGGGTCGGGTGCTCCAGTCGCATGATCAGCCGCGCGAGCGTTGACTTGCCGCATCCGGATTCTCCGACGACGCCGACCGTCTCGCCCTTTGCCAGGTCGAACGAGACCCCGTCGACCGCCTTGACCTCACCGATCTTGGTCTGGAAGACGATGCCCCGCGTGATCGGGAAGTACTTGGCGATGTTTTCGACCCGGAGGATGGTCTCACGCTGCGGTGCCATCGAGGACCTCCTTCGCGAAGTGGCATCGACTGGTGCGGGTGCCGCTCGCCAGCCGCTGGTCGGTTGGGACCTGCGTCGAGCAGATCGGATCCTTGCGGTACGGGCAGCGGGGGTGGAACGGGCAGCCCCGCGGGATGTCCATGAGACTCGGTGGTAGTCCCTGAATGGTCGCGAGTTCCTGACCCTTGTGGTCGAGCCGGGGAATCGAGTCGATCAGCCCCTTGGTGTACGGGTGACCCTGCACGGCGTACAGATCGTGGACATCGGCGTGCTCCACGATCCGGCCGGCGTACATGACCGCGATCCGGTCGGCGACATCGGCGACGACACCGAGGTCATGGGTAATGAGGATCATGGCCATGTGCAGCTCCCGACGCAGCTCCGCCAGGAGATCCATGACCTGGGCCTGGACGGTGACGTCCAGGGCCGTCGTCGGCTCGTCCGCGATGAGAATCTTGGGGGACAGGGCCAGCGACATGGCGATCATCACGCGCTGGCGCATGCCGCCGGAGAACTCGTGCGGGTAGTCCCGGAGGCGCTGCTTGGCCGCCGGAATCCGGACGAGCTCCATCAGCTCGACGGCCCGGCGCAGGGCATCGGCTCTGGCGACCCCTTCCCGATGACGCAGCGTTTCGGAGATCTGCCAGCCGACGGGGAACACCGGGTTGAGGGCCGAGAGCGCGTCCTGGAAGACCATCGCGATCTCCTTGCCGCGTACCTGGCGCCGCTCTTTCTCCGGCAGTGACAGCAGGTCCCTCCCGTTGTAGCAGATCTGACCGCTGACGATCTTCCCCGGCGGGATGTCCAGGATGCCCATGATGGCCTGGGCGGTGACTGACTTGCCCGAGCCGGACTCGCCGAGCACGGCCAGGGCCTCACCCGCGTCCAGATGGTAGGAGACCCCGTTGATCACCTTGGCGATTCCGTCCCGGGTGTGGAACTCGATGAAGAGATCGCGCACGTCGAGCAGATGAGCGTCGTCGGCGACCCGGTCGAGTTGGATCTGGATATCGGTCATGGCGCCCTCACCGCATCCTCGGGTCGAAAGCGTCGCGGATCGCGTCGCCCAACATGATGAACGCCAGCACCGTCACGGCGAGGAACCCGGCGGGCCACAGCAGCGGCCCGGCGGCCGTCCGGACGTACGCGCTGTTGTCGTTGATGGAACCGCCCCACGAGATCGCTGGCGGTTGCAGCCCGATGCCGAGGAAGCTCAGCGTCGCCTCGGTCGCGATGACGGTGCCCAGCATGATCGTGAGTACGACGATGGCCGGGGCCATGGCATTGGGCAGGATGTGCCGGAGCATGATACGGCCGTTGCCGGCCCCGAGCATCCGCGCCGCCTGGACGTAGTCCTGCTGCTTCGCGGAGATGACCGAGGACCGCACGACGCGCGCCGCGACGGGCCAACCCAGGACGCCGAGGGTGAAGGCCACCGACCAGACCCCGGTGCTGCCACCGGTGGCGCTGAGCCGCTTGAGCAGCACGATCGCCGCGAGCAGCAGGGGGATGCTGGCGATGACATCGAGGCTGCGGGACAGCAGGGTGTCGATCCAGCGACCGTAGAAGCCCGCCGCCATGCCCAGCGCGAAGGCGATGGTTCCGGCCATCAGCGTTGCGAACAGGCCGACCTCGATGGAGGACCGGGCACCGTACATCGTCCGGGCGTAGACGTTGCAGCCCTGGACGTCGTAGCCGAACGGCGCCTCGGGGCCGGGGCCGGCGAAGCGGAAGTCCAGGGAACACGCCTTGGGATCGGCGCTGGTGAACAACCCGGGGAAGGCGGCGATGCCGACCAGCGCGACCACGATAATGCTGGCGATCCAGAAGATCGGGCTGCGCCGCAGGTCGTACCACGCGTCCGCGGCGAGGCTGCGCGGCTTGGCCAGGGTTGTGGACTCTTCGGGGCTACTCATAGCGGATCCTCGGGTCAAGGACGGCATAGAGCACGTCAACGATCAGATTGCTCGTCAGGTAGACGATGACGAGCAGGCTGATGATGCCCACGACCAGTGGCCCGTCCTCCGTCTGGATGCCCTTGGCGACGTTGAATCCGATGCCGGGAACATTGAAGATTCGTTCCGTGACGATCGCGCCGGACATGAGGTCGCCGATGGTGATGCCGAGATACGTGACCACGGGAATCAGCGAGTTGCGCAGCACATGGACCCCGATGACCCGCCGCTGGGGCAGCCCCTTGGACTTGGCGGTGCGGACGTAGTCGGAGCGCAGGTTCTCTGCGACCGATGTCCGGGTCAGCCGGAGCGCCGTGGCCAGGGCCAGCATGCCGAGTACGAGCGCTGGCAGCAGCAGCGAGTACAGCGAACCGTCGTTGGCCGTCGGCTTGAACAGGCGCCACTTGTTGGTCAGCAGGTACTGGCCGATGTACCCGAGGACGAAGACCGGGATGCCGATGACCACGAGCGTGAGCAGGAGCGTGGTGGTGTCGAAGAGACTGCCACGGCGGATGCCGGCGATGACCCCGGCGGTGATGCCGAAGACGATCACGAAGCTGATCGCCATCAGGGCCAGTTTGATGGTGAACGGCCAGGCGGCCTGGAGAACGTCGGAGATGGAGCGCCCGGCCAGCGTGGTGCCGAAATCGCCCCGCATCAGGTTGGATACGTAGTCCCAGTATCGGTACAGGAATCCGTCGATACCGGTCTTGTCGAGGTGGTACCGCTCGGTCAGGACGGCCCGCTGGCTGGCTGATACCGGTTTCTCTCCGGCAAGGGCCTGGATCGGGTCGCCCTGAGCGGCGAACATCATGGCGTACACCAGCAGCGTCGTCCCGAAGAAGGCCAGGGCCATCTGGAGCAGGCGTCGCACTATGTAGCGGAACATGGGGTGGTCGCTCTCGGTGAAGGGTGCGGTTCGTGGTGCGTCAGGGCCGTCCTGCAAGCAGGCGGTGACGTCACCGAGGTGCTTGGTGACGTCACCGCCTGGTGTCGTTCGGGATCAGGCCGCTTCGACCGTGTAGGGGTCTACCCAGGTGAACAGGTTGATGTCGGCTTTCTTCACGTTCTCCGAGGTGACGAAGGGGTTCTGTCCGTAGCGCAGCGGGATGACCGGAAGGTCGCTGGCGAGGACGTCCTCGGCCTGCTGCCAGAGCTTGATCGCTTCGTCTGAGGTCTTGGCCGCGGCGCCCTCGGCGATCAGCCTGTCGAACTCGGGGTTGCTGTAGCCGTAGTAGTTCGACGAGCCGTTGGTGTGGTACAGCGGCTGGAGATAGTCGTACATCGATGGGTAGTCCATGATCCAACCGAGGCGGAACATGCCGACGCCCGGCGTCTTGTCCTTGACCTTGGTCAGCATATCGGCGAACTTCGTTTCAGGCTGGGCCTGGCAGGTGATGCCCAGGTTGGCCTGCAACTGGTTGCAGGTCGCCTCGATCCACTCCTTGTGCCCGCCATCGGCGTTGTACGTGATCTGGATGGTGGCCGGGCCGCCCACCGACTGGTACAGCGTCTTGGCCGCCGCCGGGTCGTACTGGCACGCCTCACCGCAGGTGTCGTCGCGGTAGCCGGGCAGGATCGGCGAGATGAACGACCGGGCCGATTCCTGCGTGTCCGCGAAGACCGTTTTGACCATCTGGTCGCGATCGATGGCCATCGAGATGGCCTTGCGGACCTCGGCCTTGGCGTAGGTCTCGTCGTAGACCGGGAATGCCAGGAACTGGAACGACGAGTTGCGGCTCATCTGGTAGCGGTCACCAAAGTCGTTCTTGGCGTTGATCAGGTTGGAGGTGTCCACCTGACGGTTGATGTCCAGGTTGTTCGCCAGGGTGTCGGAGTACTGGGCCTTCAGATCTTGGTAGATCCTGAAGTTGAGGCCGGCGATCTTGGGCTTGGTACCCTTCCAGCCCTCGAAGCGTTCGGTCTCGATGTTGGTGTCGTGGTTCCACGTGCCCTTGATCTTGAACGGGCCGTTGCCGATGGGGGCTTCTTCGTACTCCTTGGTGATGTTGCCTTCGGAGTCGAACGCGGCCTTGGGCATGGGGAAGAAGGCGGTGTAGCCCAATTCGGTGTTGAAATCGGAGAATGCCTCCGACAGCGTGATCTTGAAGGTGAGGTCGTCGACCTTGGAAAGACCCGACAGTTGCTTGCTCGCCGGGGTCTGGGTGGCGTCTTCCGGATTCAGGTCGGCGTAGCCGTCGATCTGGGCGTAGTAGCTGTTGACGTCCGAGGCGTTCGGGCCGTACGCGCCCCAGTTCCATGCGTCTATGAAGCTCTCGGAGGTAACTTTCTCACCGTTGTGGAAGGTGAAGCCGTCCTTGAGCTTGATCGTCCAGATCTTGGAGTCATCTGTCGTGATGCTGTCGGCGATGACGTTATAGGGCTTGCCGTCCTTGTCGTAGTCGAGCAGACCAGCGAATATCGCGTAGACGACTTGGCCGCCCTCGGTCTCGCCGGTATTGGCCGGCACGATGTGTTTGGGCTCGCCGATGCCGACGGAGAGGACCGCTGCTGAGCCGTTGCCGCTGTCGCCCGAGTCGCTGTCACCGCTGCAGGCAGCGGCTCCTCCAGCGATGACGACCGGCAGGATAGCCAAGGCGGTGAGCCTACGAACCTGCATTGAGCCTCCTTGTCAGTCTGGAATGCCGAGTCCGGATCCATCGTGTGGTGACAGGACACAGCGCGGCAACCGTAGGCCGTCGTAGAACTCGACCATCCAACCGTGGGGTTACGACTGGATAACAGTTGACGTTCCGGAATGTTTTCAAGGAATGTTCGACATTTTTGTCGTCTTTGTGTGGAAACAGGTTTGTCCCGGTTCGATATTGAAGTTCGGAACCGGTGCTGGCTTCTGCGAGATCGCCGGTAGTGAGATCTTTATCCGTGATGCCACGCTGCTCTGTGGCCCGAAGACGCGGAATGTGAATTCCGTTTCCGGGATGTGAAGGCCACGTTTCGGCGGACAGCATAACGGCGCCGCGCCGATGAGGGACAACGATTTTGCCGAAAACTATCGGGCACAATCAAGGGCCGGTCGGGTTGACGAGATTCGCTATGGCGTGACCACCCGTGCTGGGACGGTGGCGGCAAAGATCGTGGCAGCAAGGTCACTGACTGTGTGAATGCCTTTGCTGAGCGTTCCCGAGGGGGGCTGGCTGTAGGTGATCACCACGATGTAGCACTCGCTCGGTCCGGCAAACCCGACCGTATGGGTTACCCAGCGGTTGCTGCCGCTGTCGGGCTTCTGCGCCCATCCGTTCTTGTTACCGGGGCGCAGGGCCGACCCCGCCGCCCACACGCCCCACTGCTGGTTGGCGCCGACCCCGCGGAGCTTGCCGATGAGATAGGCCCGATCGTCGAGATATAGATCATTCAGAATGTACAACATCAAATGATGAAGGTCTTCCGCGTTGCATCGCAAATTACGCCAAAAAAGTTCATAGCCGGATACAACGGAGAGCGATGTCATTTCATACTTTGATCTGAAACGGTGGAACATGGGCTGCCCGCCGTATCGTGCCCACAATGTGGTTGTTGCCGCATTGGACGAGTCAACGAGGGCCGCGCTCATGTTGGCCCGATCGGTGTCGGTGATCGAGATCTTTCCCTCCCGGTGCCATTCCAGGATGGTCGCCACAATCGCCAGCTTGATGGTCGAGGCCGTCCACGTGGTGTTTGCTGTCGTTCCGGCCCGCCATACCGCGTTGGTGTTGCGGTCGTGGACGATGACCCCGAGCTTGCCCGGGCTGTCGGCCAGCAGCGCGTTGGCGGCGGCGAAGCGACGCTGCTGCGCGCAGTCCCAGCCGGTGTTCGGCGGGCAGGAGGCGAGGGGGGAGGGGGACGGCGAGCCGGCCGGGGAACTGCCGGCCGAGCCGGCGGAGGCGGCGGGCCCGCTCGGGGGTGCCGCGATCGGGGCGGCCCATCGGGATGTCCCGGATTGGCCACCGGCCGCGACCACCGTCACGCCGACGACCACCGCTATCGCGACCACCGCAGCCGTGGCGGCGAGAGCTGCGGGAAGGAGCCCTGGACCGGTCCGGAACCTCATGACGAACCAACGCTACCGGGGTACTGACCGATCCGCGCCCGATGCTCCCCAACGGCTCCCCGAGCGATGCCCGACGACCGCTCTGTGACTGGAGACACCCTGTGACCGCAACCACGGGACACTCCACACCGCCCGCCAACCGAGGCACGCTGGATATGCGCCGACGTGACGCCGGGGAATCGCCGCGTTGCCGAGGTCGTAGCCGTGAAAGGATTCGGCGCGTGACAGCGATCATTCTGGACGGCAAGGCCGCAGCCGCGGCGACGAGGGAAGACCTACGGACGCGGGTTTCGCTGCTGGCCAGCAGAGGGATCCGGCCAGGACTGGGGACCGTGCTGGTCGGCGACGACCCCGCCTCGCACACCTACGTCGCCGGTAAGCACCGGGACTGCGAGCAGGTCGGCATCGCGTCGCTGCGGCGTGACCTCCCGGCCACGGCGTCCCAGGCCGAGGTCGAAGCGGTGGTCGCGGAACTCAACGCCGATCCGGCGTGCACGGGTTTCATGGTCCAGTTGCCACTGCCCAAGGGGCTGGACGCGCAGCGGGTGCTGGAGCTGATCGATCCGGACAAGGACGCGGACGGGCTCCACCCGGTCAACCTGGGGCGGCTGGTGCTGGGGGTGCCCGCGCCACTGCCCTGTACCCCCCGGGGCGTCATCGAGCTGCTGCGGCGGTACGACATTCCCCTTGCCGGGGCCGAGGTGGTGGTGGTCGGTCGGGGGACGACCGTCGGCCGGCCGCTCGGCCTGCTGCTGACCCGGCGCAGCGAGAACGCCACCGTGACGTTGTGTCACACGGGCACCCTCGATCTTGACCGTCACACCAGCGCCGCCGACGTGGTGGTTCTCGGCACCGGGGTGCCAGGGCTCCTCAAACCGGACATGATCCGGCCAGGCTCCGTGGTGCTCGATGTCGGTATCACCCGCATTCCGACCGGGGACGGCAAGACCCGGCTTGCTGGCGACGCGCATCCTGATGTCGCGGATGTCGCGGGGTATCTGGCACCTGTGCCGGGGGGCGTGGGTCCGATGACGCGAGCCATGTTGTTGACCAACGTGGTGGAACGGGCAGAACAGGAGGTCGCTGGACTTGGCAGATGAGAGCACGGCTATCGTCGCCAGGGAAGATTTTCCGAGCACAACACTCACTGAAAGAACCGGATTGATGGGCAAGAAGGTCACCGTCGTCGGCGCCGGATTCTACGGTTCGACGACCGCACAGCGCCTAGCCGAGTATGACGTCTTTGAGACCGTCGTTCTGACGGACATCATCGAGGGCAAGCCGCAGGGCATCGCCCTCGACCTCGGACAGTCACGCGCGGTCGAGGGCTTCGAGACGAACATCGTTGGGCAGTCGACCGGCCCCAACGGCGAGGGGTACGAGGTCATCGCGGATTCGGACGTTGTGATCATCACAGCTGGCCTTCCCCGCAAACCGGGCATGAGCCGGATGGACCTGCTGGGGGTCAATGCCAAGATTGTTCGCCAGGTGTCCCAGAACGTGGCGAAGTACGCTCCGGAAGCCGTGGTCATCGTCGTGAGCAACCCGCTCGACGAGATGACGGCCCTGACACAGATCGCCACCGGATTCCCCCGGCAGCGCGTGCTGGGCCAGGCCGGCGTGCTGGACACCGCGCGTTTCACCACGTTCGTCGCGGACGAACTCGGCGTTCCCGTTCGTTCGGTCAAGACCCTGACCCTCGGCTCGCACGGCGCCACCATGGTGCCGGTGCCGTCGCAGTGCACGGTCGACGGCAAGCCGCTCACGGATCTGCTGCCGGCAGAGAAGATCGAAGAGCTGGTCCTGCGGACCCGCAACGGCGGGGCCGAGATCGTCGGTCTGCTCAAGACCGGGTCGGCCTACTACGCCCCGTCGGCCGCGGCGGCGCGGATGGCGAAGGCCGTCGCCGAGGACTCCGGCGAGGTCATCCCGGTGTGCACCTGGGTCAACGGCGAGTACGGCATCTCCGGTGTCTACCTCGGCGTGCAGGCCGAGTTGGGTGCCGAGGGCGTTCGGCGAGTGGTGGAGACGCCGCTGGTCGACAGCGAACTGGCGGCGCTCAAGGAAGCCGCGGAGGCCGTGCGGGCCAAGCAGGTGGACGTGCTCGACCTCTGACATCGCGAGGTACTGACAACTGGGCGGGCACCCGGAGTGGGTGCCTGCCTTTGTCTGTTCCGGTCGCGGCGGCCCGTTCCCCGAATCCAGTACGCTCGTACTGTAAGAGAGGGGCGTGCAGTCAATGGCCAAGATCAAAGTACTGAAGCCGGTCGTCGAACTCGACGGCGACGAGATGACCAGGATCATCTGGGGGCAGATCCGGGAGCGGTTCGTGCTGCCGTATCTCGACATCGACCTGGACTACCACGACCTGTCGATCCAGCGCCGAGACGCGACGGATGACCAGGCGACCGTTGCCGCGGCTCAGGCGATCAAGCGGCACGGCGTCGGGGTCAAGTGCGCGACCATCACCCCGGACGAGGCCCGGGTCGCCGAGTTCGGGCTGAAGCGGATGTGGCGCTCGCCCAACGGAACGATCCGCAACATCCTCGGCGGGGTGGTCTTCCGGGAGCCGATCATCATGGCCAACGTGCCCCGGCTGGTGCCCGGCTGGTCGAAGCCGATCATCATCGGCCGGCACGCGCACGGTGACCAGTACAAGGCGACCGATTTCGTCGTGCCGGGGCCGGGAACGGTCACCCTGGCCTATCAGCCCGCCGACGGGGGCGAACCGATCGAGCTGACGGTGGCGACGTTCGCCGAGGGGGGCGTCGCCCTCGGGATGTACAACTTCGACGAGTCGATTCGAGACTTCGCGCGGGCCGCGTTCCGCTACGGTCTGGCGCGAAACTACCCGGTGTACCTCTCGACGAAGAACACCATCCTCAAGGCCTACGACGGGCGCTTCAAGGACCTGTTCGCCGAGGTGTTCGCCGCCGAGTTCGCCGAGGAGTTCGCGCGGGCCGGCCTGACCTACGAGCACCGGCTGATCGACGACATGGTCGCCGCGGCGCTGAAATGGGCCGGCGGCTTCGTCTGGGCCTGCAAGAACTATGACGGTGACGTGCAGTCCGACACCGTGGCCCAGGGGTTCGGCTCGCTCGGCCTGATGACGAGTGTCCTGATGACCCCCGACGGGCGCACCGTCGAGGCCGAGGCGGCACACGGCACGGTGACCCGGCATTACCGCGCGTGGCAGCGCGGGGAGAAGACCTCGACCAACCCCATCGCCTCCATCTTCGCGTGGACCATGGGCCTGTCGCACCGGGGCGACCTGGACGGGACGCCCGCCGTGACGGGCTTCGCGCGGACGCTGGAACGGGTCTGCATCGAGACGGTGGAGCGGGGCGGGATGACCCGGGACCTGGCGATGCTGATCGGTGCCGATACCCCGTGGCTGACCACGGACGAGTTCATGACCGCCGTTGCCGAGGGGCTGGAACGGGCGCTCGTCTCGGCGTGAGGTCACCCGCTGGAACACCGCCTGGTGGGTTGAATTCCTGAACTTCGCAATCGCACGGCTTTGTGCCTTATACCCTATTTAAGGATGGTGTGTGCTAGCGGTCGACGGGGGGACGCGGTGCGTAATCGGCACAGGGTCAGCATCGGTGGGGTGGGATTCGATCCGCTGGGCGATGCCGAGTTCGCGGTCCACGTGTGCGCCGCACTGGCCGCCGGCGTCGGCGGCTGGGCGACCGTGCCGACCCTGGACGTGGTGGCGAGAGCCATGCGCGATCCCGCTGTCCGCTCCGGACTCGCGAGCGCCGACCTGGTGCTGGCCAGCGGTACCCCGCTGTGGCTGGCCGCGCGGCTGGCCGGCGCCCGGCTGCCGGCCCCCGACGCGTCGACGTTCATCTGGGCGGTGCTCGCGGCGGCGCGCTCCGCCGGTCGCTCGGTCTACCTGCTGGGCGGGGAGCCCGAAATCCCCGGCCGGCGGGAGGGCGCCCACCGGGCCGCGTCGGTGGTGTCCTTCGCCTGTCCCGGGGTCACCATCGTGGGACATGCCAGCCCGAGGCCGGACGCCGACGGCGATTCCGGCGAGCTGGCCGCGATCTGCGCGGAGATCGGCGATGTGGCGCCGGACGTGGTCGTCGTCGGCCTCGACGTGGCCCGGCAGGCCTGGGTCGCGGCCCGGCTGCGTCGAGCCCTCCCCGGCACCTGGTTCATCGGCTGGCCGGCGGCGATCAGGACGATGACCGACGTCCCGGAGCGGACCCGCGGGCGGGTGCCGCCCGTCGGGCTGACCGCCCGGCTGTGCCGGGGCGCGCTGGCCGAGCGGCGCTCAGAACCCGCGGGAGTCGATCCATCCGTACTTGGCGAGCAACCGCAGCACTGTGCTCGCGGCGTCTCCGATGGGTAGGTCGGTCGTGTCGATGGTCAACTCCGGCTCGGCCGGGGGCTCGTAGGCGTCGTCGATACCGGTCATCCCGGTGAGCAGCCCGGCCCGGGCCTTGGCGTACAGCCCCTTGCGGTCGCGCCGCTCGCACTCCTCCAGCGGGGTCGACACGTGGACCAGGGCGAAGCCGGCCCCCGCCGCGGTGGCATAGGCGCGGGCCGCGGCCCGCGAC
>JABDRL010000208.1 GCA_013041765.1 Dactylosporangium sp. | reverse complement strand
CCCAGACTGTGGTCCGCCGTACCCTGCGCCGATCGCGACGGGCGGCTACCTCTGGCTCGGACCGATCCGCTCGGGGACCCAGGCCCGAAGGACCTCTGGAACAACCACCGAGCCATCGGCCTGCTGGTTCTGCTCGATGATCGCCGGGAGCAGGCGGCTGGTGGCCAATCCGGAGCCGTTCAGCGTGTTCACGAGAGTTGGTTTGCCATCGGCTCCCCGGTAGCGGATCTTCGCCCGCCGCGCCTGGTAGGCCCGGGAGTTGGAGACCGAGCTGACTTCCAGGTACTGACCGATGCTCGGGATCCAGGCCTCCACGTCGTACGTCTTGACCATGGACGCACTGGTGTCCCCAGCGGCCAGCAACGAGATTCGGTAGTGCAGACCGAGTCCCCGCACGAGCGCCTCGGCCTTGCCCAGCAACTCCTCCAGCGCGGCATCGGACTGCTGCGCCGTGGTGAACTGGAACATCTCGACCTTGTCGAACTGGTGCCCGCGCAGCGTGCCCCGCTCGTGCGTACGATACCCACCGATCTCCTTGCGGTAACACGGTGAGTAGGCGAAATACTTCAGCGGCAGGTCGTCTTCGCGCAGGATTTCATCCCGGTGGATGCTCACCAGAGCGGTCTCGGACGTTGGCAGGAGAAACTTGGACGGCGCTCCGCGCTCGTCGCTCTCCACGACGTAGACGTCATCGGCGAACTTCGGGAACTGCCCGGCAGCATAGCCTGCCTCGGCGTTCAGCAGATGCGGCGGCAGAACGAACGTGTAGCCGTCCTGGATATGGGTCTGCACGAAGTAGTTCAACAGCGCCCACTCCAACTGCGCGCCGACCCCGGTGTAGATCCAGGAACCGGTACCACCGAGTTCGGCGCCTCGCTTGTAGTCGACCAAGCCGAGGTTTTCCGCCAGCGTTACGTGGTCAAGCGCGTCGAAACCCAGTTCCGGGGGCTCGCCGCTGCCACGAATAACCCGGTTGGCCTCCTTACCACCTGCCGGGACGTCGTCGTCGGGAACGTTCGGCAGCCCGTCGAGAATCTCCTGCCGGGCCGTGCCCAGCGCTTCCGCTCGCTTCTCCAACTCGACGATCTCGTCGCCCAGCACCTGGGATTGCACGCGCAGCTCATCAACGAGGCCCTTTTCGGACTGCGTGGATCTGAGCAGTGCGGAGACCCGACCGGAAATCTTTTTGCGTTCGGCCCTAGCCTGCTCCAACCGGAGTTGGGAGCCGCGGTAGTCCTTGTCGACAACGAGAAGCTCCTCGAAATCGACATCGATCTCGCGTTTGGTCAGTGAGGTCTTGATCCGATCGGGATCGCGGCGAATTTCGTTAATGTCAAGCATCGCTCGGCTGCTCTATCTCCTGGTCGCAGGACTTCGAGGGTTCGTCCGGGGCGAACGATCCATCCGAGTGAACCAGCGCCGAGCACGACGCCCCGTAGGGCGGCATATCCTCAATACTCTAGCAGCGACGTACCAGCCGGCCTGGGATGCACAGCCGGGTCGCAGACCGCCCGGGAACGAGGCGGGCAAGGCTCCCGCTATCCCGCCCCGTCCAGGTGACGGGTTCCGTTCCAGATCTTGACACAGAGGGCTCGACCGCTGCCATGAACGGCACCGAGGCCGCCGGGGCGACCCCGTCACCGCGACTACGCCCCATGACCACCGTGTCGTGCCGGGGCGTCGTGAGTCCAGCCCAGAGCCCGTAGGCCACGATCACCCATGCTCCATACCGGAGTCCTCCGAGGACCCCCGAAGCTGGCGGCTTCCGTCCACGGCACACCCGGACCCGCCCGGACCATACCTGACCAGCCCGGATGCACCCCACTCGAAACAGAAGATACGCCACGGAGCCACCACGGATCCGAAATGGACAGACAGGTCAAGCGTTTCCGCAGGTAGACATGAGTCTACTTATGCAAGATTTTGGGAATCCTCACGATTAAAAGTCCGCAGCTCTGCCATTGAGCTAGCAGCCCGAGGTCCTCAGGGTACCTGTGCGCCCGCCCAGGGTTCCAGCCGATTCCCCCTCACGCCACGTTTTCGCAGCTCAGAGCCCTTGTCGACGTTGGCCGGCGTCCGACCGCACCATATCGTCATCACTACAGGCCTCGGCCATGGGACGGCGGCGGCAGCGAACTGGCCGGGAACGCGGATGGGGCTCGCGGATGGGGCTCGCGGATCGTCGAGGCTGCCTGGATCGTCCGGGCGGGCATGCGGGCGACCGTCGCCGGGTGATCACGGTTCGGTGCCCGGAGATCACCGATAGTGGCTGGGGTCGGTGCGCCACCCCCGGCTTCGACCGCCACCGGTATCGGTCCGGGGGTGTGGTTCGGCTGGCCCTGGGGTGGGTGCGGGGGATGCGCTGGGCGGCGGCCTCGGCCTTGGCGCGTTCGGCTTTCATCTCCAGGATGACCGAGGTGTAGGTGTCGGCGGTGATTGAAGTTCCCTCGCTGGCCCCGCAATGGCGGCCACCGACGGTACGGCAACCCGTGACCGGACCTACAACTTCACGAACCCGGAGAGCACGATCGGCGGAGTCCGATGTGCCGCCGATGCCAGGACCATCGACACCGGCACCATCACGACCCAGGTAGCTCCGAACATCCCGGTGACCGTCACCCTCGGCTATCTCAACCTGCGCTACAACCCGATCTGTCGCACCATCTGGGCCAGGGTGGCCCTCACCGCGAGCTACGCCGACAGAACCGTCGTCGACATGGTTGCCGTCGTCCGGAACGACGGTGTGAGCACCAGCGCGTCCAGCTGGTTCAACAGCGGGCTGACCTACTGGTCCCGCCAGCTGAATGACAAGTACTTCACCGCCTACGCCCGAGGGACGCTCTACAACCAGAA
>JABDRL010000197.1 GCA_013041765.1 Dactylosporangium sp. | reverse complement strand
GGGTGGGCCGGCCCACCGGGCCGACCGTCCCGTGCTTGACGTCCGCAAGATCAAAAAGATCTACGGGGAGGGCGACACCGCCGTCCACGCGCTCGCTGGCGTATCACTCACCATCGAGCGGAGCGAGTACGTGGCCATCATGGGCTCGTCCGGATCGGGCAAGTCCACCCTGATGAACATCCTCGGCTGCCTGGACGTGCCGACCTCCGGGCGTTACCTGCTCGACGGGGTGGATGTCAGCCGGTTGAACGACCGCCAGCTGGCCCTGGTCCGCAACCGGAGGATCGGATTCGTCTTCCAGTCGTTCAACCTGATCCCCCGCACCTCCGCCCAGGCCAATGTCGAGCTGCCGCTGGCGTACGCCGGGATCCGGTCCACCGAGCGGCGGCGGCGGGCGCGGGAGGCCCTCGGCCTGGTCGGGCTCGCCGACCGGGCCGACCACGAGCCCAACCAGCTCTCCGGCGGCCAGCAGCAGCGGGTCGCGGTCGCCAGGGCGCTGGTCACCGCCCCCGCGCTGGTTCTGGCCGACGAGCCCACCGGCAACCTCGACACCCAGTCGACCGCCGACATGCTCGCCGTGCTCGACGGGCTCAACCGCTCGGGCCGCACGATTGTGCTCATCACCCACGAGGATGACGTCGCGACACATGCCCGGCGGGTGATCCGGCTCGTCGACGGTCAGATCGTCTCCGACCGCCGCAACGGCCACCTGGCGGCATCGCGGTCGGCGACGCTGCGCGGCCCGTCGACCTCCCCGGTGGTGACGCTGTGAGTATGTTCGAGACCATCCGGTTCGCCCTGCGCGGGCTGACGGCCAACAAGCTCCGGTCCGGGCTGACCGTGCTCGGCATCCTCATCGGGGTCGGGGCCGTCATCCTGCTCGTCGCCGTCGGCAACGGCTCGGCCCAGCGCATCCAGAGCAGCATCGAGCAGCTGGGGACGAACACCCTGACCGTCAGCGGCGGTGGCGGGCGCCAGGCGAGCGCGTCGACCACCGCGACGTCCCTGACCGTCGACCTGGCCACGGCGCTGGACGACCCGGAGGCCGCCCCCGATGTCAAGACCGTGTCTCCGGTCGTCACCGGGTCGCAGGTGGCGACCTACGGCAGCACCGACCACACCATCAGCCAGTTCGTCGGGACCCACCCGACCTATGTCCCGGCCTCGAACTTCGAACTCGGCAGCGGCGCGATGTTCACCCAGGAGGACATCACCGACCACCGCAAGGTCGTCGTGCTCGGGTCGACCGTGGCGGAGAGCCTGTTCGCGACGGCGGATCCGATCGGCCAGCAGATCAATGTCAGCGGCAAGCTGTTCGCCGTCATCGGGGTGCTGGCGGAGAAGGGCGGGTCGGGGTTCTCCGATCCCAACGACCTCGCCGTGGCCCCGCTCAGCGCGGTGCAGGAGTCGCTGACCGGCTACGGGGCACTCAGCCAGATCCTCGTCCAGGCGACCGGACCGGACAGCGTCGACGCCGCCCAGGCGGAGATCACCTCGATCCTCAACGAGAAGCTGGGCGTGACCGCGTCCACGACCTCCACGCCGTACCGCATTCTCAACCAGGCCCAACTGCTGGAGACGCGCACCGACAACGCCAAGACCTTCACCATGCTGCTGGGCGCGGTCGCGGGTATCAGCCTGCTGGTCGGCGGGATCGGGATCACGAACATCATGATGGTGACCGTCACCGAACGCACCCGGGAGATCGGCATCCGCAAGGCGCTGGGGGCCCCGAAACGGACCGTCCTCAACCAGTTCCTCGTCGAGGCGACCGTGCTCAGCGTCATCGGCGGGCTGCTCGGGGTCGCCGCCGCCGCCGCCGGCAGCCAGTTCACGATCATGGGGGTGAAACCGGTCATCGTGCCGAGTTCCGTCGTCCTCGCCCTTGGTGTCTCGGTCGCCATCGGCCTGTTCTTCGGCAGCTACCCCGCCAGCCGGGCCGCCAGCCTGCGCCCCATCGAAGCACTTCGGTACGAGTAGGAATGACACGACCATGACTCAGCAGCCCCCCGGGGACGATTTCCCGACGCAGTCGCTCACCCTGCACGACGACGCGTTCGACGACGACCTGGCGGATCAGCTGGAGGCCCTTGAGCCCCGCCGGCTCGCCACCCGGACGACCCTGGCGCTGGCCAGCGTCGTGCTGGTCGTCGCGGGGTTCCTCGGCGGCGTACTGGTCCAGCAGCAGTTCGGATCGTCGTCGGGTTCCAGCGCCGCGGGCAACGCCAGGGCCGCCGGCAACCTGCCAGGGGGCGGTTTCCCCAGCGGCATGGGCCGGCAGGGCCAGGCCGGGGCCAGCCAGGGGGCCCAGGCCCAGCAGGGTTCCGGCGGATCCGCGACCACCGGCAAGGTCAAGCTGGTCGACGGAACCACCGTGTACCTTGAGACCGCCGACGGCCAGGTCATCACGGTCAAGACCGACGGCGAGACGGCGGTACGCACCACCACGACCTCCTCGCTGGCCGCGCTGGCCGCTGGGACCCAGGTGACGGTGGAGGGCACCGCGGACGGGAACACGGTCACGGCGACGACGGTCACCGCCGGCCAGTAGCCCCCGCCCGGGGAATCCGGCGGGTCGGTGGGCCCGCACAGTGCCGTGGTCACGCATCGCCGACCGGTACCGGTACCGTTGCCGTGCCGGGCCCGAACCCGGCGGGCAGGCCACGGACAGCGCCAGCGCTGGCGGCGGCGCGGGGCACGGGAAGGTCGGCATGGCCAAGGGCGAGGGCACGGCGCGGGCTCAGGCTCGGCAGGTGCTGGAGGAGCAGCGGCGCCGGCGGGTGCGCCAGCAGGGGTTCGTCGCCGCGGGAATCGCGGTGGCGCTGGTCGCCACCGCCGTCGTGGCCATGGCGATCGTCAAGATCACCGGGGATGACGAGCCGGTGGTCCTACCCAGCGGCGCGGCCGCCGCCGAGGTCATCAGCCAGGTGACCGGGGTGCCACCCGAGGTCCTGGACCGGGTCGGGAAGGGCGAGGTCGGCCGGCTGCCGGTGGCGATCGAGGATGTGCCGGCCCTGACCGTCGGGGATCTGCCGCTGGTGCTCTACGTCGGGGCGGAGTTCTGCCCGTTCTGCGCGTCCCAGCGGTGGGCCGTGGTGGTCGCGCTCTCCCGGTTCGGGACGTTCACCGGTCTCGGGCTCACCTACTCCGCCAGCGATGACGTCTACCCCAACACCCAGAGCCTGACCTTCCACGGCGCCACGTTCACCAGCGAGTACCTGGTCTTTCAGGGCGTCGAGACCGCGACCAACGTCCGCCAGGGCTCCGGCTACGAGCCGCTGGACTCGCTGACCCCGCAGCAGCACCAGGTGATGCAGACGCTCAACGCGCCACCCTATGTGGAGCAGAGGGCCGCGGGCTCGATCCCGTTCATGGCCATCGGCAACCGGTACCTCGTCGACGGCGGCAGCTACAGCCCGGAGGTCCTCAAGGGCAAGTCGGTCACGGAGATCGCGTCGGCCGTGGGCGACCCGAGCACCGCCATCGCCACGGGGATCGTCGGTACCGCGAACGCCATGACCACCGCGATCTGCGTACTCACCGGGAACCGGCCAGGCGAGGTCTGCAACGGCGCGGCGGCCAAGGCGTACGCTTCCGCCCTTCGCTGATCGACGACGGCCGGGTCAGAGACTGGCACCCTGGTCGAGCAGCCGGCGCCGCACGCTGTCGGCGGGCACGTCGGCGGGAGCCTTGCCCCCACCGGCCGCGATCGCGGCGCACACGCCCGCCGCCTGCCCGGTCGCCATGGCGATCGGCATGACGCGGTAGGAGGAGTGCGCGACGTGGTCGCCGGAGATGCACCGGCCGGCGACCAGCAGCCGCTCGGTGTCCCGGGGCACGAGGCAGCGCAGGGGGATCTCGTAGGCCCCGCCCAGCGGCAGCGGCTGCAGGCGCGTGCCCCTTCCGCCGGGGTTGTGGATGTCGATGGAGTACGCCCCCCGGGCGATGGCATCGTCGAACTGCCGGGCCGACAGCACGTCCTCCCCGGTCAGCTGGTAGAGACCCGAGATCCGGCGGGTCTCGCGCACCCCGATCTGCGCCCCGCTCTGGAGCAGGTACGACGCGGCGAACCCCGGCACCCGCCCCCGGAGGAAGGCGACGATCTGCTGCAACTGCCGGCGGGCGAGCAACTCCGCCCTGGTCAGATCCCAGACGCTGGTGCCGAACACCCCGGTGACCCGGGTCGAGTTGACCGACACCTCATCGGCGTGCGGCGTGCTGAACATCAGCAGGTCCTCGCGGGGCAGGTCGAGGTCTCCCGCCTCGGTCGCCTGGCGGATCAGGTCGGGCAGGCCGTGCACCCCGGTCCACTGGTCGGGATGGGCCCGGACGTAGCCGGCGAAGGCGTCCGGATCGAACCGGCCCATGCGGAACATCAGCGTCATGGGCTGCGTCAGCCCGTCCTCGGCGCGTCCTACCTGGTAGGACGCGCCGGCGGCGGCCGCGAGGTCCCCGTCGCCGGTGGCATCGACCACCACATCCGCGTCGATGGCTATCGGCCCCGACTTGGTCTCGAACACCGCCCTCGCGGCGTTCGGGGTCATCAGCAGGTCGGAGGCGAACGCGTGCAGCAACAGCGAGACCCCGGCCTCCGCGAGCAGGTCCAGCGCCGCGAGCTTGAACCGCTCCGGGTCGAAGGGGGTCGTGTACCCGGTGCGGGGCGAGGGCTCGTCGGCCCCGCCGACGGCGGTCAGGCGATCGAGCAGCATCCGCAGGGCCCCGCCGACCACCGGCTCCCCCGTCCCGTGATCGGTGGGGAAGAGCGCCCCGGCCGCGCCGCCGCTGGCCGCGGTGAGCTGCCGGTGGAAGCTGGTCAGCGGCATGACGAGCGCCGCGGTCGCGTTGCCGCCGAGGAAGCCGTAGCGCTCGGCCAGCACGACGCTCGCCCCGGCGGCCGAGGCCCCGAGGGCGGCGCCCAGACCGGCGGGTCCGCCGCCGACCACAAGAACCTGGGTATGTCCGGCCCGCACGGCCCGGCGCGGCGGCAGATCCACGGTGTCGTTGGGGGATGGTGATTGCAGACTTCGCGAAGGCGTCATCGGGTCCTGGCCTGGTCGGGGAAATCGGGTCCACCGGATTGCTCGCCGCGGCGGGCCCGCGCTCCGGCGCGGGCTGGCACGCGTGCTCCCAGCCGACAACCGTCGGCTGGGAGCGGTGGAATCCTCGGGAGTCTACGTCCTCCCCGGGTCAGCCCGCCCTCGCCAGCGGGGCCGGGCACACCTGATCGAGCACCGCCCCGAGATGCTCGCCGGTGCGGGCCGCCCGCTGCCGCAGGGCGGCGATCCGCCCGGCCGGCTGGCGGGTCCGGGCCGTTCCCACGTCCCCCAATCGATCGGCCTCGGCCAGCAGCGGACCCACCAGATCCGACGCCGCACCGCGCAGGGCCGGGGCTCCGGCCCGCTGGGCGAAGTCGAGCACCTTGCCCGCGTACGGCAGCGGAAGGAGGGGAATCCCGGCGAGCGCCGCGAACATGAGGAAGTGCAGGCGCATACCCACTGCCAGGTCCAGGTGCCGCATCAGTCCGAGCACCTGGCGGGGGCGGCAGTCCCCGGACAGGATCCGGCAGTGCTCTCCGGCCGCCATCTGCGACCGCACGGTCTGGGCGTGCCGGATGTCGGTGCGCTCCATCGGGACGAACAGCAGCCGGGCGTCGAACCGAGGCACCAGGGCATCGCCCAGCTGGGCCAGGAACTGGTGATAGCCACCGACGTCCAGGTGCTCGGCGGCCGGGCCCGGTTCGCGCACGCTCACGCCGATCAGCCGAGGCCCGGGTGGGACGCCTTCCGCCCGGAGACTCTCGATCGGAAATATTTCCGGTTCCAGTAGCAGCGCGGGATCGGCTGTTACGGTGACCCGCTGGGTGACACCGACTTCCTTCAGGACCGCCCGGGAGGCCGCGTCCCGCACGGTGACGTCGACCGTGGAGGCCAGTGCCTCACGGACCATGGCCCGGTCGGTCTCCTCCGTCAGCGGTCCGGCCCCGAGGGCATGGACGAATACCGGCACGGCCTGCTCCTGGGCCGCCCTGACCAGCCGGAGATAGTGCCGGGCCTCGGTGTCGTAGAGAATGCCGCCACCGCCGAGGACCAGCAGGTCCAGCCGGTCCATCCCCGCCGTCGTCCGCCCGCGGCCAGGGCCCTTCCAGCCGACGGCCTCGATGCCGGGGTGGGCCCGAACGGTGTGGTCCGGGTCCCGGGAGAAGACCAGGATCCGGGCATCGGGCCGGCGCGCCCGCAGGTCCGCGAGCAGGCTCGTCAGGATCGCCTCGTCGCCGAGGTTGCGTCCGCCGTAGGACCCCAGCACCCCGACCAGCGGGCCGCGTTCGTTGGACACCATCGGCGCCTCACCTCTTCGTCGGCCGATGCCGATGCTGGTCCATCAATACCATTGATTACCGCGAATTTCCGGTGGTGAAACGCCCTGATTCTGTCATAGCTCCCGGCGGTCGAGCAGGGCGGAGGCCGCGATCACCAGCCCGGCGGTCAGTGCGACCGCCACACCAGCCGCTGGCAGGT
The DNA here is from genome assembly GCA_013041765.1 of Dactylosporangium sp. Taxonomy (GTDB): domain Bacteria; phylum Actinomycetota; class Actinomycetes; order Mycobacteriales; family Micromonosporaceae; genus JABDRL01. The sequence continues at coordinate 2,158 of JABDRL010000197.1, read as the reverse complement.
ACGACGTCAGCTCCGCCCCTCGCAGCAGCTCGCCGGGCGCCTCGATCAGCCGGGTCGGCATGGCCCGGCCGGCCCCGGGGACGATCTCCGCGATCCCGGTCAGCAGGACGGCGAGGACCGCCATACTCGCGGTGACGGCGGCGCTGCTCGCCCAGGCGCCGATCACGGCGACCACGGCGATCGCCCACACCAGGTACAGCGAGCCCAGCAGCGCCCCGGCCAGCAGGCGGGCCGGGTCGGGCGCTCCGATGAGGACCGCCGTCTCATACCACGCCCCGCCAAGGCCGAGCAGGAAGGCCGCAACGGCCCAGGCCGCACGGGCCAGGAACCTCGGCAGCACGATCGCGGCCAGCGCCGGCAGCCGGCCCCGCCGGTGTCCCCGGCCCAGCGCCCAGACGTAGCTGGCCGGCTGGTTCCGGGCGTACGGGCACAGCGGCCCGGCGGCGCCGATGATCAGCACCAGGAGCCCCAGCTGGGCGATCTGCGCCGTATAGGCCGCGATGCCCTCAGCCGGGGTCGCCGACGGCAGGGTGGCCGCGAGGTCGCGGGTGTCGGGTGAACGCTCCAGCAGCCACGCCAGGTTGGCCGTCAGGATCGGCAGGCACAGGCCGAGCAGCAGGAACAGCGCGCCGAGGGCCAGCAGCTGATGCGTGCGGACCAGCCTGGCCCACTCCAGCCGCCAGAGCGTCGTTGGAGTCATGCTCAGCCGACGCATACGGGGCGCTCCGTCCCGGTCAGGGCGAGGAACGCCCGCTCGAGGTCATGGCCGCCGGGGTCATGGCCGCCGGGGTCGTGGCGGACGAGGTCGGCCGTCGGCCCCTGGTAGACCAGCCGACCGCGGTGCAGCACGCCGACCGCGGTGGCCGCCCGCTGGATCTGCCCCAGGTCGTGGCTGGAGAGCAGGATGGCCAGGCGCTCGCCCAGCCGTCCCAGCAGCGCGATGAGATCCGCCCGGCCGGCGGGGTCGAGGGTTGCCGCCGGCTCGTCCATGATGATCAGCTCGGGATCGGTCACCAGCGCGACGGCCAGCCCGACCCGCTGGGTCATGCCCCTGGAGAACCCGCCGACCCGCCGGCCGGCGACCGAAGTGAGCCCGACCTCCGCGAGCACCTCGGCGGTGGCCGAGGCGGGCCGGTGCGGCGCGATCATCCGCCTGGCGAGATCGACGATCTCCCTGGGGGCCAGCCAGGACTCGAACACCGGCGTGTCGGGACAGAGCGCCAGCCGTTCCGGGGAGAACGCTCGGTCGACGCGGCCGGCATCCGGTCGGCGGGTTCCGGCGATCAGCCCGATCAGGGTCGTCTTGCCGGAGCCGTTCGGACCGACCAGACCGTAGACGCCCCGCCGGGCCAGGGCCAGGTCGACGCCGCAGACGCCGGTGCCCCGGCCGTACTCGCGCACCAGGCCGGTGGTCCGCACCACGGGATCGGCGACGGCGTACCCCGGTGGGGACAGGGTTCGGGCCACCGGACCACCAGGGCCGGCCCGGCCAGCGGTGCCGGGCTCGGCGGTGCGGGCCTCGGCCCGGCCAAGGAAGAGGTAGGCCAGCAGCCCCCAGGGGAAGGAGGCCAGCACCGCGGCGGTCCACACCGCCCGGGGCAGGTGCCGGGGCCGGGGCCCCCTCCAGATGTCGAGCAGCCCGGCGAGCAGCATCACCGCGATCAGCAGCAGGGCCGGGGCCAGCGCGGCGAGCCCGCGCGGGGAGAGGTCCGATTCGATCACGCTGCCGACCGTAGGCAGCCGGGCCGCCCGAGGACAGCGGGCGGGCTCCCGTGCCCATGGTGGAGCTGGCTACACCTTGCCTGGCCGGGTCTGGCGGGGAAGACTCGCGCCCGGGGCCAGCCGGGGCCAGCCGGGGCCAGCCGGGGCGGCGGGGAACGGAGTGCGAGGGCATGCGGGAGCGGCTGCGGCGTGTCCGGTGGGGCAGCCGGCACCTGCTGGCCGGCGGATGGGTGGGTCTGCGCGCGCTCGGGGCCGCGGTGTTCATCCTCGGTCTCGTCACCACGTCCCCAGGCGTCGGACTCCTGTTGCTGCCCGTGATGACCTGGCTGGACCGGCGCGTCGCGAATGCCGAGCGGCGCCGGGCCGGCGCGCTGCTGGGGCGCGAGCTGACCTTCCGGTACGCCCCGGGGCCGGACCCCGAGGCCCGGGCCCGGGC
>JABDRL010000163.1 GCA_013041765.1 Dactylosporangium sp. | reverse complement strand
GGACCTCGCCGCCGACCGCGGTCGGGATGCTCCTCGGGTACGTGCTGCGGGTCCTCGGCCGGCCGGAGGCCGTCGGCACCGCCGTCGCGGGAGCGCGCGCGGTGGGCGTCGCTGTCCTGGCCGCCGTGCTGCTGGCGCTGTTGCACCGGGCGGTGGGCGGCATGGGGGAGGTCCGGAGCGTGGTGCGCCGTTGCGGGCTGGCCCTGGCCGCGGTCGTCGTGCTGTCGCCGGTCGCCTACCCCTGGTACGCGCTGGCTCCGCTGGCGGTGCTCGCGGTGACCGCGGACGCCCGCCACTACCGGTGGCTGGCCGTGGCCGGATGCGTGCTGACCCTGCTGGTGCTGCCCAACGGCGTCGGTGTGGCCGGGCTGACGAAGTTCCCCGGGGCACTGGTCGTCGGATCCGGCGCCGTCGCGCTCGCCTCGGTCATGGTGCGGCGGACCAGGGCTGGGGAGGCTCCGGCGGAGTCGGCGACCAGGGGCCGTGGACCAGCCGGTCGCTGAGTCCCTCAAGTTCATGGGGAGCCAGCCCCGCCACGAACGCGAACCGGTCGAGGCTGTCGAAACCGCCCATGGTGTGCCGCTCCGAAACGACCCACCGGGCGCGCGGCTCGTCGAAGCCCGGCAGTGTCGCCAGTTGCTCGGCCGTCGCGGTATTGATGTTCAGCGGCTGCCAGGGCGAGTCTGCGGCATCCGGAGCCAGCCACGGGGATGCCGACGGGGGCTGCGGGCCGCCCGGCTCCGGTCCCGGACCGGGCGGGTAGGTCGACGGGTACGGCCCCGGACCGGGCGGGTAGGCCGGTGGGTACGGCCCCGGACCGGGCGGGTAGGTCGACGGGTACGGCCCCGGACCGGGCGGGTAGGCCGACGGCCAGCTCGGCGGGGAGATGGTCTGGGCGTAGCTGGGACTACGGTTGGCCAGCCAGCGCAGCCACGACGCGTTGATGAGCGCTGCGTGCAGGATGCCGACGATCCAGCCGACGAAGCCCAGGCCCAGCGTCCAGTCGCCCAGTGCGGTCGACGGCTGGTCGGGGTCATCGATGAAGACGACGGCGGCGATGGCGATGGCCAGGTAGCCGAGGCCGGGAACCCACCAGCTCGGTCGCCGGGCCCGCAGCCCGACGTAGAGGAAGCCCAGCCCGCCGAGGCAGCCGCAGCCGAGGAGCGGTAGCAGCAGCCACAGACTGTGGCGGAAGCGCCAGGCCCAGGTTTGCGTCGGGCCCTGGCTGACTGGCGGATACCAGGGCGGGCCGGCCTGCGGTTCATCCGACCGATACCAGTCCGGGCTGGGAAGGCTCGTCACCGCGTCGCTCCTGGTCGGTGGCCGATTCGACGACACCACCGGACGCGGTTTTCACCTGATCGTACGGTGTGTGGCAACGAGCATCCCATTCCATCGCTGACGATGCCATCGTCGGAGTCGGCGGAAACTGTCGGTGGCCCGTGCTCTAATGATCATTATCTGTGCCCGCAGGTCTTGAAGCACGCCGGAGGACCCATGTCACCAGCAAAGCCGACGATGATTTCAGCGCTGCCGGCCCCCGTGCGCTGGCTGGCCGCGCCGACGCTCGCCGCCGGGGAAGCGGACCGGTTGAGCATCACCGCCGGGGGCGGACGGATCGGTTCGTCGACCCGCAGGGCCTGGTGACCGTGCTGAACGCTCCCGCGGCCGTCGTCGATCTCGACGGCGACGGGGACTACCAGCTCAGCGCCCGGGTGGACGTGGACTTCGGGGCCGACTACGACGCGGGGGCACTGCTGCTCTGGGCGGATGCCGGCCACTTCGCCAAGCTCTGCTTCGAGATCTCCCCGCAGGGACGACCGATGGTGGTGTCCGTGGTGACCCGGGGCGTGTCCGATGACGCGAATGCGTTCCTCGTCGAGGGCTGCGGCGTCTGGTTGCGGGTGTCGAGGCTGGGATCGTCGTACGTATTCCACGCCTCAACGGACGGGAAATGGTGGGATATCGTTCGATATTTCGCCCTGGGCAGTGCGGAGCCGGTGGCGGTGGGGTTCCACGTCCAGTCTCCCGTTGGCGAGGGCTGCCGGGCGGCCTTCAGCGATATTCGCTTCGTGCCCCAGCGGCTGGCCGATCCCCGCGACGGCAGCTGATCCGCTGGGCCCTTCCCGGCGACGGCGGCGGATGCCCGGGCTACTTCTGGCGGGCCGCCCACAGCAGCCCGCGCTGGACGTGTTCCCGGGTCTCGGGCTGGTCGAAGTCGGCCGCGACATGCCCGAGGGTCGACACGAATACGCGGCCGGCGCCGTAGCTCCTGGTCCAGACGACCGGCATGACGGCACCGACCGCCTCCGGCACCCCGTGGCCGGCGTCGAACGTGGTCGTCGCGTGCACGTCGAGCGTGGGATCGACATGGCAGAAGTACTGCTCGCTGTGCACCTGGAAGCTGCCGAGACCGGCGACGGTCGGGTGGTCGTCGGTGGTGTCCACGGTGTAGTCGATGATCCCGCCAGGATGGCAGACGAACCTGCCCCCGACCATGAACTGGTACTCCAGATTCGTCTGCATGGTCGACACCACGCCCCCGTGCCAGCCGGCGAATCCGGTACCCGACCGGACGGCGGCGCACAGGCCGGCCTCCTGCTCGCCGGTCAGCTGCCCCTCCGACCAGCACTGCACGATCAGGTCGGTGCCGCGGAGGAGATCCGGGTCGGCGTACCCGTCCAGGGCGTCCGTGACGGTCACGGCGAACCCGCGACCGCGCAGGAACGGCAGGAAACGCTCGGTGCACGCGATGGGCTCGTGGCCTTCCCAGCCACCCCGCACCACCAGCGCCCGCCGCTTCCGGTTGCCTGCCTGCCGCTCCATAGGGTGCTCCCGTCTGGTCGCCCTACCCCGGCGGTGGCCGGACCGCGATCAGCGGCCGAACGCATGGGGCCGTCCGAGGGGACGGCCCCATGCTTCCAGATCGCCGAACTCCGGCGACGGCCGTGCTGTCAGCTGGCGGTGCAGTTGACGGACGGCGCGCTGTTGCTGCCGTTCCACGAGCCGATGAAGCCGAATGCCGTGCTGGCGTTCGCCCCGAGGCTGCCGTTGTAGGAGACGTTCGTGGCGGTGACAGTGGAACCGCTGGCGGTGACGGTGGCGTTCCATGACTGCGAGATCGTCTGCCCGTCGGTGAAGGTCCAGGTGACCGTCCACCCGCTGACGGCGGCGCTGCCGGCCGTCACCGTGATCTCGCCCTGGAAGCCTCCAGACCACTGGCCGATGATCGAGTAGGCCGCCGAGCAGCTCCCGGGAGCGGTGGTCGGGGTTGTCGAGGTCGTCGGCGACGTGCTGGGCGAGCTTATCGACGACGAGGGCGTCGGCGAGGAGGTCTGGCCGCTGTAGATGCTGGCTTCCTCGGCCGTGGAGCTGACGCCGTTGGCGCCGTTGAACAGCCTGGTGCCCCAGGACGTGATCTGGTTGGGGTCGAAGCTGGTGACCTGGTCGAGGTACTCGACGCCGCCACCGTTGCCGCTCCAGGACCAGCCGAAGTAGCCGATTCCCTGGGACACGGCCGTCGACATGATGGTGTCCTCGTCGGGGTCACCGTCGGAGTGGTTGTGGCCGAATTCGCCGATCACCAGCGGCAGGCCGGCGCTCTTGAACGAGGAGACGTAGGAGGTGATCTCGGAGGCCGTGTCGAACACGCCGTACATGTGGATGGAGAAGATGGTGTTGCCATTGGGGTCGGCATCCGCGACGGTCTGGGCGTTGTCCCGCATGATGAATTCCCAGTCCTGGCCCCAGTTGGGCGCGTCCACCATCAGGGCGTGCTCGAAGCCCGCGTTTCGCATGGCCTGAACGGCGCTGACGGTGTCGTTGGTCCAGGCCGAGGCGCCGGTGTTGCCGTACGGCTCGTTGCCGATATTGATGATGATGTAGTTCTCCTGGCCGTCCAGCACGCTCTTGATGCTGGTCCAGTAGCTGACGGCCTGGGAGAGGGTATACGCCTCGCCGTCCTCGCCGTAGCCGGTCGTGTCGTGGTTCTCCAGGACGCAGATCAGCCGGTTGGCCTTGCAGAGGGAGATCACGTTGGCGACGTCGCTGGCGCCGTTCGCCGTCCAGCGTCCGCCGGAGAGCACCACCCGGACGGCGTTGGCGCCGAACGACTTGATGTTGGCGAACGAGCTGGTCTCACCGGTGTACCAGGTATGGGCGTGGCTGGTGCCACGCATGATGAAGTTGCTGCCGTTGGCCTCGACGACATTGGTCCCGCTGACGTGGATGCCGGCTGCGGCCTGGGCCGGCTGCGCGAAGAAGAAGAGCGAGGCTGCGGCGGCGAGGAGCGTCGCGCCCCCGAGGACAAGTCGTTTTCTCATGGTCTACCTCGTATTGGGCTTCGATGGGGAATGGTGGGACCTGCGACTACAGGTCAGCAGCATCATTGACATCGATCTGTTGGAGATCTGTGGCACGACGTGACCCGGCATGTCACGGTGCGGCATGTCACGGTGCGGCGTGTCGGCGGATGCGCGTGCGCGGCGGCGGATGCGCATGCGCGGAAGGTCGACTGGGACCCGCTGGGGAAAGATGCAGGCCGAGCAGGGCGGAGCCCCTGGGGTTCGCGCAGCTCATCGCTGCGATCACGCCGCAGATGACCGTCATGTCAATAACTGAGGTTGATGCTCCCGCGTGGTGGGCATTAGCCTATGCACGGCTATGGCGGGAACGCAACCGGTTCAGTTGATGCGCATCGCGCATGGCCTGAGCTGTAGCCCGGATCTCCGAAAGGTTCATGTCGCGATCACTGAACTGGTTCAGTTCTTTGATGAGGATGCCGTTGGTCAATGGATAATGACCGAGCGGCGATGGGATCGAGAGCTGCTCCGCAGTAGGTGTGGATTTGGTGTAGCTGGAGCGACAGCAATGCCACACCTAACCGGGGGTGGTTCTGGCCGGGGGCAGGTCGGAGGGGCCCGCGTGCGGTCAGGCCGCCAGGGCCGCGACCGCCGCGATCATCGTGACGACCGCGATCGCGCCCCAGATCGCGAAGGCGATGCGACCCGTGCGTACCGCCGCAGGCGTTCCGACCCGGATGCCCCGGGCCAGCATGACCTGGCGGGTGAACACCCACCGTCCGGTGGCGTACGTGTAGACCGCGCCGCCGAACAGTCCGAAGTACGGCCACCAGCCATGATCGATGATCAGCAGGACTCCGGCGACCGGTAGCGGCCAGGTGATCGCGGTATCCCACCACGCCTCGCCCCTGGTGTCCGCGTGCACCCCGGGGTCGACGTCGCGCTCGGGCTCGGTCAGTCCCAGCTTGACGGCCGTGGCCGGCACACTGGCCGCGATGGCCTGCCCCAGCCAGCAGGTCAGCCCGGCGACCAGCACGACGACGCCCCACGCGATCTCCACGGCGACCTCCCCACCCGCGGCGGTTCCGGGAACCACCGGCATGGAACCGCGAGCCTGTCTCGGCCCGGCCGCCCCAACATACCGTCGCGGGACCCGGGACGACTCTCCCCCGGGGGAGACGTCCAGGCCCATGGGGCCTGGCCCGGCGGGTGACCCACTTCATGGCGTCGTGCATGGCTTATGATTCCTTAAAATTCCCTATGCTTCTCGATGAAGGGAGTGATAGGGTAGTTCTTGGAAGTCGACCTGATGGCGAGGGAGTCGTGGTGTCGCAGTCGCTGTACTCGGTCGAGCAGGTGGCGGACCTGCTCGACCTGCATGTCAAGACGGTCCGTGGCTATGTGCGCGACGGGCGGCTGAAGGCGGTCCGGATCGGCAAGCAGTACCGCATCGCCCGCGAGGACCTGGAGGCGTTCACCGGCCGGGCGGTGCTCGCGCCCGCCGGGGAGGGCGCCCGGCGACAGCGGCACGTTGAGGTGTCCAGCATCGTGCAGATCGACGCGATCGGCCCGGAGGAGATGGGTCGCCTCAGCACCCTGCTCATGGCGGCCACCGCCGCCCGCCCACCCGGGGACGCCCCGATGCGGATCGAGACGGTCTATGCCGAGGAGCGCGCCAGCATGAAGATCATTCTTGTGGGTGGGCTTGCCACCAGCGCCGAACTGCTGAAATCCGTCGATATGTTTGTGCGGGGGCGGTCATGACTGCCAACTACACCTCCGCCGCGGGCGCGGCGGCCGTCGCGGAGCGCTACCGCGAGTTGCTGGACCGCTGGCCGGTGCCCAGCGAGCACCTGCGCCTGCCGACGGGTGAGGGCGAGACCTTCGTCGTGGCCAGCGGGCCGCGGGACGCTCCGGCCGTCGTGCTGCTGCACGGCTCGGGATCCACCACCGCGATGTGGATGGGCGACATCGAGGCCTGGTCCGAGCGGTTCCGGGTCTACGCCGTCGACCTGGTCGGCGAACCGGGCCGCAGCGCGCCGTCTCGGCCGGCGCTGGCCTCCGACGCCTTCGCGCGCTGGCTCGACGACGTGCTCGACGGGCTCGGCGTCGCGCGGGCATCGATCGTCGGGGTCTCGCTCGGCGGGTGGCTCGCCCTGGACTACGCGATCCGGCGACCCGAACGGGTCGACCGGCTGGCCCTGCTGTGCCCTGGCGGCGTCGGCCGGCAGCGGTGGGGCATCCTCGCCCTGGCCCTGCTGGTGATGCCGTTCGGCGACTGGGGCAGGCGACGGGCGCTGCGGCTCATCCTCGGCCCGGCCCCGCCGGTGACCACGCCGGAGGCGCAGGCGTTCGTCGACTACATGATGCTGATATCCGAGCACTTCAAGCCGCGGCGGGAGACACTGCCGCGCTTCGGCGACGACGAGCTGCGGCGACTGTCCATGCCGATGCTGGTGGTCGTCGGGGGGAGGGACGGCCTTCTGAACTCCCGCGAGACCCGCCGACGGCTGGCGAAGCTCACCCCGCACGCGACGGTGCGGCTGCTGCCAGAGGCCGGACACCTGGTGCTGGGGCAGACCCAGCCGATTCTGGATTTCCTCCGGGCCGCCGGACCCGGTGACCGGTCAACCGGCGACCAGTGACCCGGTGACCGGTCAACCGGCGACCAGTGACCCGGCGACCGCCGTCATCAGGGCCGCGACGGTGCCGTCGAGGATGCGCCAGGCCAGCGGCCGGGCGAGGACGGGGGCGAGCCGGTGCGCCCCGGCGCCCAGCGCGGTGAACCAGGCGGCGCTGGCCAGCGCGGCACCGGCGCCGAAGAACCACGGGTCCGGATACTGGTGGGCGATCGCCCCGAGCAGCAGCACCGTGTCCAGGTACACGTGCGGGTTGAGATACGTGAACGCCAGGCACATCAGGATCGCGGCCCGGAGCGTGCCGGGCCGCCGGGCCGACGCCGTCAGGGTGCCGGGCCGGACGGCTCGCCACGCCGCGATCGCGGCGTAGCCGAGCAGGAACGCGGCGCCGCCCCAGCGCAGGACGGTCAGGGCGGTCGGGTGGCCGGTGACGGCCGCGCCGAGGCCGGCGATGCCAGCCGAGATCAGTAGCGCGTCGGACACCGCACAGGTCACGATGACCGGAACGAGGTGTTCGCGGTGCAGGCCCTGGCGGAGGACGAATGCGTTCTGGGCGCCGATGACGGCGATGAGCGCGATGGCGACGGAGAATCCCGCGATCGTCGATGTGATCATGACGCCGCCAGGCTAGCAACCTGGCCAGGACGGGCCTGGGGGAAGTAGCGTGCAAGGCATGGCGAACCGGTGGAAGCAACCACCGCACCCCGCATCCCAGAACATTCCGGCGGAGCGGCCCGACTCCGATGCGTTCGCCCGGATCGCCTGGCCGGTGCGGATCGTCGCGGTGGTTCTGGCCGTCCCGGTGCTCGCGGCGTGGCGATCGGTGGTGCGGCCGGGTTGCCGGGTCATCTGGCGGGCACTGCGCTGGTTGTCGCGGCAACACCCCATTCGGGTGCCCGGACTGGTCTGGCACGGCACGACCTGGTCGCTGGCCAGGTTCGGGCACCTGACCCGACACTTCGTGGTGCGGCCGGTGTGGCGGTATGTGCTGATGCCTGCCGACCGGCACCTGCTCCGGCCGGTCTGGCGGCTGGCCGGCCAATCGCCGGCCCTTGCGGTGGCGACCCTGGGCCGTGCCTGGGGGCTGCTGTGGCGGGTGGTGTTCCGGCCGGTCATGCGCTGGCCGCTGGCCCGCTGGTCGCAGCGTGTTGCCCGCTATCCGGTGATTCGTAGCCTCTCCGGCGGCCCCAGGTAGCCGAGCCACGACGCCGCTGCCCGCGGCTCCGGCGGCCAGCGCATGACCGGCCCGCCCATCTCGTCTCGGTGCCATCTGGCCGCCAGCGGATGATGCTGCCCCCGGCGCCGGGACAATCAATCCGAAAACCGTTCGTATCGCCTATGTCTCGGATATCGAAAAACCTCTGGTATGGTGTCATCTAGGTACCCCTGGGGGTATGGAGTCAGAGTCTAGCCCCATCCGTTTCTGAGAGGCGCATCCGTATGTCTGTGAGGTTCGCGGAGGACTACCGGCCTATGTACCATCTTTCGGCCCTTGGGGCCGGAGGCTTGTCGGTGTCCTTTTTCATGTACCTGATGTTCCTGGTCAAGCATCCGGCGACGCCGATCCCCACCTTCGACGATCTAGCGGTGGTCTACCGCACCGGTTCGGTGAGTGCCGCCGCCGGTGTCACCGTGGTGCTGCTGGCCATCGGGTTCTTCGCGGCGCAGCACCTGCGTCTGCTGGTGGCCAATCTCTCGGCCTACCGCCGCTTCCTGAACACGCCGGACTACCAGTTGCTGCGCCAGTCGAACGCCGAGGTCACGCTGATGGCGATCCCGCTGACACTGGCGATGACCGTCAACATCATGTTCATCCTGGCGGCCCTGAGCATCCCCGGCCTGTGGGGCGTCGTGGAGTATCTGTTCCCCGTGGCCCTCGTCGCGATGACGATGATCGGCGCATACGCTTTCGCCGTCTTCGGCCGCTACCTCGGCAGAATTCTGACCCACCGGGGTTTCGACATCGAGGACACCAATCACTTCAGTCAGGTCCTGCCCAGCTTCGCCTTTGCCATGATCGGTGTGGGGTTCGCGGCCTCCGCCGCCATGAGCACCGTCCCGGCCACCTCGGTCATCGGCATACTGGGGACGTTCCTCTTCGTCGCGGCCTCGGCGGCGTGGATCCTGGTGAAGCTTCCGGTGAGCTTCGGCGCCATGCTGCGGAACGGGATGTCCGCCGACGCCGGTCCGACACTCTGGATGGGCATCCCCATCTTCACCCTGTTCGGGATCGCCTTTGTCCGGATCGCCGCCGGCATCAGCCACAACCTGCTGCACACCCCGCTGCCCCCGGTTCTGCCCTTCATCGTGCTCGGCCTGCTGATCGCCGCGCAGCTCGTGATGGGCCTCTTCGGCTGGGCCATCATGCGGCGCCAGGGGTACTTCGCCAGCGTCGTCTTCGGCGACCGGCGGAGTATCCCCAGCTACGGCCTGATCTGCCCGGGCGTCGCCTTCTCCGTCCTCGCGATGTTCTTCATCCACTGGGGACTGGTCAAGACCCACGTACTGACCTCGTTCTCTCCGGTACACCTTGGTCTGCTGGCCAGCGTGGCCGCCGTCCAGATCGCGACCGTGGCGACCATGGTGCGGCTCAACGGCAAGCTGCTGGGCGGGCGGGATCTGGATCGCGACCGGACCGCGATCTCGGTCGCGACCTGAGCGGATATCCGGCCGGAGGCCCAAGGGCGCCGGGCGGGGCCAGACCTGGCCCCGCCCGGCGCGGCCGCGTCCTGTCGACGACCGGTCCGGGCAGGCCCATCGCACCACCACCGCAGGGGCGAGTTCCGGCGCGCTGAACGATTCTGGCGTTCCGGCCGGTCTGAGCGCGGGCGAAGGCCTCCGGCCCACGTCGGGGCGCGGGATGCCGGAGGGCTGCCGGTGTGGGGTCGACTGACTCGCCGGGTCGTCGTACGCTCACGTTCAGCGATGCCTTCGCTGTTCCTGATGGTCGTCAGCGTCGCGACCAGCAGCTGGCCGAGTTCACTGCCGAGAGCGAGGAGAGGGCAGGTCATGCAGGATTTGTCAGACACACCTTCGGGGCGCGAACTCAACACCCGGAAGCCCTATCTCCGGCTCATCTCCGAGGGAACGAAGACAGTGGACGTTCGCGTCGGGTCCCCGGGTGTCCGCACCATTGCGGCCGGGCAGGATCTGACGTTCGTCGCTGGGACGCAATCGGTTCGGACCCGGGTGAAGCGGGTGAGCGAGTACGCCTCGTTCGAGGCGATGCTGGACCGGGAGGAATCGCACGCGATCGGCGGTAGCCTATGCAGCTCCCGGGGGCAACTGCTGGCGGTCATCCGGAGTATCTTTCCGGCGGACCAGGAGCGCCTAGGGGTGCTGGCCATCGAGATCGAACGGATCTAGCCGCACACTCCAGCGGGCGGTGTGCCGCTCTGGTGGCCGTGGCCGACCCGGTCGCGGGTGTCTGGTCGGCTGGTACGGTTCTCGACATGACATGGCGACATTGATCTGAAGCGCGGGACGGCTGTTGGGCAGGCCTTCGGAAGCCTCCCCCTCGCCCGACGGCTGCCTCCAGCCAGCTGCGACGGCTGCTCGTGGGGCTGTACGCCTATGCGTTCTTCGACGATTTCGTGCTGCTGTACCCGGTGTACGTCCTGCTGTTCAGTGACGTCGGTCTGACAGTTTCCGACATATCCTCCCTGTTCGTGCTCTGGGCTCTCACCAGCATCCTGCTGGAGGTGCCTTCCGGCGCACTGGCTGACACCGTCTCCCGGAGGCTGCTGCTGGCAGCCGGGCCGCTCCTGGCCGGGGCCGGCTACGCGCTGTGGGTCCTGACCCCCTCGTACTGGGCCTTCGCCGTGGGATTCGGGCTGTGGGGCGCCAAGGGCGCGCTGGCCTCGGGCGCCCTGGAAGCCCTGGTCTACGAGCAACTCGACCGGCTGGGCGCGGCCGGGCGGTACACCCGGACCAGGGGTCGGGCCGGAGCGGTCGGCACGGTGAGCGTGCTGCTGGCCACCGCCGGTGCCGCGCCGGTGCTCGCCGCTGGTGGCTACCTGGCGGTCGGGCTGG